>JAUVLU010000058.1 GCA_030600585.1 Candidatus Cloacimonadota bacterium | reverse complement strand
GATACAGTCACAGGATTTCTGGATGAGAGACCTGTTATTGTCGAGTCCAACCTGAATTACAGGATTACCACAAAAGTCCTTACCTTCAACCTCATCGCTTACATTTATAATTCCCGTACTGTAGGCTTTTTTCTTGGTGCGGGAGGAGGGATGCTTTTCGATACCGACTTTCGCGAACACCAGTTTTTCACCGCAACATTTCTCGATGATAGTTCAAAAGAAATCATTACAGATTCAACCCTGATCTACAGGCAATCTGATCCCTCACCGGTAGGGCAGGGTCTTATCGGAACCGATTTCTCGGGAATGACAAAATACATTCAGTTTCCGCTCAGGGTGACACGCAAAATTTCAACCCCTCTCCGACAAATGTCGGATTTCCCCTTACAAGGGGGAATTGAACAGATTTATTATATTAGAGATACTATTCGGTTTGTTTGATAGCATTTACTGGGCAGCCTTGATATTTTTCTCCGTCCCCGTCAGCACAAATTCCACATCCGTCACATTTATCGGTATCAATTACAGCAACACCTTTTACCATTGTAATTGCCCCATTTGGGCATTTTGACACACATAATCTGCAACCGATACATTTATCAGGATTAACGTAATATGGTTTGTTTTTCCATAAAGCTTCTCCTGCTGCATCCCTGATTGGTAACTCAATTTCTTCGATAACCAGCGAATGAACAATAAGCTTATCTTCCTGCAATATTCCATTTACCGATAATTCCATTTTAGATGTAAGCTCAATTTTATTCTCTTTTAAAAATGCGTCCGGCGCAAGAGATAGTTCAATAATATCTTCACCTGTATTTAAAAACCAGTTACCGGCAATCTGTTTTAATATACCGGAATAGCTCGTTAATTCAATCTTTTCGTTTGATTCTGAGAATACATTAAATGTAATTGTTAACAAAACAGCAACTACTATTATCCATCTTTTTTTCATTTATATCTCCATTTTTAATTTTTTATAAGATTTTGCAAAATCTTATACTGTCATCCTGACGAGTCTCGCTCGTTGCTCTTTTTAGGAAGGATATCATTCTTTCACTAGGAGCAAAGCTGAAAGCTCTCACAAGAGATTAATCGTGAGTAAGATGAAAGATACTTTTTATCCCTCGTCTCCGCTCCAGTCTTCTCCGGCAACTGCCGGATTCGACTTGGCAGGCAAGATGACAAACACTCTATTTTTTTATTACTCATAACCTTCTTTTCTATAAGCAATATTTAATCCACAAATTTCTTATTCTTCTTTACTTTTTCAATTACAATTCCATTATCAATTGGGCAGCACTGCTGACACTTCAAACAGAAAATACAATTAACATTCTCTACATATTTTTCCTTATGAATTTCTATCTGCATCGGGCAGTTCATTGTGCAAAGTTTACAATTTATGCAATGTTCCTCGCTTGTGTGAATTCGCTTTGTTCTGATACGCAGTAATTTTCCCAAATATTGAAATACATTCATTAAAGCTGCATAAGGACATAAATATCTGCACCAGAATCGGTTTATAAAGTAACCGATTACAAATATAACAAATAAAGTTGCTGCGGAAAAGATCGTGATATTCTGTGGATGCGACACTGCAAGGACAGGACAAAATTT
Organism: Candidatus Cloacimonadota bacterium; assembly: GCA_030600585.1. Classification (GTDB taxonomy): domain Bacteria; phylum Cloacimonadota; class Cloacimonadia; order Cloacimonadales; family TCS61; genus Tenebribacter. Next base: position 9,844 of record JAUVLU010000058.1, on the reverse strand, counting down.
CATATAAACATACTGTATGGAACGAAATGCCGCCAAAATTGTGATAAGCATTATAATATATTTCAATCCGTTTAAAAGTTTGTGCAGCCAAACCGGCAAATGAAGCTGTTTGTTATTCTTGGATCTTGGGTTCAAATTGAATATCATCTCCTGCACAGTACCGAAAGGACAGATATATCCGCAGAATCTTCTTCCCCAAAATATGGAAGCAACTGCAATAAGCAGACCGATGATAACAGAAATTGGATATAATAATTTTGCAAAACCGGGATTTAAGCTCATTACTCCAAAACAGATACTTGAATATGGGCAGAAACTATGCGCTACACAAAATACACCGTTGATAAGTAGCACAACAACTATCATTGTAATTCCCAATACACTAAGCTGGATTATTTTCCGCAATTCTTGATCTCTATTATTTTTCATTAATTGGAAAAAAATAATCACATATTATTTAGTCAATTTTTATTATATAGTATGAAGTATAATTCACCGCAAAGATTTATGCGCAATGGCGTACGCTAAGTACGCAAAGAAAGACAACTGCTGAAAAAAAATATTGTCGTTTTTTTGTCCCCCTTGTAAGGGGGTTTAGTGTCATATTTTGGTTCTGTGTCATTGCATCCCCAACCCTTCCCCTTAAACTAATGGGAAGGGGGGTTTTACTCGTTCCTCCGGCATTTGACGGATTGTCTTCGTAACGCTAAAATTTTTTCTAATTGACACATAATAATAATATTTACAAATTTGGTTTTAAATTTAATACTTAATTTGCAGCATTAGAATTTAGGAGAGAAGATTTGAAAATATATTCGTCTTTTATCATCTCACTGATCGCATCAGGATTTGAAAAAACAAATCCAATGCTCATGACGAGATGACATGGCGTGTTCCAAACATTAGCAGTAATAAAAAATAGAATTTAAAAAAATAATGGAGGATCAAATGAAAAAACCGATTTTATTCATGTTCTTTTTCTTATCTGTATGTGTGTTATTTGCTGCAAACACGAATGACAAACTTATCGATATACTTTCCTCAGAAATTGAACGTCAGATGTCCGAACTGAAAAACGAAGAAATTCCACCCTATTACATAAGTTACAGGGTGAACGAAGTAACTTCGATTAATATCGATGCAACCTTTGGGAACTTAACAGGTTCCAGGGAATCCACAAAAAGAACTCTCTATGTAGAAGTACGAGTTGGCAGCAATGAACAGGACAATACTCATGAACTTCGAGATGATTACAGTAGTTGGATGGATTATTTCCAATTCGGGATAAAACTTCCTCTCACAAACGACCCTGATGCAATCAGACAAACTTTGTGGAATGAAATGAACCATAAATATCTCAAAGCAAAAGACAAGCTGGCAAAAGTGAAAGCAAATGTGGCTGTTAAGGTCGAAGAAGAAGATAAATCATCTGATTTTTCCATCGAGAAACCTTATACATATTTTGAATCACAGATAGAATTGGATCAATTTAACATCGATCTAAATGAGTGGGAAGAAAAAGTAAAAAAATATTCCAAACCATTTCTGGATGATGAATCCATTTTTGTGGGATATGCAAGTTTCCGCTTCAATATTGAAAGAAAATATTTTGTCTCTTCCGAAGGCGGAAAAATCACCCAGAACACGACGAATACCTTCCTCTCGACAAGCGGAAGCATAAAATCTGAAGATGGGATGGTTTTGCCGTTATATAAATCATATTTTTCTTATAAGCCGGAAGATTTACCGGCAGATGAAGTTATTATGAAAGACATTGAAAAAATGGTGGAAACTTTATCCGCTTTGAAGAATGCTCCTATTGTCGAATCATTTTCCGGACCTGCCATTCTTTCAGGAGAAGCAGCAGGTGTGTTCTTTCATGAAATTTTCGGACACAGGGTCGAGGGTCAAAGACTAAAAAGCGAAACCGATGCCCAGACTTTTAAGAAAAAAATCGGTGAAAAAGTATTACCTGAGCACCTGAGCGTTATTTTTGAACCTCTCACAGATAATTATCTCGGTCAGGATTTATTCGGATATTATAAATATGATGATCAGGGAATCGAAGCTCAAGAAGTAACTATTGTAGAAAATGGTGTTCTAAAAGGATTTTTAATGTCACGCTGCCCGATCGAAGGATTTGATAATTCAAACGGACATGGTCGCGCGGAAGCGGGTAAACAGCCTGTTACCAGACAATCTAATCTAATAGTTAAAACCGGTAATCCTCTTTCAATGGAAGATTTGCGGAAAAAATTGATAGCTGAACTAAAAGATCAGGGACAGGAATACGGTTATATCTTTGAGAATGTAATGGGTGGTTTTACTATGACCGGAAGATATGTTCCCAACGCTTTTAATGTAACTCCCACCGAGGTATATAGAATTTACGCCGATGGAAGACCGGATGAATTGGTGCGGGGAGTGGATCTTGTTGGAACACCTCTGGCAATGTTCTCTCAGGTTGAAGAAGCAGGAAATACGCCGGAAGTGTTTACCGGTTTTTGTGGTGCAGAATCCGGAAGAGTGCCTGTTACAGCTATTTCACCTGCTTTATTCGTTAAGCGGATCGAAACCCAGAAAAAAATAAAATCCCAGGAAAGACCGCCCATACTTCCACGTCCTGACCTGGATGATAAAAAATTACATTAGCGAGGAGTTAAATATGAAATTTACAAAGATTATTATAATGATTTCCGTATTGTCCATTATCTTCCTTACAACAAACCTCTTCTGTCAAACCAATTCCGATGAGGTAATCCAAAAAGCAATGAAAGACGAAATGAACCGCAACCTGGAAAATCTGAAATTGGAAGGACTGGAAAAACCTTTCTTCATAAGTTATACGATCAGTGATGCCAAGACCCTGTATATCAGTTCCACACTCGGAGCAATAATAAGATCGATAGAAAAACCGTATAGAAAACACAATGTTCAAGTTTTAGTTGGAAGCTATAAACAGAACAATGAGAATTTTATCGAACTGAATAATATGTATAATATGGGTTCTTATGAGGGGAATATTCCTCTGGATAATGATTATTTTGGAATCAGAAATTCATTGTGGAAAACTACGGATAGATGCTTTAAAAATGTAGCAGAAATATATGAGAGGAAAATCTCTGCGATAAAGCAGCAGAACCTTTCTGAAGAAGAAGCAGAACTCGAAGATTTTTGTGAAGTAGAAACTGCTGATTTGAATATTCCCGCTGTTACTTTCGATTTTGATAAACAGAAGTGGGAAAACACAGCAATCGAACTTTCGGCAATTTTAAAAGATTATTCGGAAATATTTTCCTCAAATGTTTCCATCTTTTTATATCAGGCAGAAATTTATTTTCTGAATACCGAAGGAACAGAAACAAAATATCCCGTAACCTTGACCGCAATACGGGTAAACGCACAAACACAAGCAGAAGATGGTGAACCTCTTTTCGACCATTTATTGTATTATGCCTTAACGCCTGCCGATCTGCCTTCGATAGAAAAAATGAAATTGGAAGTTCAAACAATGTCGGAAAGGCTTCTTGCCATCAGGGATGCTCCGGTTTTTGATGATTCATATTCAGGTCCTGTTCTATTTGAAGATCAGGCTGTTGCCGAACTTTTTACTCAAACTTTGTTCTCCGGTAATGCAGGTTTGTGCGCAGTAAGAAAACCTATATTCAGCCAACCTAATATGGCAGCAATGATCGGACAAATGTTGGGCAAATCTCTCGAACCGAAAATTAATAAGAAAATAATATCGAGAGATCTTACAGTAAAAACAGCTCCCAAAGTTAAAAAATATAATGAAACAAAACTGATCGGCAGTTTTGAAATCGATGCAGAGGGTATTCAACCTGATGATGAGTTGATCCTGGTTGAGAATGGCATTCTTAAAACTCTTTTGAATGGACGCACTCCAACCACGAAAATTAAAAGCTCGAACGGTCACAATAGAACCGGTTTGCTTCTTGGTGGAGTAACTTCAGAGATAAGTCCGGGTGTAATATCTATTTCTTCTTCAGAAGGAATACAAAAGGAAAAGCTAAAAGATATGTTAATTGAAACAGCTTTGGAAGAAGATCTGGAATATGCAATTATCATTAGAAAAATGGAATCCTTGAATTCCGGAAAAGAGAAAAGATTAGATGCCTCTATGTTTTACACTCCACCTGATGGAAACAAAAGTTCTGCAACAAGACCTTTATATATCTACAAAGTTTCTTTAGATGATGGAAAAGAAGAACTTGTCCGCACAACAGAAATTGCAGGTTTATCAGCTAAAACTTTAAAGAAAATTCTGGGGACTTCTTCTCATCAATTCGCTTATAATACAATTATATCCAAAAACAATGGTGGAATAAACCCCTTTATGTTTGCTTTTTCCAACGAGGATCTGTGGCTATTGAATGGTGTTCCCTCATCCTTTATTTTACCTGATGCTATCCTGATCGAGGAACTCGATATTCAAAAAGAAAAAAGACCGGTAACTATGAAACTTCCGGTGGTAGATAATCCGGTGGGGAAATAGAGACTCAAAACCTTGCGAACTGTGTAAGGTTTAGAACATTGATAATGTGAATTATTCCCACAACTTTTACTTGCCTTTGGTTGATCAGTTGTGGGAATAATTCAATACTCTGTATATCATTTCCGGCATCTGCCGGAGTAGACGGAAGAATCTCAGATTTTTCATATCTATTTTCTCTTATTAACCACTAAATAACTAAACTTCTTAACTGAAAAACATTTTCTAATTGACACATAGTAATAATATTTACAAATTCGGTTTTGATTTTAATAATTAATTTGCAGCATTAGAATTTAGGAGAGAAGACTTGAAATTTATACAAGAAATTTTTGGACATAAGAATTTAAAAACCCCGATACATTTTTTCAAAACTATGGGGCAGGCAACAGAAATTTATATACATATCACAAAAAAAGGACTCAGTAAAATTAAGAGTCCACTTGATAACTTGGATATTGATATTGAGGATTGATAGGTATACAATAACCTACAAAATAAAAGTTATTGTATACCTTTTTGTCATAACTATAGGTTAGTTATGTGCACCTTTTATAAGGGCGCAGCGTGCATATGTTAGCTGTAATAATTAATTAAAGGAAGTTAAGATGAAATCAACGACATCAAAAAGAAAAGAAATCGAAGATTTTCTTTGGGAATGGGCTGAGACACAAGGAGAATGGGCAAAGAAACTGATTCAAATAATCATAAGCACAGAAACTAACTTAATACCTTCAGATCGTAAAATAATTTTCAAGCTTTTCTTAGATTCTTTTAATCTTTTATCATCTCTAAAAAAATCATCTATTCTGAAGCCAAAATATACACCTACAAAGAAAAAAATTCTTCTATCTTCATTATCTAATATTGAGGGAGTAAACAAATTAGCTAAAAATCAACAACTTAACTTTAGCGAAAACTTAACTGTAATTTATGGAGAGAATGGAACAGGAAAAACTGGTTATGCCCGAATTCTCAAAAATCTTGGTTTTAGTTTTGATAAAAATAATATAATTTTATCTGATATTTTTAAGACAAAGCAAAATAAGAAAGCAACAATCAAATATAAGTCAGATGATGTTGAAAAGGAATTTTCTTGGGATTGTAATAAGAGTAATTCTGATTTAAGTAATATCTCTGTTTTTAATAACAATTGTGTGCAGATTTCTCTTTCTGATAGACAGTTACTTGTTTCACCAGTTGGATTTTACTTATTCAACATTGTTAAAGAAGAACTTCAAGAGCTTAGTAGTTTATTTGAAGTCGAGATATCAAAATATAATACAAATCTTACTTGGACTGACAATTTGCATAAAGGCACTCCTCAACAAATATATATTTCCGAATTATCAGATAAATCACTGGAATATAAATTAGTTGAGCTTTCAAATTTTGGTGATTCTGAAAATGACATTTTAGAGAAAAGCAACAAGGAACTATCAAATTTAAATATAAACTTGCTCATAATAGAAATTAGCAATCTCAAAACTTCTCTTGCTGAAATAAAAAGCATTAATGAGGAAGTTAAAGGTGCAAGTTTGATACTCACATCTGAAAACATTGAAAAACTTCAACTGATTAATGAAAAGATTAAATCTCTTGAAGAAATGCAAAGTAAAGGAATAAATGAAATTGGTAAAAAATTTGGAATTGAGTTTTACAAATCTGAACAATTTGAATCATTTATTAATGCAGCTGAGAAATACATAAAAGTTATCAACAAACCTAATTATCCAGAGGAAAATGATATTTGTGTATATTGTTTACAACCTTTAGATAATAAAGCAAAAGATTTGTTAGATAATTATCATATACTTCTTAATGATGTAACAAAAGATGAGTTAATAGTAACAGAAAAACAAAAAAAAGATCTCGTTGATAAGGTTTTTCAAATTAATACAAATTTAGTATTTCATCAATCAACTTTTGGGATAGATGAAAAAGATAAACCAATTCAACCTAAGAAGATACAAGAATATAACCAAAAATTGAAAATTATGAAAGAACAATTTATTAAAGGTAATTTCAATAAAGATTTCTCATTTTCTTTTAAATATGATAATTATACAAAATTCCTTAATTCCAAATATGAATTTCTAAATATATCACTAAAAGAAAAACAACAACTACTCTTAAAATTTTCTGTAGAACAAAATATATTAATCAAGAAAATTGAAGAACTTAATGATCGAAAATTATTATCTTCTAAAATTAATGAAGTAAAAACAGCAATAGAAAATAAAAAAAGAATATCTCAATTTAATACTAAATCAAATAGTTTTAATACGAACTCAATTAGCAGAAAGACTTCAAAAGCAAGAGAAATCTTAGTTGAGACAAATTTTGCTAATATTTTTAAAGCTGAATTAAAAGCTCTTCGAAAATCACACTTAGATATTGAGTTGAATTTTGAAACAGATAAGACTAATTCTAAAATTTCGCATCGTATAAATAAATATTCTCTTTTGGAAATACTTAGCGAAGGTGAACAAAAAGCAATTGCTTTAGCAGAATTCTTAACAGAACTTCAACTTGATAATACAATAGCACCAGTTATTTTTGATGACCCTGTTAACAGTCTTGATCATAAAATTATTGATGATGTCGCAAAACGCTTAATAAAATTATCTAAAGAAAGGCAAGTCATAGCATTTACTCACAGCATACTTCTTTTTAATTGCTTTTTATATTACACAAAACAACCTACTTATAAAGGTACTGAAAATAAATTTTACAACTCGAAAAATGAATATGATAAAACTGGCTTCATTGTGCAATCTGAAGAAGAAATAAATAAGGTTAAAGAATATATTAAGAAAATAAATGTTATTGTGAATAATACTCCTAAAAATAAAGAAGAATCCGATATTGCCTCTGATGGTTATAGTTATCTTAGATCTGCAATTGAATTATTTGTGGAACACGAAATTATTCACGGAACAGTAAAACGTTATCAAAAAAATATCTCTTTAACTCAATTTGTAAAAATCAATGGTAATTTAATTGACTCGTATAAAGATGATTTAAATGAAATTTTCGAACGTTGTTGCGGTTTTATTAAAGCACATAGTAACCCTACAATAGTGCATAATGATCCAACAATTATTGATCTAAAAGCTGATTTTAATGACTTTAAAGAAATCAGAAATAAATTCTTGTAAGTATTTTATGATTGATACAGCTAACACACAGCTCCACAGCCCGGCAAGAAGAAAAGCGAGAAGAGCGTGGCAGCTGCCAAACATTAGCCGAAATCATAAAACATCATCAGCAAGAATTGAAATTTTGCTTTTTAATCTGATGAATATTCAAAATGTAAATAACTAAAAAGGAGAAAAAATGGAGAAGAAATTTAAAACAATTGGCGCTTTCGTTATTGCAAGTACCATTATTTGGGGAGCAGTAATTGTAGGTATTTCATTTGCATTGAAAGGCACAGAATGCTATGATAAAATACAAAATATATTAGTTGGTGGTGTCTTATCACACTTAATATTAGTTTGGAGTCCTTTAGCACTATTATTCAAGAAAACAAAAGAAAACAAAACTGATGATAGCAAAAAAGAATAAATCCAAATCAATTGTAATGAAAACGTATAAAGTCCTTGAATCATCATAATGATTAGAGAATAAGTTGAAATAGTTCAATGCATTTCGACTACACTCAATATGACAGTTTCAGATTTAATGATTTTTTTCTAGCTATCAATGCTTTCGCAATCAAAAAATCTTTTTAAAAAGCAAAAAAACGCTCACAGATTTTGTTTTATCTGTCTGTAAATCGCATCAAAAGCTTAACTTCAGCATAAGTTTTGTTTATGGTTCTCTGGTTGCGTTGGTGAAAATAATTGAATCGGCCTAACGTGTAGAATAATTCATAATAATATTAAATTGGAGGAGTGATGAAGCCCAAAAAAAAATTATTAATTTTACTTATTTTATTGATAAGTATTAGTTTGTTAGCGGATTGGATTGAACTACAAAAAATTCTTGCTTCTGATGGTTTTACTGACGATTTTTTCGGTGTCTCGGTCGCTATAGACGGAGATTATGCAGTAGTTGGGGCTGATGTTGATGACGATAACGGATCAAATTCAGGGTCTGTTTATATATTTCACAGAGAAGATAATGTCTGGTCAGAACAAGCAAAAATTATAGCATCCGATGGAGAACCAGGTGATTTATTCGGGAAATCTGTTTCCATAGATGGTAATTATATTATTGTCGGAGCAAATTGGAGTGATGACAATGGAACAATGTCAGGTTCTGCATATATTTTTCATAGAATTGGTAATACTTGGTCGGAAGTAGATAAGTTAACTGCCTCTAATGCTGGTACAATGGATGAATTTGGATATTCTGTTTCTATCTCAGGAGATTATGCTGTTGTTGGTGCTTATAAGAATGAGGTTAATGGGATTGGAACTGGTTCTGCATATGTATTCAAAAGGACAGGAGACAATTGGGTTGAGCAAGTCAGATTAAATTCATCTGATGCTGAAGATGGTGATTTGTTTGGCTTTTCAGTTTCTATAGATGGAACTTATATTGTTGTTGGTGCTTATGACGGTGATTGTGCTGGATTTAATCCCAGCTATATTTTTCATAGAATTGGTAATGTGTGGTATGAACAAGCAATTCTATTACCCAATGATAGAGGTGGCTATTGTTTTGGAAAATCAGTAGCAATTAATGGCGCTTATGCTCTCATTGGAGCTTATGCAGATAATTTTAACGGATCAAGGTCTGGGTCAGCATATATTTTTTATAGAACAGGAACTACTTGGATTCAACAAGCAAAAATTACTCCTTCTGATGGTTCTGCTAATGATTATTTTGGTTTAAAAGTTTCAATTTCAGGGGACTATGCATTAATCGGTGCTCATAATAACGATGATTATGGTTCAAACTCCGGATCAGCATATATATTTAATCGAGTTGGTAATATTTGGTCAGAACAGCAGAAATTGACAGCATCCGATGGAGAAGGTGGTGATCTTTTTGGCTATTCAGTTTGCATAGATGGTGAGTTTGGGATAATCGGAGCTGAGTATGATGATGATAATGGAGAAGATTCAGGATCTGCTTATATTTTCCAAAATGAAGTAGTGTCTATTGGAGATGATAATATTCAATATTCAACAGAAAATTTACAATTGAATAACTATCCTAATCCTTTCAATCCCACAACTTCCATCTCTTTCTCAATTCAGGACGAAAGTAATGTCGAACTTTCAATTTATAATATTAAAGGACAAAAAATTAAATCTTTAGCTAATGATGATTATTCAAAAGGTTCACATACAATCAATTGGAATGGAGATGATGAAT
>JAUVLU010000045.1 GCA_030600585.1 Candidatus Cloacimonadota bacterium | reverse complement strand
AAAAATCTCTCGAATATTTCAAGCTCTACACCGAAGTAAAAGACAGCATCTTCACCGAAGAGAGCAGCGGAAAAATAGCCGAGATGCAAACTAAATACGAAACAGAAAAAAAAGAGAAAGAAAATGAAATATTAAAGAAAGATAACAAAATCCAAAAACTGGAGATCAATAAACAGCAGAATCTTCGTAATTCATTCATCGTCATTTCAGTTTTAGTTCTCTTTCTAACTCTTATTATCTATTCCCGTTACCGCTCCAAAAAGAAAGCTAACATGATATTGAATGATAAAAACATTCAAATAAAAAATGCAAATTCTGAACTTAACCAAAAAAATAAACAGATAACCAAACAGAAGAACCAGCTTTCCAAAACCTTGAAAGAGCTTCGTGAAACGCAAAAGATGTTAACGGATACAGCTCATCGTGCCGGAATGGCAGAGATCGCAACTGGCATTCTGCACAATGTTGGAAACATTCTCAACAGCGTGAAAGTTTCTTCACAGATACTTAATGAAAAGATCAAATCATCGAAGATAAATAACCTGCAGAAAGTTTTGTCCTTAATGGGAGAACACACAAATAATATGGGGGAATTCATCACTTCAGATGAAAAGGGGAAAATACTTCCCGCTTATTTGCAAAAAGTTGGTTCAGCATTAAAAGATGAACAGGACAACTCTCTGAAGGAACTTTCCAACCTGCACAAAGGAATCAATCACATCGAAGAAATAATAGCAGTACAGCAGAGTTATGCCGGAGTTTCCGGACTAACAGAAAAAGTTGCGCTTTCCAATATGATGGATGATGTCTTGAAAATGCACTCTGAAATGTTCCATAAATATAAGATAAAGATCACAAAAAATTATTCCAAAACAAAACCCATTATGATGGAAAAAGGTAAACTTATTCAGGTGTTTGTAAATCTACTTAAAAATGCAAAAGAATCACTGGAAACGAAAGATGATATAGACAGGTTTATCACAATAGATATTTCTGAAGATAAGCAGTACCAAACCGTAGAGATAACAGATAACGGAGCAGGCATTTCCAAAGAGAATCTTATAAAGATATTTTCTTACGGATTTACCACAAAGAAATACGGCAAGGGCTTTGGGCTTCACACAAGTGCATTGGCAATGACTGAAATTAAAGGTAAATTAATGGTAAAAAGCGACGGCATTGGGAAAGGCGCAAAATTTATTGTGAATGTACCAATAAAAAGGAATGAGTATAATAATGAAAAATAACACTCCGAATAAGAAAAGAATTCTAATAATAGACGACAATATCCAAATTCATTATGATTTTGAGAAAGTGCTGTTAGCCTCCAAAAAGAAAGAAAACGATCTTGATATATTAGAAGAATCTCTTTTAGGAAAAACATCGAGTCAACAAGATGAAACATACTCGATAGATTATGCATTTCAGGGACAGGAAGGACTGAAAATGGTGGAAGATTCTATCAAAGAAAAAGAACCTTATGCTGTAGCTTTTGTAGATGTCCGAATGCCTCCCGGATGGGACGGAATAGAAACAATCTCTAAAATATGGGAAGTATATCCGGATTTGCAGGTAGTTATTTGCACTGCCTATTCAGATTATTCGTGGGATGAACTTTCTAAAAATTTCGGACATACGGATAAACTTCTAATCCTGAAAAAACCTTTTGATAATATTGAAGTCCGGCAGCTTGCATACACTCTCAGTAAAAAATGGGAACTGAACAAAACCGTAAATTTAAATTTGAATGAACTGGGAAGAAATGTTGAGGAAAGAACAAAAGAGCTGCAGCAATCAGAAGAGAAATATAGAACAATGATTGAAAACTCCAATGATATGATCTGGACTCTCGATACAAATGGAAACTTTTTATATTATAATCAAAAGTCCAAAGAATTAACAGATTATAATATCAAAGAAGGAGTTGGTATATCATTTATCCCAATAATTTTAGAAGAAGATCTAAAAATGGTTCAGAATGTTTTTCTTGATACATTAGCAGGAAATCCAAATCATTATGAAGTAAGAATTCATAACAGCAGCAGAACAAAAATAATAACTTTATCTGTTAATACAGCACCTATTTTTAAGGAAGGAAAAGTTGTAGGAACTGTGAGTTTTGGAAGAGATATTACCGGGCAGAAATCAATTGAAAATAAATTGAAACAAACAAATAAAAAACTACATGCATTATTAAGAACCGACTTTCTGACAAAACTTCCAAACCGACTTAGTATTCTTGAAAAGATAGAGTATGAAATAAATAAATTTGAAAGAAGCAGAGAGCCATTTATTATAATGATCGGTGATCTGAATAATTTCAAATCTATAAATGATCTATACGGACACTCAAATGGAGATAAAATCTTAAAATTAGTTTCAGAGATCATGTCTTGCGGTATCAGAAAACAGGATATTGTTGCCCGTTGGGGTGGTGATGAATTTTTATTATTATTGCCGCAAACTAATATGGAAGGTGCAAAGATAATAGCTATGAAACTTGAAAAAGAAATTGCTAAGTCATCTATTAGTTTCCATGAAAAGAAAATCTCCACTACTATTACCTTCGGACTTAGTATTTATGATAAAATAATTGACATCGATCAATGTATTAAAATAGCTGATATTAATCTATATAAAAATAAAAAGAACAATAAGATTATGGAGTAATTATGAACGAGATGAATAATCCGAATAAGAAAAGAATTCTAATAATTGACGATAATACTCAAATCCATCAGGATTTCAAGAAAGTTCTACTGATTTCTAAAGAAAATGAAAACGATCTTGATATATTAGAAGAAGCACTTTTAGGTAAAACATCAAACCAACAAGATGAAACATACTCGATAGATTATGCCTCTCAGGGAGAAGAAGGATTCAAAATGGTAGAACATTCTATCAAAGAAAAAGAACCTTATGCTGTAGCTTTTATCGATGTCCGAATGCCTCCCGGATGGGACGGAATAGAAACAATCTCTAAAATATGGGAAGTTTATCCGGATTTGCAGGTAGTTATTTGCACTGCCTATTCAGATTATTCATGGGATGAACTTTTTAACAAATTCGGAAATACTGATAAACTTTTAATACTGAAAAAACCTTTTGACAATATTGAAGTCCGGCAGCTCACATATACTCTCAGTAAAAAATGGGAACTGAATAGAATTGCAAATTTAAAATTGAATACGCTGGAAAGAAATATTGAGGAAAGAACAAAAGAGCTGCAGCAATCAGAAGAGAAATATAGAACAATGATTGAAAATTCTAATGATATGATATGGACTCTCGATACAAAAGGAAACTTCTGTTATATTAATAAGAAATCAGAAGAGGTGACCGGAGGTAGTATAAAACAAGAAATAGGAAAATCATTTAATCCTAAAATAGTTGAAGAAGATCTGGAAATGGTTCAGAATGTTTTTCTTGATACATTAGCAGGAAATTCAAATAATTACGAAGTAAGAATTCATAACAGCACGAGAACAGAAATTATAACTTTATCTGTTAATACAGCACCTATTTTTAAGGAAGGAAAAGTAGCAGGAACAGTAAGTTTTGGAAGAGATATTACCAAAAGTAAAAAAACAGAAGAAGAAATTCAACTCAGCAGAGAGCGTTTACATGTATTAACCAAAATCCTACGTCATGATCTTACAAATGATTTTGCTGTTATCAAAAGTGCCTTGCGCCTTTACAGAGTTAATTCCGAAACTAAGATGCTGGATGAAATTGATAAAAGAGTTAAGAATGGACTGGATACGATTCACAGACAGCAAAAGCAGGAATCCTTTATAAAAACACATTCATATCTGGCTGAATACAAAATTGAAGATGTAATTGATAAGACAGTAAAAAAATATTCTGATATAGAAAGTAAAGTTTCCGGTTCAGGGATTGTTTTTGCAGATGATTTGATTTACTCTGTATTTGATAATTTAATAAGTAATGCTATAAAACATGGGAATTCCACTAAGCTGAATATTGAGATCAATTCCAAAGGAGATGATTGTGAGATAAAGTTTATGGATAATGGTAAAGGAATTCCTGATAAGATCAAAAAGAAAATATTTGATGAAGGCTTTTTCTATGGTAACACAGGTAATACAGGAATCGGTTTATTTATCGTAAAACAGATCATAGAAGAATATGGCGGAACTGTATCAGTTGAAGATAATAAGCCAAACGGTGCAGTTTTTGTGATCAATTTGAGAAATGTTATTGAAAAATGATGATGGTGGATAGCGAGTTCATCCGGTAATTCCTGATAACTTATCCCAAGACTTGTCCACCAAAGTAAAATCAAAGATCGTTTTTCTGCGAAAAGCCGACTTCCACCTGCCGAAACTTAAGACAAGTTTCAGTAAGACTTGGCAAATGTCGAAGATCATGTACTAAGTTGGCATAATGATGGAATGTGTTGTAAAAGTGATAAACTATGGATAAAATTAAAAAGCTCGAAGAAAAGCTAAAAACAGTTTCAGGTGAAGAAAAAGTGGAAAAATTAAATGACTTAGCTTTTGCACTTTACAATTCTGAACCTGAGAAAACAGAACAATATGCGAACCAGGTTCTTGCATTGGCAGAAAAATTAGATTCAGCGAAAGGAATTTCCAGAAGTTACAACATTATTGGCATATCTTATCATGTCAGAGGTAATTATGAGAAAGCAATGGCATTTTACCTTAAAGCCCTGAAAATCTATGAGAAAATTGGTGATAATAATAGAATCGCCGTTTCTAAAAACAATATTGGAGCAATTTATGAAAAACAAGGCAATTACGATCTGGCATTGAAATTTTATTTTGACGCTTTGAAAATCTGGGAAGAGATGGATGATAAAAAAAATCTTTCCGCAGCTTATAACAATGTCGGGATTATTTATCAAAAACAAGAAAGTTACGATAGTTCATTAGAATATTACCTTAAATCATTGAAAATCAAGGAAGAAATCGAAGATAATTCAGGGGCTGCAATTTCATATAATAATATCGGTATTATTTATCAAATACAAGGTAGTTTTGATCGTGCGTTGGAATATTATCTTAAGGCACTAAAAATCAAAGAAGAAATTGGAGATAAACAAACCATTGCAGTTTCTTATATCAATATTGGAAGTATTTATGGTGATCAAAACGATGATGATAAAGCCATAGAATATTACCTGAAAGCCTTTAAAATCTTCGAAGATATTGCAGATAAATATGGCATTACAACTTCCTGTACAAGTCTTGGAATCATTTATACTAAACTTCAGAATTATAATTTAGCACATAAATATCTGAAAAAATCGTTACAATTAGCACACAAAATTGGAGCAAAAGAATTAGAAATTAGTGCCATCGATGCTCTTTCCGGATTATATGAAGCGCAAGCAGATTTTAAACAGGCACTCCAATATCATAAGAAATATACCTTTCTGGAAAAAGAAGTATTCAATGAACAAAAAAGCAAGCAGATTGCCGAAATGCAAGCCAAGTATGAAACAGAAAAGAAAGAAAAAGAAGCAGAAATTTTCAGATTGAAAAATGTTGAGCTTGCAAAAGCAAATGAACAGCTAACAAAAGAAATCGCTGAACGTAAAAAAGCAGAAAAAGAAATACTAATTGGCAGAAAACGATTAAAAATAGTAAATTCAATTCTACGTCACGATCTTACAAATGATTTCGCTGTTATCAAAAGTGCCTTGCGACTTTATAAAGTTAATTCTGAAACTAAGATGCTGGATGAAATTGACAAAAGAGTTGAGAATGGGCTGAATATGATTCACAGACAGCAAAAGCAAGAATCCTTCATAAAAACACATTCATATCTGGATGAATACAAAATTGAAGATGTAATTAATCAGACAGTAAAAAAATATTCTGATATAGAAAGTAAAGTTTCCGGTTCAGGGATTGTCTTTGCAGACGAATCAATTTACTCTGTATTTGAAAATCTAATAAGTAACGCCATAAATCATGGTAACTCTACTAAACTGAATATTGAAATAAATTCCAAAGAAGATTATTGTGAGATAAAATTTATGGATAATGGAATGGGAATTCCTGATAAGATCAAAGACAGAGTATTTGATGAAGGTTTTTCTCATGGTAAAGCAGGTAATACAGGAATCGGTTTATTTATTGTAAAACAGACAATAGAAGAATATGATGGAACTGTTTCTGTTGAAGATAATAAGCCAAAAGGTACGATTTTTGTGATAAGCTTGAAAAACATAATTAGGAAATAACGAAATATATGTCAAACTTGAAACACTTCTCGTTTCCAAATCCCATATTGGAAACCAGAACAGTGCATTCTGAACTTTACCCCGGAAAAATTCGGATGTGAAATCCAGTCTATTTATATAGGAGAAAAGAATATATAATGGAAAATATTATAGAATGAAAAAAATGAAACTTTTATTATTAGTATTATTGATTCCGGTTTTGATATTTTCTGCTAATTCAAAAATCGACAGTCTTTGCAATAAATTGGAAACGGCAGAAAGTATAGAAAGAATCGAGTTATTTATAGAACTTTCTTTGGAATATGTGAAGATTGATACAGTAAAATCACTTAAATTCAGCAATCAAGCTTTGGAATTATCCGATCAACTAAGCAAACACAAAGCACAGGCAATTGAAAACTCAGGCAACATTCATTACCTAATCGGAAATTACGAAACAGCTTTGAAGCTATTATTCAAAGCAATCGATCAGCCCGACCTTGAAAATGATACTAAAAATCGAGCAGACATTTTGAAAAATATCGGTTTAGTTTATTCTGAATTAAAAAAGTATGATCGCTCTTTAGAATATTTGATTAAAGCATTGAATATCTATCTTGAATTGGAGCTAAAACCAGATGTTTCAAAAGTTTATTTTTCAATTGGCAAAATATATGATTTACAAGATAAATATAAGAAAGCTTTGCAATATTATCATAAAGCATTGTTATTAGATAAAGAACTTAATGACAAAAATGGAATGGCAGTCTTATATTATCATATTGGTGATAAGTATGAATTATTAACTGAATATGTAAAAGCATTAGAATCATATTTCAATTGTTTGAAAATGTACGAAGAATTGGATGATCAGGGAGGAATTGCAGATTCCTATAATGTAATCGGCAATATCTTTCAAGCATTAGAAAATAATGATATGGCTCTGGAGTATTACAATAAATATCTTAAAATTCAAAAAGAAATGGAAAATAAATCCGGGATTTCAATAGCATATAATAATATTGGGATAGTATCTGATGATAACAAGGATTATGATAAAGCACTTGAATATTATTCTAATGCTCTTGAAATCGATAAAGAAATTAATGATAAAGATGGAATTGCTACTGTCACCAACAATCTCGGTATTGTTTATTATAAATTAAAAGATTACGATAAAGCACTCGAATATTATCAGCAGTCATTATCACTTTCAAAAGAGTTAAATGATATATGGGGAATAGCAAATACATCTAATAATATCGCAGAATTATACTTAGATTTAACTAAATATACCCAAGCGTTTTCTTATGTAAATAAAGGGTTTGAATATGCTGAAAGTATTGAGGTTAAAGATCTAATATCAGAGTCATTTCATATTTATTCGAAATTGTATTCCAAAACAAATAATTACCGGAAAGCATTTGAATATTACAAAAAATATATTGAATTAAAAGATACTCTTTATACTACGAGTATTAGGAAAGTTGCGGAAATTCAAATGATCCGTGAAACCGAAAAAAAAGAGAAAGAGAATGAACTTTTGCGAAAAGATAACCAGATTAAAGACCTGCAAATAGAAAAACAGAAGAATCTCAGATACTCATTGTTTATACTTATTTTATTAGCCATTTTTTCCTTCATGATAATATTCAAGCGATATCAAAATAAGAAAAAAGAACATTTGCTGATAATTGGAAAAAATAAATTGATCACCCAACAAAAGAAACAACTCGATCATGCTCTGAAAGAATTGAAAGAATTGAATATTAACCTGGAAAAAAAAGTAGGAGAAATTAAGATTAACAGCAAACGATTAACAATGTTAAACAAAATTGTTCGGCACGATCTTTCCAATGATTTCATTGTTATCAGAAGTGCCCTACGCCTTTACAAAGCTAATTCTGAAATTGAGATGCTGGATGAAATAAGACAAAGAGTTAATAAAAGTTTAGAAACAATTGCAGTTTATAAAAAATATGAATCTTTTATTGATTCAAATGCAAGCTTGGAAGAAATAGAAATTTTTGAAGTAATAAACAATCTCACAGCCGGGTTCCCAAAAATTAATTTCAGCATAAAAGGTAAATGTAAAGTATTTGCGGACGATGCATTAAAATCCGTATTCACAAATCTCATTACTAATTCCATAAATCACGGCAAAGCTTCTGAAATTGATATTGAAATATCTTCAGTGGATACAATATGTAAAATAAAATTTAGAGATAATGGAATGGGAATTCCGAATAAGATCAAAGATAAAATATTTGATGAAGGGTTTATTTATGGCAAAAAAGGTCATACTGGAATTGGATTATATATAGTTAAAGAGGTCATAGAAGAATATGGCGGAACTGTATCAGTTGAAAATAATAAGCCAAAAGGTGCGGTTTTTGTGATAAATTTGAAAAAGGTAATTAGAAAATAACAGATTATCTAAATTTCTCCTATTCAAGCCCCAGCTTAGTCTCTCGTATCCAAGCCCCAGCTTGGATACGAAAAAGCATCTAAAATTTAAAAGACCTCTCAAGCATAATCTCATGCGGATTTTTTTCCTTGAAAGGCAATATCTTATATTTATATAAAATCCTGAATTTGAAAGGTAATTGATATCTCAACGAAAATTCGTGAAATACACCTATCATAGACTCTAATGCAATATCTTGTGATTTCTCTACTCGTGTTTCATAATCAAAGAACAGATCACGGCTCAAATACCTCCCCATACTTACAGACAAATTATTCAAGAATAATTCAGATGAAAACTTAGCAAGTTCATCAGTTTCATCGTAAACTTCATATTGAGATTTATCAGCAGAAGAATAACTGGAAAAAAGATTCTGGACAAGATCTGTTTGAAGATGGAAATAATCGAGTTTTAAGGTTTTTCTGAGCCAGTTTTCTACAGGTGACAACAGGGGATCCATTACAGCACTTTCCAATCCCATTCCGGCTATTTGAATAACTTCATCCTGCAAAAGTGTTTTCTTCTGATCCGGTGAAATATTTTCCATTGATCTATTGTATCTAAGTTTAGATAAAATATCTGTTATCCTGTCGTTGGCATTGTCACTGTTAAGTGAAAATTTTAAAGTTCCAACTTCATCGTTACCGGCAACTTCATTATAAATGTTCAAGGTTATCAATGAGCCGTCGGCAGTTTTCTTATAAAATGTTCCGGAAATATTCGCACCCTCCGTGAATCTGCTGAGTTGAACCTGCAAATAATCCAGTTTCATTTTCGTTCCAAAAATATCTACCGAACCTTCTTCTGCTATGAACAGCGCATCAGGAATCGTGAATTTTTCATTTTCATAAACTAAGTTTAAATATCCACCCGGATTTATTTTAATATCTACCGGATATGTTACATATTTCACATTCTCACCAAAATTGATCATCAAGTCAAAATTAAGTGGTAATGTAGTACTCTCAACAACCTTTTTTTCCCGAACCGTATTAAATAGTTTTAATAGATTTTCCGTATTCGGCGGGAAGATCGCACCGGCGTTAGATATATTCAGATCACCTATCATTTTAATATCATCAAAAGGACCGGTTACCTTAAAACACTCATTATCTCTTCCCTCAATTACTACTTTTGCCACGTTATTCTCAGGAATGTATCCCGGCATATTAACGAGTATCCCGCCATTATCTGTATTGATCAATATTTTCCCCAGATTAACTGTACCGAGAATAAAATCTTCATTATTGTTATTTATCACGTTGGAAATGTAACATCTACCTTCACCCATACGGAATTTGAATTTTTCTATCGTAAAAATATTGTCTGTAATCCCAAATTTGAAAGTTATTTTATCAATATCTTCCGGCTGGCCATTTATTTTCATATATCCTTTGGTAAGAGAGAATTTTCCATTTTCTATAAATATTTTATTCTCTTGTGTTCCAACCTCAAATTCAAACTCCGCACTCGAACCGGCATCGGTTATTGCTTTTGTCTGGTCAGACAACATCTGAAGCAGATCACCATCAAATCTAATCGAAATATTATTTGTATCTGAAAATGCTTTGCTATTCAGCATATTGTAACCTATCGCACCATGTGATCTTAAATTGAATTCATCTTTCCTGTAGCATCTGATATCGTTCACATGAAGCAAACTGTCCTTCTGCAGAATATCAAATTTTAAAAGGTCAGCCTTGAATTTGTTTACAATAAATTCCGTAACTTCAAGATCCAGTTGAAGTTCGTTATTGTTATTAGATCTGGAAAATTCAATTCCGCCTTTTACGATTCCACTCAGATTTTTTTGTGGAAGAATATCTGCTAATCGAAGTGAATCAATAATTCCGTTCGCAGTAATAATAATTTCCGGTTTTATGATCAAAGCACCTTGTAAACCAACAATTTTACGTTCGTTTGTTTTTATAAATCCATCCTGCATACTTATCATTGAACTGTTTCCGGAAAGGCTCAATTTGGCGTCAAGTTCGTTCATTTCACCCATCTTGAAATCATTAATGGTGATAAGTCCATTTACATTTCCTTGCCCCAAATTATCTATATTTACATTTATGCTGAGATATCCATCCAACCGCTGAGATGTATAGTAATCTACAAAATATTTAGAAAGTTCATTTATTTTGAAGTCTTCCCCATGCACTGATAACCCATATTTAAGTTCCGGTGTACGCTTTATCCAACCTTCGATATCGATCATTTTATTTAACTGAAAATGCTTGATCTGAAGACTATCGAGTGAACCTTCTGCCAGTAGATTTACCTTGAATGGTTCATAATTATATCTGGCGTTAAAAGATCGCATATTAATAAGTGAATGTTTATTAGAGAGATCCAGCACAATATCGGTCTTGAACCTTCCACCCAGTTTCCCATAATCCCTATCGTACACCATAATATTAGAATTTGTTACAATACTGTATTTATTCGCTTCTATTTCTACATCTCCGGTAAGAATTGGAAGAGAAGTGCCGTCAAGGACGGTATTCATATCCAAACCACGTAGTTTCAATTTTGCTTTTAATTCTTGAGAACTAATATTTCCAATGCAGGAAAACCCGATATCATTTGAAGAATGTGTTATATCGACCGTTAGATTTTTACCCAAAAGATTCGCCTTTAAGTTCAAATCTTCAAATTTTATTAAATTAGACCGTATTATCATTTTCTCAAAATTCACAAATATTTCAGGCTCAACCTGATAATCAATTGTGGATGAGAGATCACCCGTGATTTGTAAGTCTCCTCTTTGCCAAAGCATATTCCGGGAATGAATATCAAGATGCAGATCTTTTCCAATTTTATAATATCCATCTCCCGTTAACAGATTCTCTTCCCAGACGGAATTATTTAATTGCAGTTCTATATAATTGTCTTTCACATTAGCAGAAATATTTATATTTTCTATCTCCTGCTGTGCTGCTGTAAGTTTATCGGATGTTAATTCTGCATTAATGAAAGGTTTACTGATTTTGCCGGAAATATTTATTATTGCGTTTATATTTCCTGTAACTTGATTTATATATTTTTGCAGAGGGATTTTGGAAGTCGTTAGTTCAGATTCAATTGTTCTCTTATCTGAGAGTACATCATTGATGACTGCATTGCCTTCGACCTTGTTGCCGTCCAAATATGAGTCATGAAGTGATAAAAATGTTCGTTTTTTGTTTCCGGAGATCAAGATGGAATCAATTGATGTTTTCTTTCCGGCAAGTTCTGTATTAATGTTTTTAATATTAGCATAATATCTAAGATTTTCGTCAGAATAATTCAGATTTGCATCGAGCAGGAATCCTAAAGAATTCAATTGTGATACTTCTAATTCGGAAGGTTTCAGATCATTCAGTTTCAGTTCTGCTTTCTCGATAACACCTTCGTTTAATATGCAGGAAACCTGCAAATTAGATCTTTCACCTGAATTTGCAGAGAATGTTATATCAGAGCTTTTTGTATTCTTTATTACAAGATCGATCTTTTGCCAGCTATTAGCAATTTTTACACTTTTATTTTCAAATTCAATATTAAGTGTTCCGTTATATATATTGAGTATTTTAAAGAATTCGGTAATATCGGGAATAATAAATTTACTTTTTTCTTTTTTACTTCCATCGGGTTTGATCATGAAAAAAAACTCAGGGTCGTAGATCTTAATATGCGATATTGCTTTCAGGTTCCTAAATTTTGAGAAAATGAGCTTTATCAGATCATACTCGACATATAACTGATTTACTTTTAATTCAAATACACCCGGGCGGTTAATTTCAATTCCTGAGATATTCACCTGTTTATCATTAAAGGTAAATTCTTCCATTTTAATTTCAGCATTCAGTCTTTCAGAAAGTTGGTTGGTTATTCTGCTTTGGACTATTTTATCCACTTTTGCCAGTCTCACCAAAACGAAGAATGTAATATTGATGATAAAGACAATAAGTACGATGATAAACAGCCAGGTTTTCTTTTTCATTTCTTAAATTCAGATATTATATTGTTTCTTCTTTTAAAATTCCATTTTCTAAAACAAAGCATCTATCCATCTTTCCGGCGATCTCTTTATTGTGTGTTGCTATTACAAAAGTCTGCC
Source organism: Candidatus Cloacimonadota bacterium (assembly GCA_030600585.1). Lineage (GTDB taxonomy): Bacteria > Cloacimonadota > Cloacimonadia > Cloacimonadales > TCS61 > Tenebribacter. The sequence continues at coordinate 5,313 of JAUVLU010000045.1, read as the reverse complement.
CGTGTTTTTTATTCAGATCCATCAGCATATTTATCAGCTCGTCACTATGTTTTAAATCCAGATTTCCGGTTGGTTCATCGGCAAAAATGATCTCCGGTGAATTGATCAGAGATCGTGCTACTGCAACTCTTTGCTGTTCTCCCCCGCTTAACTGGTTAGGATAATGGCTGCGTCTGTCATCAAGATCAAGTGCTTTTAATAATTCTCTCGATTCTTTAACGCTTGCTTTGAAATCTTTTGTGGCGAGGAACATTGGCATTGCTACATTCTCTTCTGCTGTAAAATCCTCTAAAAGGTAATGAGATTGGAATACAAACCCAATTCGTTTATTCCTAAATTCATTTAGATCTTTGTCTTTTACATCAATCTGTTTACCGGAATAAAAGATCTTACCGGAATTATAACTGTCCAGCATTCCCATCATATGAAGAAGTGTACTTTTCCCACTGCCGGATTCTCCGGTTATAGCTATCATCTCACCCGGTTGAATCTCCAGATCTACCCCTCTCAATACTTCCAACTTACCGGATGCTTCGTTGTAACTTTTCTTTAATTTTTCAATTCTAATCAAACTCAATTTTTATCTCCTATTATCAGCATTAAGTTTTCCTGATTATATTTGTAATATTCAATTTCGATATATTTTTTAATGGTATCAGTGATGCTGCAAATACGATCAGCATCGATACTGCTAAAATTATAAACCAACTGCTGTATCCAAACTGAATATTTATTTTATCCAAGAAATAGACGTCTCCTTTAAGCACGAAGAATTTCTGCCAACTGAGAAATTTCGCGATAAGAACTCCTAATATTTGACCGAATGTAACAGACAGCAAAGCCAGTATCAATGTTTTACCGATAAATACTTTCTGTAGTATATTATCTGATGCGCCAAAAGCTTTTAATATTCCCAGTTCGGTACGTTTTTCTATTATCGATGTAGCCACAGAACTTACTACATTGAACGATGCAATAAGGATGAGAAAGCTTAAAATGATGAAAATTACCCATTTTTCCAATTTCAATAATGCGAATAGGTTGCCGTTGAAATCTATCCAGGAAGATATCTGATATTGATAATCAAATTCATGTTCCCATACATAAGCAATATAATCAGCTTTCTCTATCCAATTATGCTTCAACTTTACTTCCACCATTGTAAATTCATTTTCCATAGAAATAAATTCACCCAACTTTTCTCTATCCACAAAAATGAATTTACTGTCATATTCATACATTCCGGATCTATACAAACCCACAAGCGTGAATATTTCTTCTCTCGGTTTCAAGCCCATCGGGGTAATTTTAGAGTTCATCGGACTGATGAGTTTAAAGCTGTCTCCCAATTGCAAATTCAATTCCTTAGCGAGTTTATAGCCAAGCACTGCTGAGTTTTCAGCATCGAGTTTCCACGTACCGTCAAATATTAATTTCCTGTATTTACCCGGAAGTATTGGCTGTTCCCAATCTATTCCTCGAACAATAGAACCCTTTATTCTATTCCCATTCACAGCCATTGCCTGAGTTACTATAAGAGCAGAAGTATTTTCTATCCCATCATGTTTTTGGAGTTCATTTTCTATTTGTTCAACATCATCATTTGTAAGATTCCCTTCTCCTGCATTAAAAATATAGATGTGGGAATTTACTCCGAGAATTGTGTTTTTCAGTACTGTTTCATATCCCTCAAATATCGATAAAGCCACAGTTAGAGTTGCTACGGAAATTATTATGCCGAAGACCATGAAAACAGAATCAAACCGCAACCATTCCCTTTTTGGGGACGATATATATTTTTTTAAGAAAAACAATACTATTTTATTCATTAATGGTATCTTTTAATTACTAATATTTCTGTCAATAATTGAATGCCCGAAGATTATGGATAAAACCTTGCCAAAATTTATTCAATTTTAAATATTTGAAATTGTATTAGTTAGATAGGAGTAAATCATGAAATTTAAACTTATATTTATTTTAGTTATGATAATATCAATAAGCTCGCTGAGCTTTGCCGCCACTCGTGAAATACCAATTGAGGATTTTGAAAGTGGAGAAATTATCTTAACTTCATATCCGGATCAAGATATGCAGCCGGATGCCTGGGAATTAACATCGGAGAATACATATAACACACTTTCGCAATATGCGCTTAAACTTTATGGGAATACCTGGAAGGTCGAAGCAATAGAGCCTGTTACAGTCGAGGATAATGATGTATGGCAAATTGCCTGTTTTATTGAAGATAAGGGTGAGATTCAGGGATTTGGCATAGGTGACGGCACAAATGAGCTGTTTTATTCTCTGGATGGAACAGAGATGATGAACATCGAAGAATGGATACCTGTTTATCAGGGTGCATTTGGTGAAGGTGAATGGAATATTTTCCAGCTTCCTATCGCTGACGACTGGTTCGCCTGGTTTGAATATCTTCCGCAGATAACAGAACTGATATTTGTAAATGATAACGATGCAGGCAGCGGAATAGTATATTTTGATAATATTTATAATATAACAGAAGATCTGCCAATCCCGCCTGAAATTGAAATTAGCTATGAGATTGGAACTGTATATCGGAATTCGGATTATCTGCGCAGTGTGAATGTTCAATTTTATAGTGAAGTTACCGATCCTGATAGTGATGAACACACTTTTCTCTGGTTTTTCGGCGATGATTCTTCCAGCACTTTGCAGAATCCTGTACATAACTTCATCGTAGAAGATGATCATTCCTACACAGTTCATCTTCAAGTTACAGATGATACCGATCTCAGCGGTTATTCAACATGTCAGATAGATGTGGATGAAGGGTCATCATCATTTCCGCTAACTATGAACTTTGCAGGTGATATTATGCTGGCGCGAGGTTATGAAAATAGTATAATTCCCAATTTAGGAGTTGAAGCTATATTTGAGCCCACACTTTCTATATTGGGAGAAAATGCCGATATTACAGTTGCAAATCTGGAATGTCCGCTCACAACCCATAATATACATCATCCCACTAAAACAATATATTTTAAAGGAGCTCCTGAAAATGTTGCCGGTCTTGCTTATGCAGGAATAGACCTGGTTTGTCTGGCAAATAATCATGTTATCGATTATATGCTGGAGGGTATGCAGGAAACTCAGAGTACTCTCGATCAATATGGAATTCGCTATTCCGGAGCCGGAGCAAATTCCTACGAAGCATATAAACCGCTATTCTATTCCAGAAAAGGTGTGAATCTTGTTTTCTTGAGATCGAGTGATAGAACCGGACAATATAATAATTACCAGCCCTATCTTCAAGCAGGATATAATAAATTCGGATTTGCCTATATGACTCCATATTATATCATGGAGCAAATAGCAGCAGTACAAGATTATGCTGATCTGATAATTGTGGAAACTCATTCGGGAAGTGAATATTCTACTGCTCCCGGAGCTAATTATGATTTCATCGATGTATTTGCCGGTTGGGATGAAAAGGATTTTGCTGAAGATGAAGATTATACACCGAGAATCGATATTCCTCATATGTGGGATATTGAGATCCGTCATCACATGATAGATTCCGGCGCAGATATTGTTGTCTGTCATCATCCGCACGTAATTCAGGGAGTTGAAATATATAATGGGAAACTCATTGCTCATTCACTTGGTAATTTTGCCTTCGATCTTAACTATTTTGAAACTTTCCCGTCAATGATACTCAATACTTCAATCGATGAAGATGGCTTTAATTCATTCAGCTTAAAACCTGTATTCATCGATGATTATATTCCGCAAATTGCAACCGGTGATCTGGGCAGACATATCTTGAATTATATCAAAATGAAATCTAAAGAGCTAAATACATATTTGAGTGTCGATCTGCAAGAAATTGAAGCAAACGTGATTTTGGATACACTGAATATGTTGATAGAAAATGAACAATATACAGAAGATTTGAATTTCTCTTTTACCGGAGAAGAATACATATCTCAAATAATTCATCTCCCTCAGTGGGGAAACATCTCCAGTATAGACGTGATATCACCTGAAAACAATTTTGAATTCCGGGTTGGACGGGAACTTATCTGGTTCGGCAATTACGAAGATGAAGGAGCCAGTATCTGGAATGTGAACAGCGAAAATGAATGGCTTGACGATAGTGAATTCTATGAAGGTGAATTATCTTTATGCATTCACCAAAATTCTGCCAATGGATATAATATTATCACAAATCTTGAAAACCGAATGAAGAAAAGGTCTGATGGTAAATACTCTGTTCATAGTTATGTAAAAACAGAAAATTGCGAAGGTGTAATGGTTCAGGCAAGATTCTATAGCAGTAGAACCAGCGGGACATTGTTGGGACAAGATAATTTTGAACCGGTTAGCGGTGATACTGATTGGACATATTATTTTGCAGAAATTGATGTTCCCGAAAACACAAATTACTTCGATCTTGTTGCAAATAACGATCCTCCTGTTTCCGGAGATTCCTATGCATGGTTCGATAATACCGGACTTATAGAATGGGAAGAGTGGCAGCAAAAAACCACTTCCCCCGATGTTGTGATCAATCCTAACGATTATTATTATTTACAGATAAGAACTAACGAACTTCCACCTTTTTCAACAGTTCAATTTACGCACACTGCCTACGAAGAAAATCCTGTTGCTATAAACGAAAATAATGTTCCAAAACCAAAAAACGCAGTTTTAAATTCTAATTATCCAAATCCATTCAATCCACAAACGACCATAAGTTTTTCTACAAAAGGAACTGAGGGCAAAATAAATATAGCTATTTACAACATTAAGGGGCAAAAGGTTAAAACATTAATCGATGAAGTAGTTACGGCAGGTGATCACACTCTGATTTGGGATGGTAAAAATTCACATGGCAGAAATGTCTCTACCGGAATATATTTTTACAAAATGGAATATAATGGGAAATATATAAACACAAAAAAATGCCTGTTATTAAAATAAACTTTACAATAAAAAAATAAATTAAAGTTTTCTAAGGGATTATCTGGCTCGTTTGTTGCTATATAAAACCTTAAGAAAATATGAAAAGGAATTTATAAATGAAAATATTTTTTACACTTTTATTGTTAACAACTATTGCTATATTGGGTGCGATCGATCTGGATATTTCAGGAAATTCAATTCAAATCTCAGGAAACTTCGATAGAGTTGAGTTCACAGAGAAAAGCTCACAAAATGATACATTTACACAATTGCATATTAAAGACTGTTCTTCATCCGGAAAGGCTGGAGAACCGCAATTACCGGTATATACTAAGTTCATTATTCTCCCTGATCATGGAAATTATG
>JAUVLU010000069.1 GCA_030600585.1 Candidatus Cloacimonadota bacterium | reverse complement strand
TTTACTTGCCAGAGCAAAACCGCATCCGGCAGAAAGTCCCTGACCCAGATTTCCGCTTGCCCATTCAATGCCCGGCACATCCGGTTCTACATGACCTTCAAAAATACTTCCGGCAAGTCTGAATTGAGAAATTGCATCATCGATATTGAAAAAACCGCAGGAGGCAAGTGTAGAATATGCGGCTGGAGATGTGTGACCGTGACTGATAACTACCCGATCCCGTGTTTCCATTTTCGGATTTTGTGGATCTATATTTATCATATTATACAAGGTTAACATAAAATCTATAGTTGACATCGATCCGCCGGGATGTCCCGATTTTGATAGAGATGTCATTTTAATTATAGAACCGCGTGCTTCATTAGCTTGTATTTGGATCTCTTTCAATTGCTTTATTGAGAGTTGAGCTTTTTCTATATTCATACATCCTCCAAATAAAATTTATTGTAACGTTTTTTCTTTTTCTTTAAACGTAAAGAAATATATCAAAAAAAACACTCGATAAAATCGAGTGCTTTTAATAAATTATTGGGAGATTATTTGTTCAACCCTATCCTTATCATCCGAATAGGTGAAAGCTCCTAATAAATTATGCGCATTCTCTTTATCTACAACTCGCGGGTACACGATCTGAACAACATTAATTTTATCATCCGAAAAAGAAAAAACATCTAATAAAGAGATAAGCTGAGAGATCGAGAAATATTTACTTCTTGCTGCAATTCTAACTACAGAAGTTTGATCATCAGCAAAACTTTCGTTTTTAACATTGTTTAATAACCGTTGGAATTCAGAACTATTCATAGCAACTTGTTCATCAATTTCTTCAACAATTACAACTTCGTGTTTGATCACAGTTGTTTCAGATTCCATTTGTTGTTCATTAACGTCAATTGAAATACTTAAATTTGCACTTTGAGTCTGGCTGGATGGTGTGCTTGTGGTAGACTGGACTGAAACATCTTCCGGAAGTAAAGCGAGTAATTCAAATATCTCATCAATGATCTTATCTGTTCGCTTTTGATCTAACTTATTCAATTTTGAATTATACTTATTTTGTAATACTTCAATTCTATTCGCAATTTCATCAACTACACCAATAGAACCGGTATTAGAAGTTGATGTCTCATCAACTGTAACTGACATAGAGATGCCTTCACCAAAAGCCAACACACTAAATGCTAATAAACCGAGAATAATAATTTTTTTCATTTTGTGAACTCCTATTATTTATTTTCAAAATCCAAGAATAAAATTTTATTAATTAAGTAAAGATTAATTTGAAATTCAATAAAAAAAGTTTTTGGAATAGCCGTTTATGGAGTAGCCGACTCCGTCGGCTTTAATTTTTTTCGGCGACGGAGTCACCGATTCCACAACACGGCGACGGAGTCACCGATTCCACAACACGGCGACGGAGTTATTGACAACACGGCGACAGAGTCACCGACTCCATATTCAAAAGAAATATCTAATCTTATATTTCTATCATATCCTTGATTTTTGTGTATATGCCTTCTCCAATTCCTTTTACTTTTTTAATATCCTCTTTATTTTTAAAGTTTTCTATTTTTTCTCTAAAGCTGATTATTTTTTGTGCTCTCTTTTCACCGATACCCGGTAATGAAATAAGTTCTGATAGAGATGCAGTATTGATATTAATTTTTCCGGAAATTTCTTTCGGGCTATTGGAATTAATAAAAGCAATTATTTCCGTAGAATCATTTATTGCTTCTAAATAAGGAAATATTTTTTCAAAAGTTTTTTCACCAATTCCTTTAACTTTAATAAGTTCATTTAAGGATTTAAATTCTCCGATATTTTCTCTGTAATCCATAATTGCTTTAGCTTTTGTATTACCAATACCCGGAAGTTTCATTAGATTTTCAATATCAGCATTGTTAATATTGATCTTAGTAATCTCTTCTTGTTCCGTTGGTACTGTACCTTTTTGAAGTTCCTTTTTGTTAAATGAGATCTTTTGAAAACCGACAACTAAAACTATAACAATTACGAGAATCAAAGCAAGAATAATGATAGTAAATATCGGTTTATTATTCACTTTTTTACTCATGAGATACCTCCCTTTCTTATTTTGTCAAAATTACTCAAACCATAAAATCTATTTTTCCGTCAAGATTATAATCACATTTGTAAATTATTTGACAAGCAAACAATCAAAAAAAGGATTGTTCAAATTTCTTATTAGGGAAATAAATAATGTTAAATAAGATAATGCAGAAGATATTAGGGAATCGGGATAAGCGTGAAGCGAAAAAAATGCTGCCCAGAATCTCACAAATAAACAGCATCTGCGATTCATTGGAAAGTCTTTCTGATGATGTGATCAGAAAACGGATTCAGACAATAAAACAGGATATTCAAGACGTTCTTACTCCACTTGAAAATGAACTTGAAGAATTAAATGAAAATTACCAGATCGAACCTGATGAGAATAAAAAAATATACTTAGGAAATAATATAGATCGTCTTTCCAAAAACCTTAAAGATGAAACACAATCTGTTCTCAATGGTCATTTACCGGAAGTTTTCGCAATTATTAAAGATACATGCCGCCGTTTGATCGGCTATGAATATGAAGTTCGTGGAGATACCGAAAACTGGTTTATGGTTCCATTTGATGTGCAGCTTATTGGAGCGATAGTTCTTCATGAAGGTAAGATAACTGAAATGGCTACCGGAGAAGGTAAAACACTTGTTGCTACAATGCCGTTATTTTTAAATGCATTACTCGGCAGAGGAGTTCACCTTATTACAGTTAACGACTATCTGGCTCAGCGTGATGCCGAATGGATGACTCCAATATTTGAATTCCACGGGCTTACTATCGGATGTAATGTTGGTGGAATGAGCAGTGAAGAAAAAAAAGAAGCATATAATTGTGATGTAACGTATGGAACAAATAGTGAGTTCGGTTTTGATTATCTGCGTGATAATATGGCAGTTTCAGAGAATCGCCTTGTACAAAGAAAATTGCAGTATTCTATTGTTGACGAGGTGGATAGTGTTCTTATCGATGAAGCCAGAACTCCGCTTATCATCAGTGGTCCTGTTCAGGAAAGTAAGAACTTTTTTAAGGAATTAAGACCTGTAATTCTACAATTATTCAATGCGCAGTCTGTACTTGTAAATCGTTATATTTCAGAAATAAAGAGTGAACTAAAACAGGAAGAATATGATGCTGATGTTGTTGGCAGGTTATTGCTTCTCGTTAGTAGAGCAGCGCCGAAAAATAAGTCATTTATTAAAATGATGAAAGAAGGTGAATTTAAAAAACTGGTAACTGATTTCGAAGGTTATTATCTTCGAGATAAGAATATGCACGAAATAGATGAAGAGCTTTTCTATGTTGTAGAAGAGAAGCAAAATAGTGTTGAACTTAGTGAGAAAGGGAATGTATTGGTCGCACAAAAGGAATCCGATCTATTCGTAATGATTAGTTTGGATGAAATACTCGATGAGATCGAAGCTGATGAAAACCTTTCATTCCAAAAGAAAACAAAGAAAAAGGAAGAAGAAACTTCCAAGTTCATGGATAAGAGTGAAAAACTGCACAATATTAAACAATTGCTAAAAGCTTATGTCCTTTTTGAAAAAGAAGTTGATTATGTAGTTGTAGATAATAAAGTTATGATCGTTGATAAATTTACCGGAAGAATGATGCAGGGTAGAAGATTCAGTGATGGACTTCATCAGGCACTCGAGGCAAAGGAAAATGTAACGATCGAAGAGGCAACCCAAACCTTTGCAACAATCACACTGCAGAATTATTTCCGTATGTATAACAAACTTGCCGGAATGACGGGAACTGCAATTACAGAAGAAACTGAATTTATGGAGATCTACAAACTGCCGGTTAGCGTTATTCCCACAAATCTTCCCATCTCCAGATTAGATCATAACGATGTGATATACCTTACAAAAAATGAGAAATATCAAGCAATTTTAGATGAGATCGAATACTGGCACGAGAACAAAAAACCGATATTGGTTGGAACTGTATCAGTTGAAGTTTCCGAAACTTTAGCCAGACTTCTTAGAAGACGCGGGATCAAACATAATGTACTCAATGCAAAATACCACGAGCAGGAAGCTGATATTATAAAATCTGCAGGAGAGCCGGGTGCTGTTACCATTGCCACAAATATGGCAGGTAGAGGAACCGATATTAAACTTGGTAAAACTGTGGTAACAGATGAAAAAAGCAGCTACTTGGGTTTATCTAAAAAAACATCAGAAGAACATCCGTATGGTTTACCTTTAGACGGACTGCATGTTATTGGAACAGAACGTCATGAAAGCCGTCGAATCGACAGACAGCTTCGTGGTCGTAGCGGAAGACAGGGCGATCCCGGAACATCTCGATTCTATCTTTCGTTAGAAGATGATCTGATGCGTCTTTTCGGTTCGGAGAAAATTGGACCGATGATGATTAGAATGGGATTGCAAAATGGTGAAGCTATTGTTCATCCGTGGATGACAAAAGCAGTTGGTAGAGCTCAAAAGAGAGTTGAATCCTATAATTTCGAGAGCAGAAAGCAATTGATAAAATATGATGAAGTTATGAACCAGCAGCGGAATGTGATCTACAATTATCGCCGCAATGTACTCAAAGGATATGATCTGAAATTTGAAGTCATCGAAATGATAAAAGATACGATTGCCGATATGGTTGACAGCATTATTGTTGATGAGAACTATCCGGAAGATTGGAATATTTCTGAAATTCTAAATTGGATAAGAACTAACTTGAATGTTATCTTATATGAACAGAATATCGTAACCGAAAGTATGAGATATGAAACATTTCTTGATAATTTGTATGATGGTGTTCTAAAAGCGTATCAGAAGAGGGACGATGACCTTTCGTCCGAGCAGTTACGTGAGATAGAAAGACGCGTTATGCTAAATGTGGTAGATGAACTATGGCGTGATCATCTGCATGAAATGGATCTTTTAAAAGAAGGCATCGGGCTTAGGGCTTACGGACAGAAAGATCCACTAATTGAATATAAGAAGGAATCATTCAATCTTTTCCAGACATTAGTTTCCGATATTAATATGAGTGTTACAAAAAAAGTCTTTACAACTTATATTATTGCGGCAGAAAAGATACAGGATTTCCTGAAGATGGCTAAGCAGCAGCATGAATCAAGTTCTGCATTTGATGTTCCGCAGCCAACTGAACAGAATGTAACTACAAATGCACCGGAAAAACAGAAGCTTCAACCTCGTTCTGTTGGAGAAAAAATAGGAAGAAATGATCCATGCCCTTGCGGCAGTGGAAAAAAATATAAAAAATGTTGTGGCAAAATAACTTAGATCGCAACATCAGATATAGGGAAGGAAGATGTCGGAAATAATGACAAAAGAATTTTTAAAAACGATGCTTGCAGATAAGCCTGCTCGGAAAGAGCTTAAAAAGTTGGGGCTGTCTGAAAAGGAGTTGAATGAGATTATGAAATCTGTAATTGTACGTCGGGAATCTAATAATTATAATAGGATATTAGCTGATGAAGAACGTAAAATTATTACACCCGCTGCTTTTGGTTATCTTATCCATCTCCAGAAATTAGGATCGATAAATAAAGAAATGTTCGAAAAGATAATAATACTTTCTATCCAACTAAATGGATTTTTAAAAAAGAAAATAACTCGAGATATGATCGATACAATTGTAAACTACATCATTTTCTCCGGAATTGAAGATGTTTCTGTAAGAGATTTATTAGATTTATTCTTCATTCAGGAAAATGAAATAAATTTTGATGAAGAGATAAACTAATATGGGAAAAAATCTAATTATCGTTGAATCACCGGCTAAAGCTAAAACAATTGGGAAATTCTTACAGAATAAATATATAATAAAAGCATCAAATGGGCATATCCGGGATCTTCCGAAGAAAAGTTTCGGCGTAGATATAAAAGATGACTTTAAAGCTGAATATGTGGTCGATCCTGCAAAAAAGAAGATCATTAAAGATCTTAAACTTGCTGCAAAAGATGCAGATAATATCTATCT
>JAUVLU010000085.1 GCA_030600585.1 Candidatus Cloacimonadota bacterium | reverse complement strand
CGAAATTGAGAATGTGAAACTCGATTTTGGAATTGATGCTCTCAAAGAAATTGCTCATTTGGCAATTAAACAAAAAACCGGAGCCAGAGGATTACGTGCAATAATGGAAAAATTCATGCTAGATATTATGTATGAAATTCCTGAAATAAGTAATATAAAAGAGTGCTTTATTTCCAGTGATGTAGTTCTTGGCAAAACAGATCCGGTATTTGCTTATGAGGACAAAAAAAAGGAGCAGTCTGCTTAAAAATTCACCCTGCTGTCCCTCTTTTCAAACGCAAGAGAGAGATCATAAGAAGCCGGTTAAAGAAAAATTGTCATCCTGAGCCCCGAAAATCGGGGAAGGATAGCGAGAATATAAAGATGCCGCAAAAAGAATTGATTGAAGATTTACGATTTACAATTTTACTCGTTCTCCCAAAAATATTCGAGATATTGGGAACGTAACAAGAATAATTCACCGCAAAGGCACTAAGTACGCAAAGAAAGACAACCGTGGAAAGAATTGATTTACGATTAACGATCTATGATTTGAGAATGAAAAATAAAAGAACCGTAATCCAAAATGGATTCAACAAGAATAACCGCAAGTGGAACTTGCAGAATGAAAACGAAAAGAACCGGAATCCCAAAGGGATTCAACAAGAATAACCGTAAGTGAAACTTGCGGTTACAGAAAAGAAGACAAAGCAGAACCCTGAAAGGGTTCAACGAAAGGAGAAAAATACTTGACGGGAATATTGTATAAAACAACTTTTCTTAAAAATATTTTTAATGGAGTTATAAATGAATCTCAAGCCACAATCGGTTATAAATAAACGATATAATTTAATTCTCGGATTAGTCGTTTTCGCAATAACACTTACAATATATTATCTTACAATGGCGTGTTCTCTCTCTTTCTGGGATGCAGGAGAATATATTACGTGCAGCAGTATTCTGGGAGTTCCCCACCCTCCGGGCAATCCTTTTTACATTTTATTAGGAAGATTCTTCTCAATTTTTGGAGCTAATATACCGCATGCTATGGTCATCAATTTCTTATCCTGTCTTTTCTCAGCTTTTGCTGTGATGTTCACATACTTCTTCACAGTTAAATTCATAACTATGTGGATCAAACCAAAGGATGCATATCTCGCTTATCTCGGTGGTATTCTCGCTGCTTTCTACACAGCTTTCTCATTTACATTCTGGAATAACGCAATAGAAGCAGAAGTTTACAGCGGGCTTGCTTTTACAATAAATCTTATTGTTTGGCTTACAATGATATGGGTAGAAAAATCGGAGGATATTTCACATCAGAATCTTTTGCTGTTAATAATTTATATCTTTTTCCTCGGTTTTGGAATTCATCAAACTTCGCTTCAAATTGCTCCGGCAGTTTTATTCATTGCTGTATATCCAATGTTAAGAAATTCGATTAAAACATCAGTTTTCTGGAAACGAGTTGCTGCCTACACTTTAGGATTAATTGCAATCTATATTATCTTTTTAAATATTGGTAAATCAATTCATATACCAGACCTGCCTAAGTTCATGTTTGTAGTTGGATTCTTAGGAATTCTTATATATCATTTAAGAGAGAAAGTATCATCAAAAACATGGCTGTTTGCACTTTTATTTATTGGAATTGCAATTTCAACTCACCTGTTCTTATATATCAGAGCTTCTCATAGACCCTTTATTAATGAA
>JAUVLU010000059.1 GCA_030600585.1 Candidatus Cloacimonadota bacterium | reverse complement strand
TATATTTCCCTTTTCTCTTTTAAATTAATAATGGTGCAATATTCGTTCCCAAGGAATATCTAATTTACTCTTTCACAGGCAAGCATAACCGATTCAAATATCTTTTTATATCCGGTACACCTGCAGATATTTCCCGAAAGTGCTTTCTTGATTTTATTAAGATCTTTTTCTCCATCGGTTTTTACATAATGGTAAGAACTTATAAAAAATCCGGGAAAACAAAATCCGCATTGTACTGCGTTTGTCTCATCAAAACAATCGATGATAAGTTTACCGAGTTTGGTTTTAGAAATACCTTCAACTGTTTCGATTTCTTTACCTTCAGCATGGATCGCATTAAGAATACAACTTGTTACCGGCTTGCCGTCTAATAGGATCGTACAAGCTCCGCATTCGCCTTCCCCGCAGCCTTCCTTCGTTCCCAAAAGATTGAAATCCTCACGTAATACATCCAATAATCTTTTCATCGGATCGGTATCAATTGTAACCTCTTGTTTATTTAATATGAATGATATCTTCATTTTTTCTTTCCTCTTTTTGCCACTAAATCACTAAGACGCTAATATCTTTATTTTTCTTTTTTTTCTGTGTGGCTTCGTGGCTTCGTGGTTATTCCTCCAAAGCTTTGAGCAGTCTTTCCGGTATTAATGGGTATTCATCAATAAATATTCCCGTAGCATTATGGAACGCATTTCTTACAGAAGGAGCCGGAAAATTCGTTGGTATTTCGCCCAATCCTTTTGCCATTTCACTGTCGGTATGGATGAATTCTATATCCATTTCAGGAAGATCCAAAGTTGTAGGAAGAGCATAATCGGTGAAACCGTGCATTCGTCCAAATCCCGGTTTATAGAAGAATTCACTGGCACCGTAAGCTAATCCTTGTAATATTCCGCCTTCGGCTTGTCCGGTTGCTATCTTATGATTTACCACTTTCCCAACATCGAATACGTTCCAGCTTTTCTTCAATTCGATCTTATAAATATCTGCATGGAAATATATTTCATTTACGCAGGCTGCCCATGAGTAATCTTTGTAAGCGATGCCGACAAAAGTATTTTCATCAAAAATAACAGATGGATCCGGAGTGAAATTCTTGTGGAATTCCTGCGGAAATTCTTCCTGATGTGTATTTACGTATTCTTCCAAATTATCAAATCCAAATTCATCTTTCAGTTGGAAGGCAAGTTTTCTCAGTAGATTTCCAATTATGTATATTGTTCGGGAAGCTACTGTAGGACCACTGTTGGGAGTTTTGCTCGTATTAGGAAGCTGAATCTTGCATTTTTCACGAGGATGTCCGATAGCTTCGAAGAACATCTGAGCCAGAGTTGTATGTGCGCCTTGTCCCATATCGGTATTTGATACGAATATCTTTACCATTGCATCCTTTTCTATCACGACCTTTATTTCCGAATTGAGAATTTTTTCACCATTACCGGTATAGCCTCCACCGTGATAAGCAACTGCGATTCCAATACCCTTTTTATCTTTATGTGTTTTGTTCCATTCAGCGAATTCTTTCACTTTGTTATGATAATCAGACTTTTGAATAACCCTTTCCAGACAATCTGATAGATTTTCTTCTAAAACTTTTTGAGTAGTGGGGAATTCGTCTCCAATTTTGAAGAGGTTTATCTTTCTAAATTTATAAGGATCGATGTTCATCTCAGCCGCAATCCTATCGATATGGGCTTCCATTGCGGCAAATGCCTGCGGTGCTCCAAAACCTCTGAAAGCACCATTAGAAGGGGTATTGCTCTTGAAAAGACGTCCACGAATAACTGTATCGGGAACGGAATATCCACTTATCGAATGCAATATTCCACGAGCCAGAACTACCGGAGATAAAGTTTGATACGCACCTGCATCGAGTCTGTAATCTATTCGGCAGCGCATGATCTTGTTCGTAACCGGATCCGTCCATGTTTCCAATTCTATTCGTGATGGATGGCGTTTTGTTGTTATCTGAATATCATCAGTTCGTTCCAAAACTATCTTTACCGGTTTTCCGCATTTATAGGATAATAAAGAACTAATTCCAGCAAACAAACTTGGGAAATCTTCCTTTCCACCAAATGCTCCACCTATACCTTCGGAAGTTTCTATGATCACTTCATCTACCGCATTTCCCATTATAGCTTCTACTCCACTTTTTACAAAAAAAGGGCATTGAGCAGTTATACGAACGAACATATTGTTTGCTTTTGGATCATAAATAGAAATGACGCCTTGAGGTTCGAGATAAGCCTGTTCCTGATGCTGAGTGTAATAAACATTGTGATGATATTTCCAATCTGCTTCCGGTTCCTTATTGATGCTGTGATCGATTGTTATCTCTTTGCCAAAGTGATTATCTTCATTTTCCAAACACTCTTTGATTCCGGTTATTGCAGGAAGTTCCTCATATTCAATTTTTGTTTCTTTAATAAATTTCAGGAGTAATTTGCGGTCAGGGTGTGCGATACCCATGATCACTTGACCGTAATGCATAACTTCTTTATCCACCATGAAAGGCTGATCACAAACCGGTTCAGGTACAATATTTTCACCCGGAATATCTTTTGGGGAGACTATTGTGAATTCGGAAAGATCATAATTTGGCGGGAAATTTATTTTTTTGATGTACCCATGATGACACTTGGAATAAAGCAACTGTCCATGAATCATTTCAGGATAAGAATAATCATCCAGAAATTTCCACGATCCATCTAATTTTGGTCGGGCATCAAATTTTCTAACGCATTTCATTATTACCTCAATTTAATGTAACTCGATATTCCGATATCGAGATGAAACAAGATCGGAGTCTTGTTTTACAATTCATCCAGTTTCTTGAGATGAAACAAGATCGGAGTTTTGTTTTACAATTCATCCAGTTTCTTGAGATGAAACAAGATCGGAATCTTGTTTTACAATTCATCCAATTTCTTGATCGGTTTAGGAATTTCAATAATGCTTTGCACAGAATTCAAATCCTTCAAACCGCTTCCGGTAAGCAGAACAACATTCTTTGAATTTTCGTCAATCAAGTTTTTTTCTGCATATTTAAGCATTCCGGCAAAAGCTGCTGCTGCTGCGGGTTCGGCAAAGATGCCGGTGTTTTCACTCAATACTTTTGAAGCAGAAATTATCTCTTCATCGCTCACAATAGTTGATTCTCCATTATATTCTTCCATAAATTTTTTGGTCATCCAGTAATTTCGCGGGATATCGACAGCGATAGAATCTGCAATTGTGTTACTGAGTTTAGTAACAAATTTATCGGAAGTCAGGTTGCGAATAATGTTATCACTTTTTTCCGATTGAACTGCAATAATTGTCGGTATTTTCTTAATAAGACCTAATTTCAACAGATCTTCAAATCCTTTGAATACACCGGAAATTATGCAGCCGTCTCCAACCGGAACAAAAACCCGATCGGGAATCTGCTGTCTCATTTGCTGGAATATCTCGAACGAAACGATTTTTTTGCCTTCGATCGTAAAAGGATTGTAGGCTGTATTACGATTGTACCAGCCGAATTTCTTTGTAGCTTCGATACTAAGATCGAAGGCGTCATCATAAGTTCCGTCAACCGGAATAAGCTGAGCACCATACATCAATATCTGTGTAAGTTTGGCTTTTGGTGCGGAAGCTGGAGCAAAAATGATAGCTTTCTGATTTTGTGAAGCGCAAATTCCAGCCAAAGATGATCCTGCATTTCCGGTGGAAGCTGCAACGATTGTATCGATATCATTCTCTTTTGCAAAAGCACAAACCAGATCGGAAGCGCGGTCTTTGAAAGAGAAGGTAGGATTTTGAGAATCATCTTTTAGATAAATTTGGAAAACCCCCTTTGATTCCCCTTTATGAATGGGGATACTTGCGGAACTAATCTCGTAAAGTGGTGTTTTCCCAACCTTAAGCCAGGAAAGACTGCGTTCGGAATTTATCGGCAGCAATTCTCGATATTCTTTTGCTTTCAATTTATCAAAAAGTTTATGCCGCTTTGCTAAATTCTTGATCTTTCCATAATGATATAAAGTTTTTAAAATTCCTTTAGGAGGGATGTCAGGAGTGTTTTCTTTTTCACAAACAGGGCAGAGATATGTTACTTCATCCTGCTCGTATTTTGCACCGCAGGTTGTGCATTCAAAATAATATTTTTTATCTTTCATTTTATTACCACCAATTTTCCATTTTTTTACCAACTTAATTTTTTATTGTCACCGAATTTTCACCGATGAGTTTTTTTTGCCACCGAATGTCACCGATTTTTCACAGATGAGTACTTTCTATAAATCAAATAAACCTCATTATGTTTCGTAAATCAATAAGTCCTACAAAAATAGAAGTGGAAACCGCTGAAGTGGTTATTGAATTGTTAATGTTATACTTAATCCCACAGTTGAAACTGTGGGTTAATGATATATTTTGTATTGAATTAACCATTAACTTTTCTCTAAAATCCCATTTAGAATTTTTTCCGGTGTGAGCGGTACCGAACGAATCCTCACTCCCACAGCATTATAAACAGCATTTGCGATAGCAGCAAGCGGTGTATCGATTCCAATTTCTCCAACAGATTTTGCGCCGTAAGGTCCTGCCGGTTCGTAACTTTCGGCAAATTCTACTGTAAGTTTCTTCACATCTTTTCTATTTGGAATTTTGTATTTCATCATATTATTGGTTAGCATTTTTCCGTCTTTAGAATAAATTACATCTTCATACATCGCCATTCCAATACCTTGAAGAATTCCACCTTCTACCTGGATTTTTGCCAGATTTGGATTGATAGGAGTTCCGCAATCTACCACCGCAACGTAATCCAGAATATCAATCTTTCCTGTTTCAGTATCGAGTTCTATCTCCACATAAGCTGCCATAAATGGAGGTGGAGATTTAGGGCTTGTGTTGGAACCTGATGCTATAAGCTGTTTCATACCGGCACCGAATTTGTAGTAAAGACCTTCGGAAAGTTCTTTCAAGGTTATAGATTTATCTTTTAATTTGAAAGTGCAATCTTCAAAGATCACATCATTTTTATTAGCAGCTTCCAGAGCTTTGGCTGCCTCCTCGATGAGTTTTGCTCTCATATTCAAGCCGGCTTTTCTGGCAGCATTACCCGAAACAAAAGTTGTGCTGGAAGCATAAGCTCCCACATCGTAAGGAGTTGTGTCTGTATCGGAAGAAGTGATCACAATTCTATCAACCGGTACCCCAATTGCCTCTGCTGCGATCTGGCTGAGAATTGTATCGCTTCCCGTTCCCAGATCTGTTGCTCCGACCAGTAGATTGAAGAATCCATCGTCATTTAATTTTAGAACTGCGGCACCCATATCGAGAAGTGGAATTCCGGAACCCTGCATTGCAATTGCAGTTCCCACACTTCTTATCTTATTAGGCGCAATTTGTTTAGAAGGATATTTCTCATTCCATCCAATTAATTCTCTTCCACGAGTTATGCAATAATCCAGTTTGCAGCTTTCCATAACCTGAGCGATACCTTCTCCACCTTCTCCCATAATAGTGAAAACCGGAGAAGTTTCACCTTCCTTAATGCAATTTTTCAAACGCAGTTCAACCGGATCCATATTTAGTTTTTCGGCAAGCTCACGTATTGCAGATTCCACAGCAAAATTTGCCTGAATTGCACCATAACCACGATAGGCACCGGCAGGGCATTTATTCGTGTAAACAACCTTTCCTTCAAATCTTATTGCCGTAGTTTTATTATACATCGGCAATGTTTTGGCACCGGCAACCATAAATGTGGTAAGTGCATGTTCTCCATAAGCTCCTGTATTGGAAAGAAGCTGCATATCGATAGCCTGAATATTACCTTTTTTATCTGCTCCTATTCGTATATCAAATCTCATTTGGTGACGTGTGAAGGAACTTTCAAATACTTCTTTTCTTGTGTAAAAACATTTGGAAGGTTTTCCGGTTTTTAAAGTTACAATTGCTGTAAAAATATCATTATGAATTTGTTGTTTTGCACCAAAAGCTCCACCAATTCTTGGTTTAAATATTCTGATATCCCGCAAAGGTTTTGCAAGAGCTTCACCGATTATTCGGCGTGTATGGTATGGATTTTGAGTGGAAGTAATAATATTCAATCTTCCCTGCACATCGATATAAGCTGTGGATGTATGCGGTTCCATTGCAACGTGTTGCTGAGCGTGAGTATAATATCTATGCTCGACCTTAACATCACATTCAGCTATAGTTTTATCAACATCACCCACGATCATTGTGTCGAGGTATGAACAGGCAATATTATTTTTTGCATCCAGACCCATCGGGAACATAGAGTAAATTTCTTTTTCGGGATGGATCACAGATTTATTTCCTTCTGCTTTCTCGAAATCCAGAACAGGTTCGAGAACATCGTATTCCACTTCGATCAGTTTTATAGCATCTTCTACTACTTTTTGTGTGGTTCCTGCAATTATCGCAACTTCATCACCAACATAACGCACATATTCATCCAAAATAAATTTATCTTTTGGAGATGGCTCGGGATAGCCTTGTCCGGCTCTCGTAATTGGAATACGGGGAACGTCTTTATAAGTAAGAATGCACTCGATCCCTTCCAATCTCAGAGCTTTTTTTGTGTCTATAGATTTAATGTGAGCAAATGCATAAGGACTTCTCAATAATTTAATTATTAGAGCACTCTCGACCGCAAGATCATCTGTATAAGCGGAAGCACCTTTCAAAAGACCTTTTCCGTCAACTTTTGGGATAGAATGTTTAACTTCTTTGAATTTCATTATTCCACCCCCATATATTTTTTAATACCACGAAGTTGTCCTTCGTAACCGGAGCAGCGGCAGAGGTTTCCTGCAAGATAATGATTGATCTTTTCAACGGTCGGATTTTTCAATTCCTGCTTCATTGCGTAAGTGGTAAGAACTAAAGCCGGTCCGCAATATCCGCATTGATCGGCTCCTTCATTAATAATCACATCGATTATCTCATCAGCTTTTTCGCCAAGACCCTCAACAGTTGTGATCTTGTGCCCTTCTGCTCTTGCTGCTAGAAATTGACAGGACAGGATCGGTTCTCCATCTATTAAAACAGAGCAAACTCCACAAGTTCCGGTATCGCATCCTTTTTTAACGCTTTTGAATCCAAGATGTCTAAGCACATCGAGAAGAGATTCATCCGCATCTATATTGGCATTATAATATCTATTGTTAATATTTAATTTTAATTTCATATCAGAACCTCCTGCAGAGCACGTTTCACAAGAATTGGTGCAATGTTTTTCCGATATTCTTTTCCGGCTCGCAGATCATCACCAAATTTGAATTCATCTGTAATTAAATTAACAGCCTCATTTATTTTGTTATTATCTGAATTTATAAGTTGAGATGCTTTTTCTGATAATTTGGCAATCGAGGGACGAGTTCCAACCGCAATTTTTATGGTGTCAAAATTGGAAACCGCAACAGATAAAATTGGAAAATCCGCACTGGAATTCCGCATCATTTTATATGAGCTTTTACCTTGTTTTTTCTTAATGATTATTTTTTTGAGAATATCCCGCTTGATATTCCAATTTGAAATAAACTCATTAAAATCTACTTTGCCATTTTCTTCAAACTCGAGTTCGCAATCCAGAACAAGTAAAGCTGTGATGATCTCCGTAAATCCTAAACGTCCAAAAATAGCACCGCCGATCGTTGCATTATTCCTGAATTGAATTCCAATGAGATTCTCGATTGACTTCGGTAGTAGATTTCCAAAATTTTTATTGATGATAGGATCGGTCTCAATTTTTCTGAGGGAAGTATATGCGCCGATCTCAATTTGATCATTAACTTCTTTGATGAAATCGAGACCGAGATCGGAAAGGTCAATTCCGGTAGAATATTTTCTATCGGATAATCTTAGGAAAGTGGTTCCCCCAAGAATTACTGAATTCTGATCAGATTTTAGTATTTGAAGTGCTTCTTCAAAGTTTTGCGGTCGAATATATTTTTCAAATCTCATAAGACCTCCTAATTGCAATTACATCTCCATCAGCTCTTTCAAACTGATGGAGAGTCATTTTCTATTCATACTTTTTAAGCAGTCCTGTTTTAGTGTTAAATTCTGTGATCTTTTCATCCCATTCATTAACTTTTCCAAATTGATCTTTCCAGTAATTTTCATCATACCATTGAGCATCAAGTTCTTCTACAGTTTTACCTTGTTGTTCGATCCAGGTGAAGTATTTCAAATTATGCATACGTTTCTTTTCATAATAATTCATCTCGATCATATTGTCGATTCCGATGTTCATAAGGTCACGGTAATAAACGACTGCAGCATCTTCGTGAGTAAATTCACCATGATTTTCAAGTTCTTCTTTAATTCTTGATTTATACATTTCCATAGAGTCAGTAGCAACCGTGAAGACAACATCATTCTCAGTCATTTCATAGTATTTTGCCATTTTGATCGAACCCATAATATTAGCAATTGAAGAAATTCCGAGTAGATCTAATTTATCAATAATTTCTTGAGAAACACCTTTTTCGAGGAGATATTTATGTCCTGTTTCAGAGTTGAACAATCTCATAATATCAATGTTTGGTTGATCATCAATAGCGGCAACCATATCCATATTTTTGATATTGTGGATCCAGGGTACATGTTTGTCTCCGATACCTTCGATTCTATGTGCACCATAGCCATTACGAAGTAGGGTAGGGCATTGAAGAGCTTCACCGGCACATACTTTGAAAGTAGGATATACCTCACGAAGATAATCTGCACAACCAAGTGTTCCGGCAGAACCTTGTGTTAAGAATAATCCTGTAAATTTATCATTCTTATTTTTTTCTTGATTGAAAACTTCTTCCATTGCCGGACCTGTAACAGCGTAATGCCACACAGCATTTCCGATTTCATCAAATTGGTTAAGGTTTACAATATTATCACCACGCTCAGCTTTAAGTTCTTTTACTTTATCGTAAATTTCTTTTACATTACTTTCACTTCCGGGAGTTGCAAAAACTTCTGCACCTACTTCATGAAGCCAATCGAATCTTTCCTGACTCATTTCTTCAGGAAGCACAGCAATGGATTCACAGCCTAAAAGGAAAGAATCATAAGCTCCGCCTCGGCAGTAGTTACCGGTTGAGGGCCAAAGAGCTTTTTGAGTAGTTGGATCAAATTCACCGTGAACTAATTTTTCTACAAGAGGTCCGAAAGTAGCACCAACTTTATGAGCACCGGTTGGGAAAAATTTCCCTATTAGAACCATTATTCTGGCATCTACTCCGGTGATTTCTTTTGGTAATTCCATAAAGTTCACTTTTCCAAATCCACCACCATCTAATCTTGGCTCATTCTTCCATGTTAAACGAAATAAATTTAATGAATTAAGATCCCACATTCCTACATTTTCAAGTTCTTTTTTAACTTTTTCCGGTATCAATTCCGGATTTCTCATCTGTTCGTATGTAGGAAGAAGAATGTTTTTTTCCTTACATCTCTGTATTGTATTCTTTAATACTTGTTCTTTATTTTTAGCCATTTTTTCTCCTTTTATCAGAAACATCGGAATGTGCAAAGCTCTTCCGATTGTTTTATTTTTTTAATATTCTAGTTACCAAGCCCCAGCTTGGTAATCTTTTTCATTTTATTGGTAATCTATGTGTATCCAAGCTGGGGCTTGGATACAAGAGTACATTCCGAAGAGCTTTGCACATTCGGAAGTTGTTATGGTTACTTCACAATAATTGTCCCTATTTTACCTTCTAAAGCGTCAACGGCATTTGACAGGGAAGTAATTATTGATTTTTCACCACCGGCTTTTACAAACCTGATGGCGGCTGTAACTTTTGGACCCATACTGCCGGCAAGGAAATGTCCTTCTGCCAGATATTTTTCTGCTTCTGCAACAGTAATTTTCCCCAGAGGTTTTTCATCCGGTTTACCAAAATTGATCTTGGCATTTTCCACATCTGTAAGTATGAGATAAATATCTGCGTTTACAGATTGAGCAAGCACATTACCTGCCTTATCTTTATCTATAACTGCTTCCAGTCCGGCTAAAGTTCCATCGGATCTTTTCATTACAGGAATACCGCCGCCGCCAGATGCGATAACGATTGCCCGAGCATCGACGAGAGCCTGCACACAATTGGATTCCACGATCTCAAAAGGTTCTGGAGATGGAACAACCCTTCGCCAGGGTTTATCTACATTCGGTTTTACCAGTTTTACAACATAGCCTTTTTCTTCTTTCAATCTTAAAGCTTCTTCTTCTGTATAGAAAGGTCCAACCGGTTTTGTGGGATCATCAAAATCAGGGTCATCTTCTTTTACCAGAACCTGAGTTACAACAGTAGTAATAGGAATATTCTTTCCCTTTTGCATAAAATAATTCTGCAATGTGTTCTGGAACATATAACCGATCTGACCTTGTGTCATTGCACCTACGATATCCATCGGCATAGCTGAAACAAGTTTTTTGCCTTCTTCCTGCTGAATTAATAGACTTCCTGCTTGAGGTCCATTACCATGCGTGATGATCAATTTATATCCCATCGCATTCATCTTTACGAGTTGCTCGCAGGTTATCTCCACATTTTTGAATTGCTCTTCGGCAGTTCCCTTTTCGTGAGCTTGTTTGATAGCATTGCCGCCAAGCGCAATAACTACAAGTTTTTTCTTATCATTATTCATTATTATTCTCCAAATTAAATATCTACTTTCATACCGGCAATAGTCATTGCCATAATTGCTTTCTGTGTATGCAGTCTATTTTCTGCAATATCTGTAATGATGGAATTGGGACCGCTTGCCACTTCATCGGTAACTTCTCTACCGCGATCAACAGGCATTGGATGAATGTATAAAGCGTTTTTTGTGCGATCCATTCTTTCCTGATTGCATATCCAGTCAGTCATTTTGCTTGCTCTGGCAATTTCTGCTTCTTTGCCGATCTCATAAAAATCGGGTCCGAACCAATTACGTGAATAAACGAATTCCACATCATCTGTATAACCTGCATCGGGATCGTTTATTATTTCAAATTTCGTGCCATTGGCTTCACAATTTGCTTTCACTTTTGCAATTTCTTCTTCAGGAAGATCATACCCTTTTGGGAAAGCAAGTTTCACATTCATACCCAGTCGTGAAGTAATAAGCAGATTTTCATGAACAGAGCAGTAAGAACGCGCCAAAGCTCCGTGCGCCCAGGTCATAAGTACTGTTTTACCTTTCAAATTGCCTTTATGTTCCTGCATTCCCATCACATCGGAAAGTCCCTGACA
>JAUVLU010000037.1 GCA_030600585.1 Candidatus Cloacimonadota bacterium | reverse complement strand
TAATCTCGAAATTTATAATATCAAAGGTCAGAAAGTAAAAACTTTTGATATTTTGGAGTCGGCGAGTCCCTCGCCGTTTTTTGCCGACGGAGTCGGCTACTCCATAGTCTGGAACGGCACAGACCAAAACAACCAACCCGTCTCTTCAGGAATTTACTTCTATAAACTCAAGACGGGAAATTATCGGGCAATAAAGAAAATGCTGCTTCTCAAGTAATCCCCTCTTAAGAGGGGTGCGACTTTAGTCGTGGGGTGTGTTAGTTATATCCTGTGCTAAAGCGACGATGAGTCGAAGTAGAGGATGTCGTTTCGACTCGTTATTCTTTACGAGTCGATACTAACTCTCTACCCGTATTCAATCGAATGCGGGTAGAGACACTTTTTCTTGACCTATAAGTAATAGATTCAAAGATTTGATCAAATAAATTCATAAAAAATGAATTATTAGAATAATGTTACAATAAATAATTAAAAAGTATTTTCTTCTTGACGTAAAATGTAGTAACTCCAAATTTGAAATCGTTACAAACAAGTTTTCGTAACAAAGGAGTAATGATGAAAAATATTATTGAACTTCTTAAAGAGAATAATATTGCCCCTTCTATGCAGCGGGTAAAGATTTTGGAATATTTGCAAAATCATAAAACACATCCCACCGCATATATGATCTATCAATCATTAGCAGATGAAATGCCGACACTTTCTAAAACCACAGTGTATAACACGTTAAAAACTTTTGTTGAAAAGGGAATTTTGGTTGCCCTTACCCTGTTTGAGAATGAGGTTCGCTATGAATATAATACCGAGCCGCATATTCATTTCAAATGCACCAAATGCGGTAAAATATATGATCTGGACAAATCTTTTGATTATTGCACCAATGATTTGATCGATGGTCACAAAGTATTGGAACATTATGTTAATTTGAAAGGTATTTGTAAAAACTGTTTAGTGAAAGCTGGAGCCTGATAAATGCCTGAATTACCTGAAGTCCAAACTATTATTAATGGATTAAACCGAATAGTAATTGCTAAAACCATTTCTTCAATTATTGAAAAAAGACAAGGAACATTGGTTTTTGAAAAAGGCTTAAAAATATGTGAATTTGGCAAAATCAAAAGTATCGAACGAAGAGGAAAATATATCATTATAAAAACATCAAAAGATTTAAAATTGATTGTTCATCTTAGAATGACAGGGAAATTGATATTTGAAAAAGATCTGAATAATACTTCTTCCCATTCACGAGCAGAAATAATATTCTCAGATAAAACTAAATTGATATTTGATGATGTTAGAACTTTTGGTAAAATTCAGATTGTTAATAGTAATGAAATAATTAATGCGTTGCAGAAATTAGGAATCGAACCATTATCAGATGAATTCAATGCAGAATATTTGAAGAATAAACTTAAAAACAGAAAAGCACCCATCAAAAATGTTCTTCTTGATCAAACAGTTATTGCCGGTTTAGGAAATATCTATGTTGCTGAGATTCTTTTCAGGGCAAAAATACATCCTGCAATTCCTGCAAACAAAATCGAAACAGTTTCTCTAAAGAGAATTGTGTTAGAAACAAAGAATGTAATGCAGGAAGCGATCAAACACAATGGAACGACGATTTCCGATTATAGAAGTGTGGAAGATAAAACCGGGGAATTTCAGAATTTCCTGAAAGTATATAGTAAGAAAATATGTGAATGTGGTGTCGAGATTCAAAAGATAAAGCAGGCGGGACGCTCAACATATTTCTGTCACAAATGTCAGAATTATGAAACTTGACTAACAAAAAAAGTGAAATAGAAAAGTATAAAAAATTTGCTAAATGCTATACGTTAAGTGTTAACAAGCTAAATGCAAATTATGATTACACGGAGGAAAAAATGGCAATACAAAAAGTTAAACAGAATGTTTTTTCAATAGGAATGAAAGATTGGGATAGGCGGCTTTTCGATGAATTGATTCCATTACCTGATGGAACCTCATATAACGCTTATCTTGTGGAAGGATCTGATAAAACAGCCTTAATAGATACTGTTGATCCGGAAACTGTGAATGTTCTTTATGATAATTTAACAAATCATGGTGTTTCAAAGATTGATTACATTATTGCAAATCATGCAGAACAAGATCATTCGGGTGGGATTCCTGCCATTCTGTCTAAATATCCCGAATCAAAAGTTGTAACAAACGAAAAATGTAAAAATATGTTGATAGATCTATTGAAAATTCCTGATGATAAATTTATAGTTATCAAGGACGAAGAAAGCTTATCGCTTGGGGATAAGACATTACAATTTTTTCTAACTCCATGGGTTCACTGGCCAGAAACCATGGTAACTTACTTGAAAGAAGAACATATTCTTTTCTCATGTGATTTCCTCGGATCTCATTATGTATCAAGTGAATTATTTGTAAAAGATGAGACTAAAGTTTACACTTCTGCCAAACGGTACTATGCAGAAATTATGATGCCGTTCAGGAAGAATATTGTCAGGTATCTGGAAAAATTGGAAGATCTTGAAATTGATATGGTTGCGCCAAGTCACGGTCAGATTTTTGATAATCCGAAATTGATTTTTGATGCTTACAAAGATTGGACATCTGATAATGTTAAGAATAAAATAGTCATACCCTATGTTTCTATGCATGGAAGCACTAAAAAAATGGTAGAATATCTAACTGATGCGTTAATAAAAAGAGACATTATGGTCAAACCATTCAACCTGACTGTTACAGATATTGGTGAACTGGCAATTGAATTGGTTGATGCTGCTACGATAGTTATTGGTTCACCGACGGTATTAGCAGGTCCTCATCCATCGGTTGCTTATGCTGCTTTTTTGGCAAATATGTTAAGACCAAAAGTTAAGTTTGCCACGGTTATCGGCTCCTATGGCTGGGGTGGAAAAATGGTAGAAAATGTAGTCGGAATGTTAGGTAACTTAAAAGTGGAAATATTATCTACTGTAATTGTGAAAGGATTCCCTGAAAAAAGTGATTTTCTTGCTTTAGATGATCTGGCAGATGAAATTTTAAACAAACATAAACAATTAAACCTTTAAGAAGAATAAAAATTGAAACGGAGGATAAAATGACTCAATTAAGAGAAATTTATTACTGTGAAAAATGCGGTAATGTAGTTGAAATCCTAAATGAAGGAGCACCAGCACTCGTTTGCTGTGGTATTCCAATGGAAAAATTAGAAGCTAAAACAGAAGATGCTTCCACAGAAAAACATGTACCCTTTGTGGAAGAAGTTGAAGGTGGTGTTTTGGTAAAAGTTGGTCAAAATCAGGAACACCCCATGCTGGGAAATCATTATATTAAATTTATAGAAATTCTTAGAGAGGACAAAGTTTGTAAAGTTGAATTAAAACCAGGTGATAAACCGGAAGCATTCTTTCCAGTGAAAAAAGAAGAAATCATCGAAGTAAGAGAATGGTGTAATCTGCACGGATTGTGGAAGAGTTAAAAAAAAATAGCCACAAGACTTACACAGACAAAAAAGTTGTACCTTGTATCCAAGCTCCAGCCTGTCGGGGCGTAGTTTACGGAGACTGGCTTGGATATATTTCAAAAGAGAGTAGAAGTTACCAAGCAGGAGCTTGGTAACCAGAAAAAATCAGCCTGCCCCGTTGACTAACTGGGGTGGCAAAAATCAATCCGGCTTCGTCAAAACTACGCCGGGATAAAGGAGGAAAAATTATGGAATTCAAAGGAAGCAAAACAGCAGAAAATTTAATGAAATCTTTTGCTGGAGAATCGCAGGCAAGGATGCGTTATAATTATTATGCATCTGTTGCTCGAAAAGAAGGTTTCAGACAAATTGAAGAAATTTTCAATGAAACTGCTGATAATGAAAAAGAACATGCTAAACTTTTCATGAAACAATTGATTAAAAATGGTATGAATGAAAATGTAATTGAAATCAATGCTGGTTATCCGGTTGCTTATTCAGATACAATGAAAAATTTGGAATATGCGGCAAATGGTGAGCAGGAAGAATGGACGGATCTGTATCCGGCTTTTGCAAAAATTGCCAAAGAAGAAGGTTTTAAAGAAGTAGCAAGAACTTTTGAGTTAGTGGCTTTAGTAGAAAAAAGACACGAAACAAGATACCGAAAACTTCTTAATAATGTGAAAAACCATAAAATTTTCAAAAAAGATAGAAAGGTATTCTGGAAATGTCGTAATTGTGGTCATATTGTTGAATCTATCGAAGCACCTGAGGTTTGCCCTGTTTGTGATCATCCACAGGCGCATTTTGAGGTTTGGGTAGAAAATTATTAAAAATAGTCATATGAATTACAAAGACTTTTCACTGAAAAGATTAGACGGGATCAACAAGATTTACAGGATAATAGATTATAAAAAAAATCTTGTTCATCTTGATACTCTTGTATCCAAGCCTTTAGGACGTGAAATCTTTTTTATTTATTTCACTGTTCCCAGTTTGGATACATATTTGAGAAGAGGTTACCAAACAGGGGGTTTGATAACCAGAGAATTGTTTTGAAGAAAAGAAATTACCAAGCAGAGGTTTGATAACCAGAAAAAGTCAATGGCAGTCAGTGAAAGTCAGCCTGCCTTGGCATAGTTTCGACTATTTATAGTTATGCAGTTGTGAAGAACAGGTTAACGAAGACAGGTGGCAAAAATCAATCCGGCTTTAAAAGCAGGTGACGATGGCTATCATCACCTTCTACGCCGGGAAAATCCGGCTTCGTTTCTAAAGAAGCTATGCCGGGACAAGGGAGGAGAAAATGCAGAAATATGTATGTGATGTATGCGGATATGTTTATGATCCTGCAGAAAATGACAACGTGAAATTTGAGGATCTACCGGAAGATTGGATTTGTCCTGAATGCGGCGTTGGAAAGGATATGTTCAGTTCTATTGATTAGCAGAAGATTGGAGCTGCAGGATTATTCCGGCAGCTCCAATTCAGATTAGTAAAAAATTATAAAGTAGGTAAAAAATGAATTTAGATGCTTTATTTAATATCAGTTATGGTTTATATATTGTAAGTTCACCAAAAGGAAACGAGATAAATGCACAGCTCGCAAACACAGTTTTTCAAATTACACCACAACCGGCAACGATTGCCATCAGCATAGCCAAACAAAACCTGACCCACAAATTTATAAATGAAAGCAAGGTCTTTACTATTTCTATTATATCCGATAAATGGACAATGATAGAAATAGGAAAATTTGGGTTTAAAAGCGGAAGAGACATCGATAAATTTGCTGATTGTGATTACAAAATTGGAAAAAACGGTGCTCCGATCGTGTTGGGCAAAACAGTAGGCTACATTGAATGCAAAGTAATAAAAAGCCTTGATGCAGGCAGTCACACGATTTTTCTGGGTGAAGTTACCGAAGCGGAAAATTTATCCGAACTGAATCCGATGACTTATGATTATTATCATAAAGTTTTAAGAGGAAAAGAACCGAAGAATGCTCCCACTTTTCGGGGGAAATGATTTGTCATTTTCAATATGTTTTCGCTGTCATATTTCCTGCTGTCCAAGTCTTGTTCTACTGTTGAGACAATATTTGATAATTGATAATGTTAAAACTATTGACATTTAATTAGAATATGTAATTTAATGTAAATAAGGAATTAGAAAATGAAAAACAATACTAAAACCTTAAATTAATTATCAGAAAAAAAAATAAAAATACAGGAATTCTAAAAAAAGATAATACGTCAGATGTAAAAATGTCTTTCAGCAGCAAAAAATCGGACAAGAAGTTTC
The DNA here is from genome assembly GCA_030600585.1 of Candidatus Cloacimonadota bacterium. Taxonomy (GTDB): domain Bacteria; phylum Cloacimonadota; class Cloacimonadia; order Cloacimonadales; family TCS61; genus Tenebribacter. Next base: position 21,200 of record JAUVLU010000037.1, on the reverse strand, counting down.
CATAATTGTAAATAAGATCACTGAAATGTTGTTAAGAAATGTAAAAGATTTTAATTATTGATAATGTGATTGATTAATGGAGGAATTATATGTTCAGGATACTAATGAAAAACAAATATAAAATTTCGATCTCAATATTTTTTGGTATAATAAGTTTTTTTATGAATTTTTATACGATTAATTTTCCCTTTGGAGAATATACTGCTACCATATTAATTGGCTTGCTGTTTCCAATGCTGATAACCTTGAGCTGGGGTTGGAAATACGGTTTGCTTTCTGCAATAGCGGGTGGTTGTCAAACTATGTGGTGGCTGTGGGGACCAAGTAATGGCTATGCAATATTTTTTGTAGTTCCACCTTTTACACTTTGGATTATCTGGCATGGAATATTTGCAGAGATTCGCAAAAAGCAGAAAAATCACAAATGGTGGTTGAGCATGTACATTGTGGAAATTCCATTCCGTATTCTCAGCTCGATAAGTTTATTAACATTAAGTAGATGGGCAATTACATTAAATCCACCACCCTGGAGTTGGTGTTCAAATGCTCCAAATACAATTCCCATGCATTTCTCTATTTTTGTTACAATTAAACAAGCAGCTGTCGGCTTTATTATTTTACTTTTAGCTGACGTACTTTTGAATATTAAACATGTAAGAATCTTTTTGAAATTAAAGGAATACGTCGATTCTAAAAAAACAGGTTACATAATAAGCACTTTTCTACTGCTTGGATGCTTGTTCTGGTTGTTTGACAGCGTTATTTATTCTTTTGTTTTTCATAAGGGAAGTTCGTTTTTCGACTTGATTGCTCTGAATATTCCTGATTATAATGTTTTCATTAGAACTGTTTTCTTTATTTTCTGTCTGGTGAGCGGACTAATTACTTCCAGGATTTTACGCAGACAAAGAGAAGGTGAAATTGCTTTGAAAGAAAACGAAGAAAAATTCAGAAGTTATATCGAAAATGCACCTTTTGGAGCTTTTGTAGCAGATGAAAAAGGTAACTATGTAGATGTGAATAAGGCTGCCTGCAGAATAACAGGTTACTCGAGGGTTGAATTATTGAACAAAAACCTGGTAGAGCTCATTCCACCCGAAGATCAATCTTATGTTAAAAAGCATTTTGAAACAGTTGTGAAAACAGGAATATCAACAGGAGATATGTCCTTCATTAAAAAAGATGGCAGTAAAAATACATGGACTGTCGATGCTGTTAAGCTTTCAGACAATCGTTTTCTTGGTTTTGTTGCCGATATCACCGATCGCAAGCAGGCTGAAGAAGAACTAAAAAAACACCGTGAACACCTGGAAGAACTGATAAAAGAACGCACCAAAGAATTAGAAGAGAAAAATGAAAAACTTGAAGAATTAAATGAACTATTTGTTGGTAGAGAATTCAGGATAAAGGAGTTGAAAGATAAAGTGAAAGAGTTAGAAGGGAAAAATCATGATTAAAAAAAACAAAACCCCAAAAAATATTAGATTACACACTAAAGCAAGTATTAACTTTATTCTTCTCACAATATTAATTTCAGCAATTCTTGTTTCAGCGTTGTATTTGAACTTTAAAACCCAATCGAAAGAGGATTTTAGAAAGCGTCTGTATGATATCGTAGCTGTTACATCTCTAAATATAGACGGAGACGCTCATAACAAATTAAAAACAGCGGATGACGAAGGTAATATTACTTATCAACAAATCAAACAAAACCTCCAGAATATAAAAGGTGCCGGAACAGATATCTACTATGTTTATACTATGCGACAGAATGATGAGGGACGAATTATCTTTCTTGTGGATGCTGAAACTAATCCTGATGAAATAGCTCATCTTGGCAGCGTTTACCTTGATGCAAGTGAAATGCTTATGGCTAATTTCAGCACTCTTGATAAACCTTTTGTTGAGAAAAGCTTTTATACCGATAGGTGGGGTACCTGGCTTTCCGGTTATGCACCTTTTTATACTTCAGATAATAAGAAAGCCGGTGTGCTTGGAATAGACATTGATGCAAGTAGCATTATTGAAAGAGAACAATATTTTTTAAGGATTGCATTATCTATTTTTGTGATTATCCTCTTTCTTGTTGGAATATTAGGCTGGCTGTTCGGTCGCAGATTGGCAGCGCCTTTTATATCGTTCACAGCAGGTATTAAGCGTATTGCCGAAGGAGACCTTGATCATAAAATTCCTTCACAGAAAATTTATGAATTTAAGATGTTTGCAGAAGATTTTAACAGTATGATCCAAAAACTGAAAAAATCACTTGGTGATCTCCAGAATGAAATTATTCTGCGCAAGAAAACTGAGGATGAACTTGTAAAGCATCGTGATAACCTTGAAGAATTGGTGGAGAAACGAACTTCTGAACTGCAGAAGAGCGAAGAAAAACTTAAAAAATACAGTAACCACCTTGAAGAACTTGTAAAAGAACGAACCAAAGTTTTAGAAAAAAAGACAGCAGAACTCGAACATTTTTATGAACTTACTGTGGGACGTGAATTCAGGATAAAAGAGTTAAGGGATAAGGTGAAAGAGTTGGAGAAGAAACATTAACCATCGAATTTATTCGATGGAAAAAGGAGTTCACACAAAACATTAACCATCGAATTTATTCGATGGAAACAGAGACCCAACACGAATAATAGACTTCAGTCGGAAGATGTCCAGAATGAATTCAGAAGTGGTGGTGATCTTCTCCTCCATTCACTAAAGTGAATGGTTAATGTTTGAGATTTAAGAAATTCACCTCCTGCTTGGGAAAAGATCTTCTTGCTTTTCTCGGGGATGAGTTAAAATTTATAAGGAATAAAAATATTATGGAAAATTTTGAAAATAAAACCAAAGAACAACTGATTGAAAAAATTGAAATGCTCAATAATCGTATTTTGACTTTAGAGAGAGAAAAAAACGAATGTAAACGGGTAGAGCAAGAATTAATTGAAAAAGAAATAGAAATAGAGCTTATAACAAAATCGTCATTAGATACAATTTTTATCCTAACGAAAACAGGAAATATAACATTCATCAGCCTTTCAGCAAAAGATCATTTTGGATATGAACCCGAAGATATGCTCGGTACTTCATTCACAAAATATTGCCCCAAAAATGAATTGCCATTGTATTGGAAAATGCTTAAAGAAGTTTTCCTGAAAAAGAAAGTTAAAAATTTTGAAACCCGTATAATACAAAAGGATGGCAGTATTATACCTGTAGAAATTAACGGACAAATTATAAAAAAGAACGGTAAATTTTTCGGACAAGGCACAATAAGAAATATAACAGAACGCAAGAAAACAGAGGAAAAAGAAAAAGAGCATCAAAAAAATATCCGGTTATTATCTGAAACTACAATGAAATTCGTCGAACTTTCTTCAGACGAAAATATTTACCATTTTATCGGAGAGCAACTTAGAAAGCTTATCGGAAAGGATTCGTATATTGTTGTTAATTCCGTTGATGAGAAGCAAGAAGTGTCAACAACCCGTGCTGTTTTTGGGATGGGAAAATTTATTGATAAAATTACCAAACTCCTTAGAAAACACCCTGTGGGTATGACTGTAAATATTCAGCATAAGAATATGTATTATATGTCGAATTGCAAAATGCATTTATATAACGATGGTCTATATGGGCTTCTTCTTCAAACGGTTCCTAAAGCTATTTGCACGTCTATAGAAAAATTATTGAAAATAGATAAAATTCATACTATTGATTTCATAAAAGGAAAGCAGTTGTTAGGAACTGCGGTTGTTTTTTTAAAAGAGGGCGCAGAAGAAATAAAAAATATGGAAATCATAGAAACCTTTATTAAACAATCTTCAATAGCAATACAACAAAGACTGGCAGAAGAAGCTTTAAAAGCAAGCAATGAAAATTTTCAACAAGTTGTGTCTAATATTACAACTGCTGTTTGGAAAGCGGACATTGGAAAGAACGGAGCTTTTGAAAATACTTACACTTCATCCGTTATTGATGAATTATTGGAGTTGCCGACAGGAACAATAAAAAATGACTGGGATAAGTATTTCAGCTACATAAAACCCAAATATCAGGAACAAGTAAACAATGCTTTTAGAGAAGCAATTACATCGCCGGCAAAAAAAATCGAATGCGAATATGAAGTATTAAAAAACAACGGACAAACAACATGGTTTTATTCAAAAGGCAGATGTTTTAGAAAAAACGGAAAATTACATGTTTTTGGCTCTACAACAGACATCACCAAACGCAAGCTGACAGAGGAAGAAATCAAAGCAAAGAATCTTTTTTTAGAGAGCCTGATCCAGCAATCGCCACTTCCCACCTTTGTTATGAATTCCAAAGGATTCAATGTAATGGTGAATGAAGCATTTCTGAAGTTCTACGCTGTGCCTGGCAAGGAGATGATACTGGGAAGAAATGCGATCACGGAGCCGGCGAATATAAAGCAGGGCGTGATCAAGTACTTTAAGGAAGCTTTGAAAGGGAAAATCGTGGAAACACCTGAAATAGAATTCGTTTCACCCTACAAGAATAAGAAAATCATTACACGATGCAGAATGTTCCCCATATTGGACCCGACAGGTACCTTGACAAATGTAGTTGTCATGCAAGAAGACATCACCGGTCGCAAGCAGGCGGAGGAATCGCTACAGGAAAGCGAATCACAAAAAAAAGCCATCTTAGATGGAATTACTACCAATCTTGCATTTGTGAACGAAAACCTTGAAATCCTTTGGGTGAACAAAGCAAGCGCAATTTCTGTCGGTAAATCACCGGAGGAGATGATAGGTCAAAAATGCTATGAAGTATGGGCTGATCCGGAAAAGCCATGTGATGATTGCCCAACTTTGAAGGCATGGAAAACGAGGAAATCGGAGCACGCAATAATGAACACACCGGATGGGAGAGTATGGGATGAGAGGGGTGAGCCGGTTTTTGATAAGAATGGAGAGTTGATCGGCATGGTCGAAATCGCCCATGACATCACCGAGCGCAAAAAAGCAGAAGAAGAACTCACAAAACATCGTGAACACCTCGAAGAACTCGTTAAAGAACGAACAGCCAAACTGGAAGAAAAAACCAATAAACTTGAAAAATCCCAAAAATCTCTTACACTTCTTATAAAGGATGTAAACGAATCACGCAAAGAACTTGGTGAAGTGAATAAAGATCTAAAGGAAAAAACAAAGAAGTTGGAAGAATCCCAAAGATCTCTTACACTTCTTCTGGAAGATGTGAATGAATCACGAGCAGAACTCGATATATCAAATACAAAACTGGAATCTGCCAACAAAGAACTGGAATCTTTTTCCTATTCTGTATCACACGATTTACGTGCACCTCTGCGTGCAATTGACGGTTTTTCACGTTTAATTCTGGAAGATTATTATGATACTCTGGATAATGAGGGGAAAGAATCTTTAAACATAATTCGTAACAATACTAAATTGATGGGACAATTGATAGACGATTTGCTTGAATTCTCGCGGTTAGGAAGAAAAAGTTTAAAATCTTATCCGATTAAACTTAAAGATATGATCAATGAAATATTCCATGAACAGCGAAATCTTTTTCCGGATAGAATAATCGATATCAAGTTAAAATCAATTCCTGATATAAACGGCGATAACTCGATGATACGACAGGTTATTGTAAACCTGATCTCAAATGCTATAAAATTTACTGAAAATAAAAAAAGGAGTATAATCGAATTTGGCAGTACAAAGGACGAAAATGAGATAATCTATTATATAAAGGATAACGGTGTTGGCTTTGATATGCAATATGTTGATAAACTTTTTGGAGTGTTTCAGCGTTTGCACTCCAGTGAAGAATTTGAAGGAACAGGAGTCGGACTTGCTTTGATCAAACGTATAATCAATAAACACGGAGGCAAAGTATGGGCAGAAAGCGAGGTAAATAAAGGCGCTACGTTTTATTTTTCAATGCCGTTTGTATAGATTATAATTAATAAGAGTGATCCTGTGAAATAAAAGAAAAATTTCACCCTGCGCTTCTCGTTTCCAAGCTTCAGCTTGGAAACGAGAAGAATGAAATAAACAGAAATTTTAAAAAAAATGCATAAAATCTTCTCGACTGGTCGCATAATTGCAGGTCGAGAGTAAAATAAGTGAGGTAAAATGAAAGATCTCAAAGTATTAATTCTTGAAGACAACCCTTTTGATGCCAAATTAATGGAATTAGAGCTTGGAAAAGCAAAAATAAATTTTATTTCAAAAATAGTAGAAACAAAACCCTGCTTTCAGAAAGAACTTAAAAATTTCAAACCCGATTTGATCTTATCAGATTATTCGTTACCGCAATTTTCAGGCTTGGAAGCTTTGGAATTGGTTAAAAAGCAGAGTCCTGAAATTCCGTTTATAATAGTGACCGGTTCTATAAATGAAGAAACTGCTGTTGAATGTATGAAAAAAGGTGCATGGGATTATATTCTCAAAGATAGATTGATAAGGTTGCCTACTGCAATTGAAAACGCCTTAAAATTGAAAGATGAAAGATATAAGATAAAGCAGACAGAAAGAGCACTGCAGGAAAGTAAAACACGATATAAAAACTTATATTCCATGATGAGATTAATGAGTGATAATCTGCCGGATCTTGTATGGTCTAAAGATATTGAAGGTAATTTTATTTTTGTAAATAAAGCTTGTTCCGAAATACTGCTTAATGCCAAAGATACTGATGAGCCAATTGGAAAAAACGATATATATTTTGCCAATAGAGAAAAAGCATCACATCCTGATAACCCTGACTACCACACATTTGGGAAAACATGTGTCAGTTCGGATTTAGCAGTTCTGACTAATAAAAAATCACAAAGATTTGATGAGTTTGGGAATGTGAAAGGAGAGTTTATATTTCTTGATATCTATAAAGCACTATTTAAAGATGAGAAAGGAAACCTTATAGGAACAGTGGGCTCTGCGAGGATTGTTACAAAAGAAAGACAGATGGAAAAAGCCCTGCTGGAAAGTGAAGTAAAATTCCGAAAACTTCTGGAAAATATTCCAACAATTGCTGTGCAAGGATATAATGCAGAAGGAATTATTCATTATTGGAACAAAGCAAATGAATTGATATATGGTTATACGGCAAAAGAAGCGATTGGAAAAAATCTTGTTGAGCTGATCATACCACCGGAAATGAGGGATGAAGTTCGTAACATAATCAAGCACGGTGCAAAAACAGGTGAAGTGCCACCTGCTGCCGAATTAACACTTATGAGAAAAGATGGAACACCGGTCACTGTATTCTCTAGTCATGCTGTGGTTAAACAAACAGGAAAAGAACCTGCATTATTTTGTATGGATATGGATTTAACCGACCGCAAGCAGGCAGAGCAAATACAAAAAACATTATTTAACATTTCCAATGCTATAAATACAACAGATAAAATGCATGATCTTTACAAGAAGATACGAGAATACGTGGGAAATGTATTAGACACAACAAATTTTTATGTTGCTTTATATGATAAAGATAATGATTCAATATCTTTTGACTATTTTGTAGATAAATTTGTTTCTGAAAAAAAATCTATTGTTTGCAGAAAATTTGGGATGGGCTTAACAGAATATATAATTAAAACCGGCAAACCTCTTCTTGCTACGAATGATGTAGTAAAGGAATTAGTTAAAAAAGGTGTAATTGAGAAGATTTGTGTATCCTCTGAAATATGGCTCGGTGTTCCTCTTAAAATTGAAAACCAAATAATCGGTATTATTGCGGTTCAAAGTTACGATGATCCAAATCTTTATACTGAAAAAGATATTGACATTCTAACCTTTATTTCGGAAAAAATTGCACTTGTCATCCAGCATAAGAAGGCTGATGAACAGATAAAAAGAGATCTTGAAATAAAAAATGTTCTTCTCCGGGAAGTTCATCATCGCGTAAAAAACAATATGCAGATAATTTCAAGCATGCTCAAATTGCAATCTTCACATATCAAAAATAAAAAAGCATTAAAGCTTTTCAAGAATAGCCAGAATCGTGTAAAAACAATGTCGTTGATCCACGATCTTATATATCGTTCCAAAGATATATCCAATATTGATTTTGCAGATTATACAAGAAAATTGACTACACAAATATTTATTTCTTATGGAATCAATTCCAATTTTATTAAGTATAATATTAATATTAAAGATATTTTATTGGATATTAACACGGCAATTCCCTGTGGTCTCATTATTAATGAGCTTGTCAGCAATTCCCTCAAATATGCTTTTCCAAAAAGAAAAGGAGAGATAAGTATTAGTTTTACCTGCAAAAACCAAGTTAATACATTGCGTGTGAAAGATGATGGAATTGGCATACCTGTAGGAATTGATCTTAAAAACTCTCCGACATTGGGATTGATGCTGGTAAATTCATTAACCAAACAACTTAATGGTACACTCAAATTGGAAAAAGTAAAGGGAACTTCATTTAAAATTACATTTAAGAAGATAAAACTTAAAACATACGGTAAAGTTTAATAGTAATATACATCGGCATAAAGACGGATTAGAGCAGAAACAGAAGATAAAAATAATATAAAAACAGTGTAAAATATTTTTTTCTTTACTAAAATTGAATTATTTTTATAAATTGCAATGCAACAATCAATAAGCAAGGAGAACTGTTTATGAAAGGTAAAGAAGTAGAGATTTTATTAGTAGAAGATAATCCTAACGATGTAAAACTCACATTGCGTGCTTTAAAAAAACATAACCTGGCAAATAAAGTTCATGTTGTTATTGATGGAGCAGAAGCACTGGATTACATTTTTACTCAGAATCAATATGCTGACCGCAGAATAGAAGATATTCCCAAAGTTATTCTTTTAGATTTAAAACTTCCGAAAGTAAGTGGCTTGGAAGTTTTGGAAAAAATTAAAACCGATGAACGTACAAAATCCATACCTGTGGTAGTATTAACATCTTCCCGTGAAGAAATAGATTTGATAAAAAGTTATGAACTGGGTGCAAATAGTTATATTGTGAAACCGGTTCAATTTGATAAATTTATGTCTTCCATTGCAGATTTAGGACTTTATTGGCTGCTCTTAAACGAGACGCTGGAATAATAAATTCTGTCTTCAATTGCGTTCATAAAGAGATTTTATAAATAAAGTAGGATGTTTTCTCGGCTCGTCGTATACTTACGAGTCGAAAGTAGAATTATGAGGTTAAAATGAAAAAATTGTTAAGGATATTAATACTGGAAGATGTTCCTTCCGATGCTAAACTTATTCAGCTTGAACTAAGAAAAACCAATAAAGAATTCGAATCCAGGGTAATTCAAGATGAAAAGAATTTTCTAAAGGAACTTCAAATCTTTCAACCTGATCTGATCTTATCAGATTATTCCATGCCACAATTCACAGGATTGGACGCTCTGGAAATTGCAAAAAAGAAATGTCCTGAAATTCCTTTCATCATTGTAACCGGTAGCCTGAATGAAGAAACCGCAGTCAAATGCATACGATGGGGAGCCTGGGATTATGTGCTAAAAGAAAATCTTGTTCATCTGGGACATGCAGTAAAAAATGTCATTCAACTTAGAGCAGAGAATGAAAAAAAGAAACTGGCAGAAGAAGCACTATGTAAATCGGAAGAACAATTCCGTTTAATTGCAGAGAACACAGGCGATGTTATTACATTAAGCACCTTTAATCTGAAAGCTACTTATACCTATGTAAGTCCTGCAATAAAAAGAGCTACCGGTTATGAGCCGGAAGATATGCTTGGCAGATCCTGTTTCGATTTTATACATCCCGAAGATAAAAAAAATATAATATTTCCAATACTGAAGAAATACATTAATCTGAAGGTAAAAAAAATAAAGACCGAAAAAAAATCTAATATAAGTGAAACCATCGAATATCGCTTTAAAAACAAATCAGGAGAATGGGGTTATTCAGAAAGTATCGGCAGCATCGTAGGAAATCAACTGCTGTTTGTTTCCAGAAATATTACCGAACGCAAAAAAGCGGAAAAGGCACTTCAAGAAAGCGAGCAGGAATTAAATACAATTTTCAATGGAGTCACAGACGGTATTGCGTTACTTGATAAAACCGGTAAAATTTTAAGGATCAATAAACAGATAGTTAAAATTGGGGGTTATTCAGAAAAAGAGATTGTGGGAAAACGACTTGGTGGTTTGAAAATGCTTTCTCCTAAGAGCATAGCAAAGATGGTTTCTATTTTCAGCAAACTTGCTAAAGGTCAAGATGTACCTCCGTATGAATTGGAAGTTTATACTAAAAAAAGAGAAATAAAAATTATTGAAATTCATAACTCTCTTTTAAGAAAAGATGGAAAAGTTGAAAGAATTATCGTTATATTAAGAGACATAACCGAACGTAAAAAAGCAGAGAAAAAAGAAAAAGAACATCACAGAAATATTGAATTACTATCCGAAACAGCAATGTTGTTCTTTGAACTTCCTTCTGATAAAGATATTTACAGCTTTATTGGTGAGCAACTTAGAAAGCTGATCGGAAATGATTCGTATATTGTTATCAATACAGTTGATAAAGATGGTATCCTTACCACTCGTGCGGTTCTTGGATTAGGAAAATTAGCTGGCAAAGTATTCAAGCTTATCGGAAGGAATCCTGTGGGCATGACTTATGATGCAAAAAATGAAGAAATTGTTTCTCTTTCTGATGGCAAATTGCATTTATACGAGAAAGGATTGTATGAAATATCATTGAAGACTATTCCGAAAATTGTCTGCAATTCCATGGAAAAACTATTGAATATAAAAAATATATATGGAATCGGTTTCACAAAAAATAATGAGTTATTCGGAACTATTGTTATATTCTTAAAAGAAGGTGCCAGTAAACTTAAGAATAAGCAGATAATCGAAACATTTGTAAAACAGGCTTCCATAGCAACTCAAAAATGGCAGGTGGAAAAGGCGCTGGAGAAAAGAGAAAAACAGTTGCAAACTTTAATTGATGCCATGCCTGACTTTGTTTGCTTTAAGGATGGAGATGGACGCTGGCTCATGGTTAATGAAGCCAGTATCCGTATTTTCCAGCTTGAGGGCATAGATTATCTGGGAAAGAAAGATTCCGAATTGGCAGAACTTAACAGTAAACTTCGAGGTTCATTTCTTACCTGCAAAGAAAGCGATGCAAAAGTATGGAAGGAGGGTAGTCTTATTCAAGGAGAAGAGACAATTCCTGATGCCGATGGCTCAGCCCGGGTGTTCGATGTAACAAAAGTGCCTGTTTCTCATCCGAGTGGTAAGTGGAAAGGTATTGTAGTTCTGGGGCATGACATTACAGAAAGCAAAAAAGCCGAAAAGATACTGCAGCAACACACCCTGTTATTGGAAACGATACAACATGCTTCTGCAGTGTTATCTTCATCATTAAAACTGGATGATGTGCTGCAACTCATTCTCGATCAAATATCACAAGCGATCCTTTTCGATAGTGCCGGCATTTTCTTAATTGTGGGTGGAAAACTAAAAGTTGTTATAGTCAAGGGTGTTAATCAGGATTTGATTGGTCAAACCTATCCTATGGATAATCCCCTCTTCCAGGAAATAAAATCAACCAGGAAACCACTTTTGATATCCAATGCCATGTCGGATTCACGCTTTAAAGGTTGGGGTGAGACCAGCAATATCTGTAGCTGGATTGGCATACCGCTGATCACCCGTGAAGGCTTGATCGGTTTTCTTACATTGGACAGCTATAAGGTTAATGTTTACACATCCGAGCATATCGCATTAGTTCAGCCCTTTGCTGCTCAAGCTGCCCAGGCTATTCATAATGCTCGTTTGTATCAACGTGTTATTGATAATGCCAACGAACTGGAGATATTCAATAAAATGGCTGTAGGCAGAGAATTGAAGATGATCGAATTAAAAAAAGAGATTAACAGCCTTTTGAAAAAATCAGGGAAAGATCCAGCGTATAAAATAATAGAGTAAAGACTCAAGTTCATCCGTCTTCGTCCCGAAACCTTCGGAACTACGCCGTGACAGGTCCGTTTTTGCTCAAGAATTTCGATAAGATAAAGAGGAATGACTCAGTGAAAAAAGAAAGATTTCACACTGGTCGGATAAAGGAAGAAAAATGAAAATAAGAACCAAGTTTGTTTTATTTTTAATGATATTTGTGTTCGTTTTTTTTGTATTAATGTATTTCCTGTCCTTACAAATTTCCAAAAGCAGGATAATGGAAAGCATGAATAATCATATAAACACAGCAATAAAATTTAAAGCTCACAATATCGAGATATTATTAACAAATTACAAAGAGATAGTTGAATCATTAGCCATTGGTGTTCCTGTTACCCAGTATTTCAATGATTCTATTGAGTATAAGACAAAAGAGAAAAATATTAAAACAAGAATTAGCAACACCATTAAAATACATGATTCAATAACCAGAATAAGGATATTGAATGCTGAAGGCATTGTCATTGCTTCGAGTCATGAAGATGTCGGAATGGATAGATTTGACAGCAGATTATTCTTAGAGGGGAAAAAAGGAATCTATGCTGGTGATATTCATTTCTCGAAATATACCGATGAATATGTTTTAAGTATTGCTGCTCCGATCTATACAAATGGGGGAATATCCGGTGTACTTATAATTAATTTTGCTGCTGAAAAGCAACTTTTCCCAATTATTGTAGATAAAACAGGTTTAGCTTATTCTACAGATATTTATCTTCTGAACAGAGATAATTATTTAATATCTACCACCCGATATGGAGACAAATTACTGGAGACAAAGATCGAACCTGAACAGATAAGTTTATGTTATGATGATCACCTGAAAAATATAATTCCCGAAATGGAATTGAAAAAACAAATACCTTACATAAATTATCACGGTAAGAAAGTATTGGGAACTCATTATTACATTTCTTCTATGCAATGGTTTCTCATTATAGAAGTGAATGCAAAAGATACTATGATTCCGATCATGGAATACAGAAATCTTTTTGCTATTTTGTTTTCAATTATCCTGGTTCTATCTTTCGGTATTTTATATATACTTTCTATCTTTCTTACGAAACCTATTAAGAAGCTGGAAGCAAGTGTTCAAGAGATTATCAATGGAGATATAGACTATAAAGTAGCAACAAAAAGCAAAGATGAGATAGGTCAGCTATCACGCGTCTTTGATGAAATGACCACCAGATTAATTGATTCACAAAGAGAATTAAAAAGCCATGCAGGGAAACTTGAAGAGCAGGTGAAAGAAAGAACTGCAGAATTAGAAAATAAAATCGAGGAAAGCATGCAGCAAAGGCAGGCAATATTAAACATTGCCGATGACCTGGAAAAAATAAATATAGATATGTATAAAGAGATAGAAACTCGTGTAAAAGCAGAAGAACAGATCAAGAGAGACCTGAAAGAAAAAAGCATACTTCTTCAAGAATTGTATCATCGCACCAAAAACAACATGCAGGTTATCTCTTCGATGCTTAGAATGCAATCAAGGAGTTTAAAGAACCAGTCTCCATCCGGCAACGTAAACATTGATTTCCTGCATGATTCATTTAACGATGTTATCAATAAGATCAGATCTATGAGTCTTGTTCACCAAAAACTATATCAGGCAAAAGATCTTTCCAATATCAATTTGAAAGAGTATATTCAAGATCTTATCAAATTACTGATGATAAGTTATAAAATCAAATCAGAAAAAATATCACTGAAATTAGAGTTGGAAGACGTATTTGTATTAATTGATTCTGCCATGCCTTTGAGTTTAATCTTAAATGAATTGGTATCTAATGTATTCAAACATTCTTTCCCTGATAATACAAAAGGTGAATTATCCATTCGATTATTCAAAGATAAAAATGATACTATCAATATTCAACTAAGCGATAATGGAGTAGGAATTCCAGATGATATCGATCTGGAAAATATTAATACAATGGGACTTCAAACCGTGTTTGATCTTATTAAATATCAATTGGAAGGTGAAGTAACTTATGAAACGAAAAACGGCTTAAAATGGTATATCTGTTTTAAAGATAATTTGCATAAAAAGAGAGTGTGATAAACAAATTGATAGTTGAGAAAGAAAAGCGAAAAGACAATTAAATCAGAAAGCAGAGAATTAATAAACACAATACATAATCTTAATATTGACGGAATAACATCATAATTAAATAGATACCATTAAAAAAATATTTGCTTAAATGAGGAATAATATGAAAAGAATTATTATTGTCGCTGTATTGATCTTATCGATCTTACCGGTTTTCTGCCAGGAATACAAGATCATCGATTCCAAAATGAACAAAGAGATCATATTAAGGGAAATGGCGGAAAAATTGGGTGATTATGATGTGATATTTTTCGGAGAATATCACGGGAATAAGATTTTACATTCCCTGGAAATTGAACTTTTGAAGATGTCTTATTCCAATAATAAAAACACGATAATTTCGCTGGAAATGTTTGAACGTGATGTACAAATTGTATTGGATAAATATTTAAATAATGAGATTTCGGAAGCAGATTTTCTGGCAGAATCTCGCCCATGGCCGAATTATGAAACTGATTACAAACCGATCATCGAATTTGCCAAAGAGAATGAACTGACGGTTGTTGCTGCCAACATTCCACGCCGGTATGCTTCCATGATCAGCAAACTGGGATTGAATGCACTCGACTCACTTTCTGTGGAAGAGAAGAAGTTTATAACTAAAAAACATAAAGTCTTTGAGGATGAATATAAAAATATCTTCATCCAAACAATGAAAAATAATATGGCTCACAGCAGCAGAATGCCAAAAGGTATGATGATGAATCTTGACCGGATCTATGCTGCTCAATGCATCAAAGATGATACAATGGCAGAATCTATCTTGCAATATCAACGTATTCCGCCCCGTCGTAAAGTTATCCATTTCAACGGGGATTTCCACAGCAGGAAACACCTTGGTACTGCTCAGAAAATTCAGATTTTAGAACCAATGCTGAAAATAGCTGTAATTACACCGCTTATGTGTAAAGATGAATTTGCATGGGAAGAGCAAGATCTGCTGGAAGGTGAATTTCTGATATTATTGAAAGAGGAAATTTCAGAATAGTAATTAAAGAATTTGAAAAAATCAATAAAGATAATTGTCCAGTTTAGGCTATCTCACACGAATAGAAGTTTGTGATTTAGCCGCTAAGAACGCTAAGGGACGCGAAGAAAGTAACCACGAATATCACCATCCTTCGCTAAGCTTCAGTTTTCACGATGTTACGCCCAGACAAGTCGGATTGGCAGGCGGAGAACACGGAGATGTGGCTTGGATAAGATTAGCGGGTAGAAAGTTTTCAGTGTAAAATAGCAAAAAGCTCTGGAAATTCTCGGAGCATTTTTTTATTTGTTTTTCCTGGATTATTTTAATCTATTCTGTTTCTTTCGTCTTGCGGCAAAGAATTCTTGTTTTCTTTGTTGTTTCTCTTTTTCCCATTCTTTTTTCTCATTCGCTGTCATTGGTTTTTCTGTTTGTGGAAACGGGTTTTCTTTTACAATTACTATTTTTCGCCTTATCAATTTTTCAATGTCTTTTATATAAGCATTTTCTTCAGGTTCGCAAATGGATATTGCATTACCTTCTTCTCCTGCTCTACCGGTTCTGCCAATTCTGTGCACGTAGGTTTCGGCTATATTTGGAATATCATAATTGATGACATATTCCAGTTTGTTAATGTCGATACCTCTTGCTGCGATATCTGTAGCAACGAGCACTCTTATTTCTCTGACTTTAAACTGCGCCAGAGCTTTCTGTCTTTGATTCTGGGTTTTATCGCCATGTATTGCTGCCGATTTGATCTTTTGTTTTTTCAGATTACGCACGATTCTGTCGCATCCGTGTTTGGTTCGGGAAAATAACAATACGTGCTTGATGTCGGAATCCTGAAGAATATGCAGCAGCAAATCTTTCTTGCTTGCTCTGTTGGTGTAATACAGATATTGCTGAATTATCTCTACTGTTGGAGCTTCCGGGCTAACTTCTACTTTTATAGGATTTCTTAAAATTTTTCTGGAAAGTTCTACAATGTTTTTCGGCATTGTTGCAGAAAAAAACAAAGATTGCCGTTGTACTGGTAATTTGGCAATGATCTTTCGAATATCATGAATGAAGCCCATATCCAACATCCTGTCAGCTTCGTCCAATACAAAGTATTCTACGTCCTTCAATCTGATGAAACCCTGATTCATCAGGTCCAGAAGCCGTCCGGGAGTTGCCACGAGAATATCGACACCTTGTCGCAGAGCGTCAGTTTGTGCTTTCTGTTTCACACCACCGAAAATAACGGTATTCTTTATTCCTGTAAATTTTCCGTAATTTGTAAAACTTTCAGCGATCTGGATCGCCAATTCACGTGTAGGAGTTATCACCAGCGATCTGATCTTTCGAGAGTTGCTTTTTCCGCGACGTTCGTGGTAGAGGTGTTGCAAGATCGGAATCGCAAAAGCAGCAGTTTTACCCGTCCCGGTTTGAG
The DNA here is from genome assembly GCA_030600585.1 of Candidatus Cloacimonadota bacterium. GTDB lineage: Bacteria > Cloacimonadota > Cloacimonadia > Cloacimonadales > TCS61 > Tenebribacter. The sequence continues at coordinate 4,712 of JAUVLU010000037.1, read as the reverse complement.
CACAACCTAACACATCATTTCTTTTTAATACAAGCGGAATGGCTTTCACCTGTATCGATGTTGGCTCGCTATATTTTTTTTCTGTTATAGCTTTTAAAAGAGGTTTGATGATCCCCAGTTCTTCAAATTTCATTATTTTTTGATTTCCGTTTTTACTGTTACTTGTATTGTTATTGTTCAATTTCATTTACCTTCTTACTTCTTTTGCATCGCAGAAAAAAATCGTGGTCTTTATCGTCAAGGTTTTCAGTTAACAGAAAAATTAAGTTATTGTTTGGATAAAATTAGCGGGTAGAATGAATTTTGCTCGTTTTTGGTTAAGGGACAATGTTGAGTATATAAAGCGTTGCCATCCCGAAGGGTGATTATGATTATTTTGCTATCGTTAGGTCATTTTATTATTCTTTCATAAAGATAGGTATCTCGGAATCGACCTTTCATTTCTATTTCATTTTTTATTTCTTTTATTTTTTGGAGTCCGCATTTTTCAAGTACCCTTTGTGATTGTAAGTTTAAGATGTCACAAGTAGCTTCAATTTCTGTAATATTATATTGTTTGATCATATAGTCGAGGAGTCCTTTCGATGCTTCAGTTGCAAATCCCTTATTCCAAAAATCAGGATTGATTATATATCCAAAATCACCTCTGATCCTATTTTCTTTTTTAATTCTGAATCCGCAACCACCTATCAATTTCCCATCATATTTTAATGTGACACAAAGTTCAAAAGCTTTTCTTGGATTTTCTTTTCTTTCATTAATTGACTTTTCAATAAATGCTTTTGTCTGCTCTTCCGAGTTAGGTCCCCATGCTTCATATATTAATATGTTTTCCTGCTGCCCATATAGATGAACAGCTTTCCAGTCGGATTCCTTATACTCCCTAAGAATCAATCGTTTCGTTTCAATTTTTACCATTTTCTCAGAATCATTATCGCTTATTTTCATATTTACCAATTTCATTTAACATCTCTCTTTTGATCTCTTCTCGGAAAAAAAACCTATCGCATTTTTCAGTCAAGTTCAAAACTGGAATTGAGTCTTTTTTCGGTGTATTCAGTGTTTTCGGCCTGCCCGGCGGAGCCTTCATCTTTCGTCCCGATAATCGGGACTACGGAGAACGGATTGGCGAAGACTGGTGTTTAATAATTTTTAATCGGAAAAAAATAATTTGACATCAAAAGCTTTTAAATTATCTTTGTTAGTGTTCACTAACGTGTGAATAGTGAGGAGGTAATAAAAATGTTCAGTGAAAGACAGCAGCAAATCGTGGAAACAGCGATCAAAATTATTGCTCACAAAGGGATTCAGAATCTTACGATCAAAAACATTGCAAATGATATTGGGATTTCCGAACCTGCTCTTTACAGGCATTTTGGCAGTAAATTGGAAATATTAAAAGGTGTGATAGAATATTTCAAAATTAAAATGAAACCTGCTTTAGAGAAGCTGGAAGAATCGACAAACTCACTGAATAAGATCGAATGCTTTATCTCGGAACATTTAAAAATAATCAGTCTGAATCCGGATTTTGCAAAAGTAATATTTTCCGAAGCGAATTTCCAAAATGAAGAAAATCTGATATTAAAGATGAATAATATGATGAACCAATCCCATAAAATTTTGGAAACAATAGTTCAATATGGACAGAAAAAAGATGAGATTCGCTCCGATATAAATTCATTAACTATAGTCAGAATAATTATCGGTTCGATGAGATTGTTGGTAACCCAGTGGAGTATGTCGGGAATGATCTTCAATCTGGAAACAGAAGGTAAACAGCTTTGTGATGATATAAAGAAATTAATGAGAGAAGGATAGATTTTAATGGCTACCCAGACTTTTTATATAAATTATTTAACCCTCTTAAATTTTCCCTTAAAAAGGGAGATTATATGGGCTTTCTTGATAATTAGGGTAAATTTTTTTATTTAAATTAGAAGTTAGTGAGTATTAACTAAAAGGCTGCAATATAGAGTGTTTTCTGTCTTCCTGATCCCGAAAGCTTTCGGGACACGTTGTTCTTTGGAAGGATCTCTGCTTATAATGAGACTTGTCCGCTATGGTGGATTCTTCGTTAGAAAATTCAAAGAAGATTTCCTCAGAAAGACGAATTTACTTACTTTCCGAAGCTTCCGAATCTTAATATAAGCAAGAGTGGAAGAAAGCTTCGGAAGATAAAAAACAAGGAGAAAATAGTATGGAAAAGTTTTTGAATAAATTGTTGAGATTTCCTAAACTAACTATGTTGGTTTTGTTGATCACCTCAATCGCATTCTTTATGGTAATGAAGAAAAACAGCAAAATGGAAACAGATCTGGATAAATATATGCCTCAAGATCATCCGGCATTTGTTTACAGCGATGGGGCGGAAGAGATATTCAATATCAAAGATGGGATCATCATTGCCATCGAAAATCCGGAAGGTATTTACCAGACCGAAACTCTGCAAAAGGTAAAAGATCTAACTAAGCAGTTAGGCAAAATGAAAGAGATCGATAAGAACGATGTAACCTCGCTTTATACTGCCGATAATATTATTGGAACCGAAGACGGAATGGACGTGAAAGCATTTTTCAAGAAAGTTCCCACAACCCGGGAAGGCTTAGATGAAATAGCAGAAAAAGTAAGGTCAAATGAAATGATCTTTGGCAGGCTTGTTTCGGAGAATGAAACAGTAACCGTGATCATTGCTGAGATTGGCGATGATGTTTTCAGTCAGGAATTTTATCATCAAATATTGGAACTTGTACACTCTTTTGAAGGACCGGAAAAACTTTATGTCGCCGGTGTTCCCATTGTGGAAGGATCGATGGCATATTTGGGACCGAAAGATATGACGAAAATGGTGCCTATCGTGATGATAGTGATCATAATTGTTCTTCTGCTCGTGATGAAAAGTGTGAAAAATACTATCTTCACAATGCTGGTAGTTTTATTCAGCGTAGTGTGGGCTTTCGGACTTATGGCTGCTGTAAATATCCCGATCTATGCTGTATCTACGATGCTTCCGGTAATGCTGATCGCAATCGGAGTGGCAGATGGAATTCACCTTTACAGTCATCTTGATCTTTTCCTGCGTAAAAACCCGAATGCAACCCGAAAAGAAGCAGTTTCCGATATGCTGAGTGGAATGTGGAAACCGGTTGTTATGACTTCCGTCACTACTTCAGTAGGATTTATATCACTTCTCACTTCAGAAGTATTTCCCATAAAATATTTTGGTATTTTTACTGCGTTTGGTGTGATGGCTGCGATGTTGTTTTCACTCATTCTTATTCCATCAGCAATTCTTGTGTTTGGCTTTCCCAAAAGGAAACAAAAGACGAAAGCTGATAGTAAAACAACCAAGAATCCTTTCTCGTACAGATTTGCAGAAGGCGTGATCAAATACAAAGTAATCACACTTTTTCTTACAATTGCCATTGTTGCGGTTTCTCTTTTTGGAATCACTAAAGTTTGGATCAATTCCAGTTTTCTGGATAAATTTGGAAAAGACAGTGATATCGTTCTTACCGATAAATTCATCAACGAAAATTTTGGTGGAACCAGTAATCTAAATGTTATTTTTGAAGGAGATGAAAATGATGTAATGAAATCTCCTGCAGTTTTGAAATTGATCGATAAATTGCAGAATGATGTGGAAACCAGATTAGATGTTGTGGGTAATTCATTTTCATTGGCAGATTATATGAAACGGATGAACAAAGTGATGCACGCCGATAAAGATGAATTTGACACCATCCCGAATTCGCAGGAATTAAATGCTCAATATCTTTTGCTTTATGAAATGAGCGGCGATCCCGATAATTTGTGGAAAGTAGTAGATTATGATTACAAAACTGCAAATATGACGATTCAATTGAAAAGTGATAATTCTAAAGCAATAAAAAGTGCAATTGCAGTTGTGGAAGAATATAAAAATGATTTTGAAAAACTCGGGATCAGTGTGAATTATGCCGGCTCCGGCTACAAAGGTCTCGTTTTCACAGATCTTATTTTAGAAGGACAGATCAAAAGTTTGATAATGTCACTATTAATCATCATAATCTTGCTTACCCTAATGTTCAAGAATCTTACCGCCGGTCTCATCGGTTCGGTTCCAATTATCATCACAGCAATTATCGGCTTTGGTGTGATGGGACTGCTTAATATTCCACTCAGTACCACCACAGCTCTCATCTCCAGTATTGCCATCGGTATCGGGATAGATTATGCAGTTCACTTTATCGAGCGTTACAAAATATATGCAAAAGAGACTGGAGATAAACAGAAAACAATGCAGGGAACAATGCACCATTCAGGACGCGCTATTATTTTTAACGCAACTGTTGTAATTGCCGGATTTCTGGTTCTTCTGTTCTCTGTGTTCCCGCCAAATCGCAGTCTTGGAGCTTTGGTTTCATTAAATATGTTCACCAGTTTTTTGGGAACTGTAACCATTATGTATCTTCTGCTTTATAAAACGAATTTGTTTTTTGGAAAGAAGAAATGAAACAATATAAAACCTTGCGAATGATGCATTGGCTTGAGAAACAAACGATGCTGGAATTCTTTTGTCTGTCTAATGGTCTTGATCTCACTGATTTTTATGATAATAATAGGAACGATTCTATTTCATTTTGTAGAAAACTGGCGTTGGATAGATTCGCTCTATTTTTGTGTAACAACTCTCACAACAGTTGGATACGGAGATTTCTCTCCGCAAACAG
>JAUVLU010000033.1 GCA_030600585.1 Candidatus Cloacimonadota bacterium | reverse complement strand
GTGATTCTCTGTGGAGCGATAGTTTACATGTGGTAGTTGACACATTAGTTAGTATAGGTATTGATGGATATTACAGTCTTAATGAACTATTACCTGCATATAACCCGCTGGAAACTTCTTATCTTGGATCACAATACACTGCCCATAATTATCAGGATAAAGTTATGACAACTTCTATTAGAGATCAAAGAAGAGGTGTTGATGATGATGGTGACGGATTTATTGATGAAGACCCTGTAGGATATGCATTTCCATTTAGAGTTGCAGATGAACTACCCGATGTATTCTCAGTATATGGTGGTGATTGGCTTCATAATTCTGAGATAGCACACGGTACTGAATTAATTACCGATGAAAGTAACCAGGCTATATGGTTCCCACTTGGATTTGTAGATTTAAGTGATGATACGAATACTCTGTATAATTTCTCAGAACCACATGATGACGATGGCGATGGAATAACCGATGAAGATGGTTATCCTGTTTCCGAGCAAGATTTTATTTCATATTATTATGATTATAGTCCTTTCGAAAATGGTAATCCCGATCCCGATAGAGACTATGGCGCTAGTGCCAGCTCAAATAGACACGTTCCACTCAATATTCGTGTACGCCAAATGAGTTATCAATGGAGTTACGATTATATTAAAAATTTGGTTTATATTGAATTTAATATTACAAATATGAATGTTCAAGATACACTTATTGATTGTGCTATGGGTATTTATATGGATTCTGATGTTGGTCCGCAATCATTTGGTGGATCTGCAATAGCACCGGATGATATCAGTAGCTATATTTCCGGTGAAGGATACGAATTTGCATATAGTTATGATGCAGATCAAGATGGAGGTTTAACTACAGGCTATGTTGGCTCTCGTGTTTGTACACCAGATCCGGAGCAATTAGTATTTTCCTGCTGGTGTTATGATCTGGATCATACGGGTCCGAATGATTGGCAGCCATTGAATTATGCTACAATTCCAACAGCTAATGAAAAATACTGGTTGTTAACTGGAAGAAATCCTAATGAAGAATTTTTTATTGATATTAGAGAAGATCCTGATTACCAGATTAACAATTTTCCTGGCGGTACTGATACTAGATATCTATTTGCATTTTATGGAGCGCAGCCTGGAACACCTGAATTTGATGATCCTGAGAATAGATGGAATCTACCACCAGGTAGAACAATGAAAATTGTTATTGCCGTGTTCCCAGGTGATAGTATTGTTGAATTAAAGCGAACTGCTGAATTTGCTAAATCCATTTATGGTGAGGCTCAAACACTTACAACAGTTGTTTTACCCGACACTTTCCTTCATTATCAAGCTCCGGAACCACCGGATTATCCAAATATGTATGCCGGGCTTATTAATGATGGGGATGCAATAGAATTATATTGGGATAATATTTCTGAATTTACAACAGATATTGGGAATGTACCTCAGAGTGTTGTAGGTTGGCAAATTGAAATACCTGGTATAGATAGTTATGTAGCTGAAGCTGATACCACTAATATGCCGGAAAGTTATTGGCCAAGTGTATATGGTATCGAGACTGAAAATCCTGAAAATGCAGTTGTAAATCCATGGACTACATATAGACTTAGACATGATTTCCAGGGATATGCACTATACGGTAGATCCGGTAGTGGATCTCAGGAAGACTGGGTAGAAAAAGGTAAATGGGATAAATACGAAACTTATCAGGATCTTCTTGATTATCAAGTTAATTATGGTGATACAGTTTTTGTAGATTATCAAGGTGAAATTGGAATCGGAACTTATGATCAGTCCCTGCCAAATAGAAGAAATATTACTGCTGAAGATGAAGATTACTATCATCTTAATGAGTATTACGGATTAATCCAATTTGATATGGGAGTTGATGATTATGTATTCGGTGAGGCAATTTATGATTATACAAAAACACGGGTAACAGCGTTGGAAGAACCAGGATTAGAAGGTTGGTCTGACAATGACAAAGCTTTGTATTTTGCAAATCCGGATCTTCTCGCATTACCAAACGGTGATGATGTTTATCTTGAGTTATACTCTCGAAGCTTAATACCATTAGCAGGATTTATTAGTGATATCGTTCTTGAAGAACCTGAAATAATTGAAGAGATCAGAATTAAACGTCTTTCTCGTAGATATTATTATGATGTAATTTCTCATCCACGTAAAGGTATAGAATATTATGTTGCTGTTACTGCCTGGGACAGAGGTATGCCATCTCAGAATGTTCCTTCAAATGAATCCGGTAGAGATGCCGAGGCAAATATGAGGATATTATTCCCCGGACCTTCTGCGAAAACAGATATGGAAAATATTTATGTTATTCCAAATCCATATATTGGACAGAGTAAATTTGATGGTAGAAGAGAAAATGATTTCACAGGTGATAGAAGTAGAAGGATCTGGTTTGTGAACTTACCGGAAAATTGCACAATAAAGATCTATACACTTGCCGGAGACCTTGTTGATAAGGTTGTACATCATGGTAGTGAAGGTGAAGATATTATCACGGTTGGAGCAGCACTTAATAAAGATAAGCTGAAACAAAGTGATATTACAGCAACTGGAATGGCTTCATGGGATCTGTTATCACATAATAACCAGATCATTGCAGCCGGAGTATATCTATTCTCAGTTAAAGATCTTGATACTGGGAATATTAAAGTTGGAAAGTTTGTTATAATTAAATAATTGAGTTTTCAGGTTCACAGGCAAAATGCTTGTGAACCGAACTCACAATGATAAATGAGAGGTAAAATATGAGAAAATATGTTGTTATACTTATAATGCTTATGGTTCTTCCCGGATTGCTGTTTGCAGATATTTTTGCAAAAACAGGAACTGCAGGGCTTCAGTTTTTAAAAATTGGTATTGGCGCAAGAGCACTTGGTATGGGTGAAGCATATACTGCAGTTACAGATGATATTTCTTCAATTTATTGGAATCCTGCCGGTCTTGCATTAAAAGAACAAGATCAGGTTATGTTCTCTCATACTGCATGGATTGCCGGTATTAATTATGAATTTGTAGCTTTTTCAAAAGTTACTACATTAGGTACATTTGGTGTAAGTACTGCACTTTTGCATATGGATTATATGGATGTAACCGAAGAAGAACCTTTTGGACCAACCGGTGAAACATTTACTTGCTACGATTTTATGGCTGGTATTACTTATGCAAATGAATTTACTGATAAATTTTCATTTGGAGCTAACGTCAAATTTGTACGTGAAAAGCTTGATGAATTTGCTGTAAATGGTGTTGCTGTAGATATTGGCTCTTTGTATAATACAGGTTGGAAGAATCTTACGATCGGGATGGCAATAAAGAATTTTGGACCAGATCTTGAGTACAAGATTGATGAAGATGGTGATGGTTTATTCAATGAAGATCCATTTGACCTTATTGATAATGATGGAGATGGACTGATTGATGAAGACCGTGATGAGTTCCCCTTTAAAATTCCGATGGGATTCTCTCTTGGCGTAGCAATGGATATATATGCAAGAGATGATCAATTATTATTGGCTTCTATTCAGCTTGATAACTGTGTTGACAGGCAAGAAACTTATAATGTGGGAATGGAATACAAGATCGGTGCTTTTAAAATTAGATCAGGATATCAATTGAATTATGATGAAACATCCTATTCAGCAGGTTTTGGTTGGAGCATCCCAACCCGCTTTGCTGTAATTGATATAGATTATTCTTATACGGATATGGGAGATCTTACGGAGGATTTCTTGAAATCTCCCCAAAGATTGTCATTAAAATTGTCATTTTAAAAAAAAATAACACAAAAAAAGGGAGGAAAAAATGAAAAAGATGTTAATTCTTTTGGGCTTAAGTTTGTTAGTTTGTTCACTTGTAGCTGAAGATTTTATGCAACCTGCCCAAGTTGCAAAAGGTGGTTACACGCAGGGAATGCGTTATGGAGTGAGAAATATGTCTAGGGATCAAGACCCTGCACCGGAGTATTTCTTTATTCCCAATGGTGCTAGTGAGTTTTTTACTTATTTAAGCAGCACGCACTACGATTATATGCCTTTCAGTTATAATGGGCATAATTTAAATAAACAACCGGAAACTTCAATGCCATATGGTTATCCGGCAGATGGATGGTATGTATCTTATATGCGTTCTGAAACACCATCAGTTAATACAGACCGTAGAGCTTATTACAGTTATATTAATTCTGATGGAACACTTGGTCAAAGTAATAGTATTGTCTCAGATGTTTATAGAGAAGGTTACACATCTCTTGCTATCGATCCATATACAGGTGACCCATTCGCAGCCTGGCATGCAACTGAGGATAACGGAGATTATTGCAGCTGGATGTCATATGCGTTATACCATGCAACTAGCTCACCAGGTTCATGGAGAGTACCATTTATTCTTATAGATAATCCGGAAATGAGTGAGCCATTAACAGGACATTCAGATGACGAATTTATCTGGCCGCAGGTTTGGGTCGGACCATCTCCGCTTCCTGATCACCGAAGAGTTCACGCTTATGGAAATAATTATACTGGTAGTAATTATAATAGTCTTTATCTATATGCAGATTTTGACGATATGGATCTGCTGACTACATCAGATCTTGATTGGACAGTAAAGACATTTCCATATTTTGATGTAATGAACTATGATGATATTGCTCGTGTAAATAAAGACTTGATAGTAAGTGAAGTTGATGGAAAAGTTGTTTTCTTTGGTTCTGTAGCTGATTCACTGTTTGCTATGTATAGTGATGACTACGGTGAAACATTTACAAAATACACTCAACAACTTAAGCAGCCATTAGATAATCCAGCTTATGAAAATAGTCCTGACTCATTGTTATTTGGGTATAATAATGATGGAGAAACTCCATCTGAGATGTTTATAATCCCCGCAGTTCAAGACATGAGCCATTTCAATGGTGCATTCTCAGATTATAATACAAAAGTATTATGGATGGCTGGTGTGAACTATAATTCACAAGAAAATATGGATACAGGCTGGTATATACCGGCATATTTGTATCCGAAACAGTTCACTTTTGATACGGTAACAGGTGAATTCAGCTTCTACGATCTTGACATTCAGGGTCTTGATCCTGCCGATGATATTATGACTATTGGCTTTGACCTCGATGAAGACGGTGAAGTAGATGAGTACTACGAAGATGGTCGACCGGTAGTAGTAATGAGCTATCCAAGCTGGTTCTTTGCTGGTGCCTACGTAGATGGTTTTTTTCATGAAAGTAACAATAAAATGGTTTCAAATGGGAACTGGTTAGCTACTGTATGGTATGATGGCTCAAAACTTTTTAATGCATTTTACGAAGAAGAAGGATACGATGGTTGGGAAGAACAAGCAGAACTCGCTATCATTATTTCTGATGATAACGGTGCAACCTGGTCAGATATCAGATACATTAATGCTAATCCAAATGATGCAATTATAGATTCTACAGGGCACTATGATGGTAATTATGCACCGGAGTTAGGAGAATTAGAAGGGAAGCTTCCTACTGAAATATCTCTTGGTGATAAACTTGAAATTCTCAGCAATGTACCAGGCAACTATCATGCAAAACTCCATTTCGTATTCATGGATGATCTTGATTATGGTTCAGGTGCAATTGATATACTTGGTTCAATTACAAATAACTCATTATATTACGGTGCTATAGATCTAGAATTCCAGGAAGAATGGATTAATCCTGTCTCTACAAATGATGTAACTGTAACACCTAACGCAGAACTTTTGGGTCAAAACTATCCAAATCCGTTCAATCCAACTACAACAATAGCTTACAACATGGTAGAAGACGGCAATGTTTCAATCGAAGTATTCAACGTTAAGGGTCAGTTAGTTAAGACACTTATTAACGAGCATATAGAAGCTGGTGATCATACTCTTGTTTGGGAAGGTACAAATAATAATAATCATAAAGTATCTAGTGGTATCTATTTCTACAAAATGAAATCAGGTAACTATTCTTCAACCAAGAAAATGATCCTTATGAAATAAGGGAATTTTACCCTGACGATTTTATCGGAAGGGTAACTTCTCACTTCTTATGAAATAACACAAAGCTCCATAATACCTTGCGAACGGTTGAGTTACGAGACCTTCGCAACGGTTAATGTGAGCTGTTAGAAATTAGCAGTTAAAAATTAGCCCCGGTTATCCGGGGCTTTTTTTTAATGTAACACGTTCACCTTGAACGTGCTTTTTTAATGTAACACATTTATTCTCAACGTGCAAATGATATATCTAGTTTTATTATTGTTTAGAACTTTCCGAATCTTATCTGAGTGAGTTTCTTTGATTGAAGCTTCGGAAAGGTTGACATCTCTTCTCGTTAGCAAGTTGAACTTGCTGGCGCAATTTCTTAGATAAGTTTCGACTTGTCGTTAGCTTACAAGACGAAGTATTATTATTGAAGCTTTGGAAGATTGGATAAGATTCTCAATCGATCAGTCAGTAACCGGAGAGAATGACGTCACAGCCTATGCGTAAATGCATAAGCTATTATTAGAAATTGTTCTAATAGAAAATTATAGAATTATACTCGTTATTCCCAAAAGCATTCGAAATAATGGGAATGAAATAGATAAATGGACACAAAAAAAGGTGATGCCAGATGTATCCCGGCATCACCTTTTAGAATAAATAGATTATTTACGGAAGATCATTTAATATCTGAGTCATCATGGTTTTAACTTGATCTCTATCCATATAAGATAGAGGGAAACCGAATATGTAGCATGAATTATTTGTTGTTTCATATTTCAGTGCTACCGGTAATCCATTATATAGGTCATATTCCTCTTGTGTAGGATTTATATGGAATGGACAACCTGGAGGATCTTCAGCAACATCTTTACAACCGTAACTAAATATTACTTCAGAATTATGACTATTGAAATAGGCTACCGGTCCAAGACCATTAACACTCAAGAAAGGTGCCATTGGATTAGTAATTGTAGAGTTAAAACTTGGTAATAGCAGGTCAATATCATTGAAGCTTCCTTCAGCTATAGCTTTAATAAAGAATGGATTTACTAAATACTCTGATGATACACGATTAATTGAAGTATTATTCATAGGAATACCAAAATACTCTTCTAATATGTTAAATCCATTATCAGAGCATTTCTCATGTATTATCTTAAGAGTACCACCACCACTTAATATTAAGTTACCACCGTGCAATAAGTATATCTTAAATGCTTCAAATTCTTTCCAAAAATCAAATTCTGCAGCTCCATTATCTGAGTGATAAATTATGGCTTTATATTGTTGAATATCAGATGGTGCAATAATGGATTTCGCATGATGAAGTCCACTCATCCCATTGGATAGAGATAGCTCTTTTCTATTAATATAACCATGTTCTTCTACATAGTCAGAAATGATGTATGTGTATAAAGTATCAACATATCCACCAGGAGATTCACCTGTATCAGCGTCATCATCAATGATCAATATGCCGGATTTCTCCTCTTTAGGAACAGGTGCTACTATTGTATATGTGAATTCATGAGGTGTTAGATCTACTGCACCTTGCAGGTCAATAGCTCGAACTTCAAAAGTATGCTCTCCATACATGTTATCGAGTGATCCACCATAGCTTGTAAACGTTACAGTAGTTGCCTGACCGATGGCGTCGTTTGCGCCTACACGGAGCCATTCTTTGCCATCATCATCAACCTGAAGATGATCATCTTCTGCTGGAATAGGAGGATAATAGTATGGTTCTCCATCAAGTCTTATATCGTAACCGATAATTTCACAAAAATACTCTTGTCCTGTTATCTCATCAAGAGTTTTATCTTCTCTTCGTTTATGAGGATCGTTATCCTTATATTCACCATTATATCCCCATCTCATATAGGTTTTAAAATCGTTACTGCCAATTGCAGAATATTTATCTTCACCATCATACCAGAATGCTGTAGCATAATGAACTCCATCGGAAGTTTGAACGGATGGTAAAATATCGGAAATTGCATCATCAAGGTAAGTTGCAAAATGACTGGCTCCAAGTGAATAAATTCCATTTGCATTTGCATTCCCGTCACCATAATAAATTACGGTGCCAGGATAAAATCCTTCCTTAACAATAAATGATATCTCTAATTCCTCCGATTCTATAAGTGCAGTATCTATAGCTTTAATACGGAGGAAAGTTGAGTCTTGAAGAACGTCATTTTCAATTGTGTTAGGAATGAGCGCATTGCCGTTTAAAGCACTATGAAGAGCTAATGAAACATCAGGTAATTCCAATGTAGATATCCACTCATCAGGATATCCACCAACAATAGTACCATCTAGTTTTCTCCTCTCTAATTTATATTTAAAATAATATGGATCATCGCCAACGAATGGATCACCGTCTTTCATTACAAAACTAAAAATGATGGCAGTACTAATGGTTTTCCCATCAATTTCTGTATCTAAGAAAATGCTGGGAGTATGTGAATGAGCCTGAAAGTATTTTCTGGCTATATCACTTTCATTTCCAGCATTATCAATACACTTTACTTCAAAAATACTAACTACATTTGCGCTGTCTCCATTAGCATCAGCAGCAGGGAAATTAACTGTAGAATAACACTGGTCTCTCCATATTGTAGTTTCTGCAGACTGGCTCAGTGGGATGTCTTGTTCAGCACTTGGAGTGTAAAATTTAACCCAACCATTCTCGTCAAGTACGTCATATCCCGGAGTTGCGATAGGTTCTCCTTCTTCATTCAGTACTCTAAATGCATATCCTTCAACCCATCCATCTTCATCAGTGCCGCTCCATTGAATGGTTTGTTGGAATAGTAGAGGTCCACTAATTAGGCTGGTACTATCTGCACCAAAATAATTTGTTATTGTAATATAAGGTTGTAAATTTGTGTTCAATGTACCTTTTCTTTCACATGATGTTGACATTATAAGCACAACGGCTATTACTAATATTAAATATATTGCACTTTTCTTTCTAAACATTTCTTCCTCCTAATATATTTGTTACTTTTTACGATTACACTTTATTTAGTCAATAAAATAATTATTTTTAACCATTATTATATTTATAATTAAAAACTTACTATTATAGCTTACAAGATAACATATAAAAAATACTTCATTTTATCAGTTTATTATCGGGATATTCTACATCAATTAGATACAATCCATTTGGTGGAGCTGTTGCAATAAGTTTATTTTCCGGTGTTCCATCTGCTATTAATTTTTCAATAATATTCGGGTCGGTATCGGTGTTGGTAATATTGATAATTGTGCCTATAATTCTTCTTACCATATTATGTAAAAACCTATTTGCCTGGATCACAAATCCATAATCTTCATTGGTTTCTTCAAATTCAAATTTTAATACATTGCAGAAATAATTATTAAGACCAGGATTAAATTTAGCAAAAGAAGTAAAATCATGTTTTCCGATGAAATACTTAAGGCACTTTTCTATAATTTCTGTTTCTATTTTTACTTTTGGAATAAAGCTTTTATATTTCCTGTTAAATGGTGTGAGTTCTTTTGCAAGTATATATTTGTAGGTTCTACTTTTTGCATCGTAACGAGCATTAAAATCATCTATAACTTCAACAACTTGTGTAACCAGAACATCATGTGGGAGATTTGCTCGTAAAGCAAGTTGTATTTGTTTTGCCGTCATCTGTATAGGAAAGTGGAAATTTGCATATTGCCCTATGGCGTGAACTCCGGAATCTGTGCGACCTGCAGAAGTTGTTTTAATTTCTTCTTTTGCTATTCTGGAAAGTGCATTTTCTAAAACCTGCTGAACCGTTCTTCCCTCTTTTTGTATTTGCCATCCATTAAAATCTGCCCCATCATAACTTATTTTGGCTAAAAAATTATTCATATCCCAACCAAATTAATATTAATCAATACTAAAAGACCGGGAATAATTACCAACAAAGATAAATAGATATTCGGCCAAAGTGATACCTTCTCTCTTTCCTTATTAATTCCTAATTCATTAGTAACAGATTTTTCTACTTTGTGAATTTCCATAAAACAATTCTCCATTGATAACACAATTATATCAATGATATTCTTATGAGTTTTTCTATTATCTTTGAATTTTGTTGTAAGTATTGGAATAAAATGAATTGTTGCTGCCAGAAAGAACTTAAATTTTAGCCAAAATCCTGAGTAGAAATTAGCTTTCCCGGAAATAAATGAATCGATAGAAGTTGTCTCTATAAGATATACAGAGATAAGCAAAAGGTGTATAATACGAGTAGAGAGATAGCATTGATCCGGAAATGGGATTCGGAAGAAAATTCCAAAAAAAAACAAGGAGATAAAAAAAGGAACTATTTTAATAAGTGTCCTTAACCAGATAATATAAATATTAGGTGAAACGATCATGTATAAAAAGGTAAAAGCAAAAACTATAAGGAATTTATCTAAATTTATAATTGAGGAGATGAGAACTAAAATCAGACTGATAAAAACTTTCAGAATGGGATTCTGCAGGATAAAGATATTATCCTTTCTGGTCATTGGTCTTTGCCTTCGACTGGAGGTTTTATATCAGGTTCTTTTTCTTTCTCTTCAGGCTCTTCAGGTAATTCTTCGGAAATCTTTTTCTCTTCTTCCATTTCTTCCTGTTTAGCTTTTTCTTTATCCAATTCTGCCTGGATCATCTGTTCAATGTAAGGAAGGCGTGATATCTTAATAAAATTCTCACCATTATAGAATTTTGTTATTTCTGTTTTAAATATTGTTTGTTCAGTATTTGCAAGAACAGAATCAAAGTATGGTTTTGCAGATAAACTGTCTGCCAGTAAAAAGTAATTAATATAACCCAGACTATAAAGTGCTTTATAGCGATATTCGTGTTGAGTATCTTTTGCGATTGGGAGCAGGGCTTCAACAGTTTTTTCGGGTTGGATATCGATATGATTAATAGCTTCATTGTATTGTGCTGTTTCTTTAATCTGTTTTCTGGTTTTAATAACAATAGAATCTTTTCCTGCTAAAAATTGTTCGGCAGCAAAAGTGTATTTGTTATCAGGATAGTCTGTTAATAATTCATTATATATTGCAGTAACTTCAATAGAATCGATCAAGACATTTTTATATAACCATAATTTTGTGAATTTTGCGAACGGCACAAATTCTTTCTGATAAAGTGAGATATTTTCTTCTGCATTCTCCATCAATAATTTTAGTGAGTTATATTCAGCTTGTAGATTTGTCTTTCGTGTTTCGATCTCTTCTTTTTTATCAATCATTGATGAATCGGATATTGTGATCTGCATTAATGAATCTGCCATTTCCAGAGAATCAATAATAACAACAAGAGAATCCAGTTGTATTTGAATTGTGTCAATTACTGCTCTGAATCTGCTTTCCTGCTGAATAATATCATTATATACGATTAAAGCGGAATCCGGCATCTCCAGATATTCGATATAGAATTCTGCCAGCTTGAATTGTTGATTGATCAATTCTTCGGCAGATATTTTTGAATTTGGATTATAATATTGAATGATTTGACTGACTATAACGCTTTGAGAAATCGAGTCTTCCAAATATTCTGAATTTCTATCTTCAGTCTTAACTTTATTATAGAACTCAATAGCCGTACTGTATTCTTTAAACTTATGAAAATAAATTTCTCCCAGAAAATAGAAAGCTTGAGCAGATAAACTTGTTCGCTTATTATCCTCAGTTATTGCTTCAAGTAAAGCAACTGCATCATCGGTATTACCCAATTCTGCAAAACTACGAGCCTGAACAAGTCGAATTCGCGATATCTTGTTTTCACGATATTCATCTTTCAGAAGTCTGGTTGCATAATCGGCAGCTTGTTGATATTCTCCTAACAAAAGGTAATTTAATGCAATAAAATATTTTGCGTTAAATTTAGTTTTTCTTGATACCTTAGATTTTAGCAGTTTGAAGAATATCTCATTAGATTTATCATATACTCCGGCTTCATTCTGAGATTTTCCCTGTAAGAAAAAAGCCTCTTCATATTCATCTGAATCAGGATATTCTTCGATTAATCTATTTAAATAATAATCTGTTTGGACATGATCATTTTCTTTTAGTTTATAATTTGCCAGAATTTGCAGAGCTTTGGGGTGATGATCCTTGAATTGATTGTTGATTAAAAATTCGTGAAGTAGATCATACGCTTCTTCTTCCTGCCTGAATTCATATTTTGCGCGGGCTATATAAAGTGTTGCTTCGGGGACTAATTCACTTTCAGGATAGAATTTGATCATATCTTCCAATGTTGAGATAGTTTGAGTGTAATTCCTTCCAATATAGAAAAATGATTTTGCCATTAATAAAAGTGCGTCATCGGCATATTTGCTGTCTTCATAGTATTCCAGAACAATTCCGCATTTTTTTATAACTTTTTTATATTTTTGTATTGCATTTGATGTAGGTTTGCCATCATCCTTAAGTTCCATTTCCAGGGCTTCTTCAAAGTATTTCTCAGCGTTATAGAAAGTGTTATAATAGACACATCCGGAAATTATGAGTATCAAAATTAATAAAATGCAGATCTTAAATTTCATACTGAACCTATCTTAATTTAATGAATTGTTTAACGATTTTCGGTATTATGTCTGAATTTATAATTTGTGTTAAATTATTAATATCATCTGTTATAATACGGTCATGTTCCAGATGTTTTACAATTTTGCGAATCTCTTTCTTCACGGCTTCAATTGCAGGTGATGATTTAATTTCCCTGCAGTCAAGTGCCTGACATGCCGTCATTAGTTCTATTGCAAAAACAATACTTACATTATCTAAAATAGTCCTGGCTTTCATTGCTCCTATGGTTCCCATACTCACATGGTCTTCCTGATTTGCCGATGTAGGTATGGAATCTACCGATGATGGATGAGACAGAATTTTATTCTCGGAAACGAGTGCTGCCGAGGTAACCTGTGCGATCATAAATCCTGAATCCAATCCGGGACGAGGAGCCAGGAAAGGATGAAGATCATTATTTAGGGCAGGATTGAGTAATTGCTCAATTCTTCGGTCTGAGATATTTGCCAGTTCAGATATCGTGAAAGCCATTGTATCCATTGCAAATGCGACAGGCTCACCATGAAAATTTCCACCCGATATTACTTTGTCTTCATCAGGGAAAATGAGTGGATTATCTGTTGCGGAATTCATTTCTATCTCAATTGTGTTGCGAATATATTTCAATGCGTCCCGAACTGCACCATGTACTTGAGGTGTACAGCGCAGACTATAGGCATCCTGAACATTACTGCAATATTTATGAGAGCGATTTAGATCACTTTTTTTAAGCAGGGAATTTAAATTATTTGCAGAATCTTTCTGTCCTTTATGAGGACGGAGATCGTGAATAAGCGCATCAAAAGCAGATCCGGTTCCCAAAAGAGCATCTATGCTCATGCACGCAATAATATCGGCAACTTGGCATAACCTTTCGGCACGCAGCAAATTTAATGCTCCTACACCTGTCATTACCTGCGTTCCATTATTCAGGGCAAGACCCTCTTTGGCTTTTAATACAACAGGTTCGATACCAATTGCCTTGAGTGCTTCCTTTCCGGAAATGATATTCCCATTATACTCAGCTTTTCCTTCTCCAAGTAAGACTAATGCAAGATGAGAAAGTGGTGCCAAATCTCCACTGGCACCCACAGATCCCTTTTCAGGAATGCATGGATGCACTCCTTTATTCAACATATCGATCAGTGTTTGTAATGTGCTTAATCTAATGCCGGAATGCCCCTTTGCCAGAACATTGATCCTGAGAAGCATAACTGCTCGAGTCTCTTCAATAGAAAGGTTTTTGCCAACACCGGTTGCATGGCTTAAAATAAGATTTTTTTGTAATTCTTCTATGTGATCTTGCGGAATATGAATATTGGCAAATTTACCGAATCCGGTTGTAAGACCATAAACAACACGATTTTCTTCTACTATTTTTTCAACGTAATTACGGCATTTGATGATTTTCTTAATAGAATCTGGATGAAGTTCTACTTTCTCTTTATCATATACGATCCTGCTTAACTCTTTTAAAGTAAAATCGTTTCCGGTAAGCATTACAGACACAAATTCTCTCCGATTAATAAGTTTTCAATTCTCCAATTGCTTCTTCAACAGCATGGAGTATGGTTCTATTTTTCACAGCTTTCATCATATTATTATGGTCTTTATAAAGTGGTCTGTCCACATCGAGATGATCTACTATTTTTCGTATAGCTTTATGCGCTGCCTGAGTTCCATTACCATTAGTATAATCTCTAAAATCGAGAGCTTGAGCAGCTGCGATAAATTCAATTCCCAAAATACCATAAGCATTATCGAGGATCTTTCTTGTTTTAAGGGAAGTATTCATTCCCATGCTTACAAAATCTTCCTGATCTGCAGCAGCAGGAATTGACTGTATTGAAGCAGGAGTAGAAAGTATTTTATTTTCAACGATCATCATATCTGCTGTATATTGGCTCAGCATATGACCGGAGAACATTCCGGCACCTTTTGTAAGGAAGGCAGGTAATCCAACGCTTAAGGCAGGATTCAAAAGACGATTTAATCTTCGCTCTGATATTACACAAACCATTGTAATAACACTTCCCAGCATATCTACAGGAACGCTTACAGGAGATCCTTGGAAATTTGCTCCGGTAAGAACAATTCCATCTTCCGGTAAGAAAATAGGATTATCGCCTACACCGTTCAATTCGATCTCGACCTGACTTCGAGTCCAACGCAACTGATCTCGAGCAGCACCCAGAACTTGAGGAGTTGAACGCATACTATAAGCATCCTGAACCCGTACTTTCATTCCTTTAAGCAGGTCTGAACCTTCGATAACTTTTTTGATATTTCCGGCAGAAGTTACAGCACCTTGAAAACCGCGAAGTTGATGAAGCCGTTCATCGTAAGGTTTTAAATTTGCCATGAGTGCTTCCAGAGTCATTGCCGCTGCGATCTCTGCCTGTTTAAATAATCTTTCTGTTTCGTAAATAATAATAGCTGCTATGGCTGTAAGCAGGTTACTTCCATTTATTGTTGCAAGACCATCTCTTGCCTCTAATCCCGGAATTTCGATCCCTGCTTTTCCTAAAGCCTCTTTACCGGAATATCTTTTGCCTTCATAATATGCTTCACCTTCACCCATTAATAGAAGGGCGATCTGGCTCATTGGCGCAAGATCTCCGCAAGCACCAACACTTCCTTTCTCACATACTACAGGAGTTACACCTTTATTCAGCATTTCAATAAGTGTTTGTGTTATTATCGGGCGGCATCCGGAATGACCATTAGCATGAACATTAATGCGTCCCAGCATTGCTCCACGAACGTGCTCGATGGGGCAAGGTTCACCAATTCCGGCTGAGTGATTATAGATTAAATATTTTTGAAACTGTTTGATCTGCTCACCGGTTAAAACAACTTCAGAAAATTCGCCTATGCCGGTGTTAACACCATACATGATCTCGCCTTCTTCGATCTTCTTCTCAATAAATGCTCTGCAAGTGGTAATTCTTTTGAGTGCATCGGGATGCAGTTCTACCTTTTCTTTTCCATAAGCGACATTATACACATCTTCGATCTTAAGGTCGTTTCCAGTGACAACAACAGCCATTCTGTTCCTCCAAATATATTTAAAAATTATATTGTAATGTAAAAACCGGATTCATGTTACTATCAAATTGAACTTGAGCATTTAAATTTTTTAAATGAGAGCTGATCCTAAATGCGTTGAGTGCACTAATTATGTGATTAGCAATGACAGCTCCGGTAAGAGCTTTGGCATAATCGCCATATTGAGTAATTCTTTTTCGCAAAATGGAATAATTATTTTGTTTATCTTCATCATCCCATCCCCAATATTCATCATCGGAATAGGAATTTTCTTCAATATATTGGGTTTGAGCTTCTGGGTCATCGGGGTATCTTGCTTTGGCAATCTCTACAATATAGGCATTATATCCACCGGCATCAAAATCTGAACTCATATATCTGGACATATGATAGTAATATTCATCTGTAAGATCTATATTGGGGTCGACGTGAGCATATTTGACTGCGTAGTTAAAAGATGCTTTTTCTTTAAGATCAGCTTCTTCTATATAGTAGAAATAGGAAGATAAAAGTAACACTTCCGAAGCCAGAAAAATAAATCCACTTTTATTATCTGCAGCAAGTTCTCCCCAACCCGGAATTAAAGCTGAACGCAGCATATAGGTTTTTGTATTTATCTCTTTTGCTATCATCAAAGAAGCTATCGTTAAAAGTAACAAAATCAATATAAGTTTTCGATTAAAAACGGTATTCATAATTTATTTTCATCCCCTTTTTATTCCAATCCGGCTGAACGGATAGTTTGCCAAGATATTGATTTGAGCGATTAAATTTTTTTGCTTCCATTGCAGAATCGATAACACTTATGATCCTGTTTAATATAGCTGCGGCAAAAGCAAAATTTGAGTATATCTCATAATCCTGTTTCCTCAGCCTGAGATTAATATATTCTGACCATTCGCTGTCATTATCCCAATGCCAGGAGTTTTCTTCAGGGATCAAGTGTGCTTCCAAATATGACTCATAACCTTCAGGATCAGTAAGATATATAAGAAAATAGTTTCGTGCATCGCGTATAATATCATCATTGTATTCTTCACTGCTCATATAATTTTGAATAAGCTGGTAATAAGAATCATCCATATCCTTTGGTACACCGACTACAGAAAAAGCATATTGCTTGTATGAATTTATCGCCCAATCACGTTCCGACTGCAGGCGGAAGTATGAAAATATGATAGCTGTTTCTGCAACTAAAAAAATTGCTCCTTTAGTATAATTCTGACTATACATCTCACCCAATCCCGGAACGAGAACTGAGCAAAGCATTGCTTTTTTAACAGATACTTCCTTTCCTGCCAGAGTAAGTGAAAGCGAGATGATCAGAAAGATGAGTATAGATTTTTTCATATTAGAACCTTTTGGTTAACATTAAAGCCGGAGAAAAACTATTATTCACGAAGATCGGTGCAAATTTAATCTGCAATTGAGATGTATTTGAAAGATATTCACGGTTGTGAATTTTTGTCAGGCGTACAGCATCAATTGCTGCAAGAATGTGATTTACAACCAGTCCAAAACTAAATAACTCTGCTTTGTCGTATAATTTTTCAGCATCTCTGCGCATTTGAATATATTCTGCACGATAGCCGCTATACATTCCGTTTGCCAAATCGTAATCTGATTCATTTCCAATATAAAATTCAGAATCCGAATTTAATGTATCAACACCGGTAATTTTATTTGTTGTTGTTGTTGTTTCATTCCAAATCCAAGTTGGGGATGTAAATTCTCCATTTTCACCTCGCGCATAAATATCAAACCAGTCGATCCAACCGAATAGATATTTATCGTACTTACCGATATCTTCGTAAAAATGCTGAGTATTTTCATCATCCAGACGGAAATGGTCATTATAAAAGCTTGAGTTATTCATTGGATCATTGATAATGTCATTCTCGGCATCATACTGATAAGCTCTATTATAAAGAGGATCGACAAAATCATGGTAGTCGGCTTCTGCATC
This sequence comes from Candidatus Cloacimonadota bacterium, assembly GCA_030600585.1. Taxonomy (GTDB): domain Bacteria; phylum Cloacimonadota; class Cloacimonadia; order Cloacimonadales; family TCS61; genus Tenebribacter. Next base: position 12,944 of record JAUVLU010000033.1, on the reverse strand, counting down.
TAATCCATCATTATAATTAATAACGTAGCCGGCTATTAAACCAATCTCAATGAGTGGGAAAATATAAGTTGTGATACTTTTGCGGTTAGCATAGAATTGTCCTGCGCCGGGGAAAAGTGAAGAGAGTATCATAGCTTTAGCCAGCGATTTCTTCTCATAATTTATTTGGATAATATCGTTATTAAGTTCCTGCGCAATTGCAGCGGAACAGATTATTAACATTAGTGTGATCATAAAAAACTTTTTCATTATTAACTCCTTAATTGATAATTGCGAATGAGATTTTTTTAATTTCTTTTTCCGACGAGACAATTCCAAAATAAACTCCTGAAGCCATCTTGGATGTATCGATCCTGATATCTTGAGAATTGTTTTCAGCTTTTTCAATTATTTCTGCCCACACAATATTCCCTGCAATATCAAATACTTTCAGATCAATTTCAGCTTTAGCATTTTTAACTTTAACCCTAACCTCACCATGTCTGGTTGGATTTGGGAAGCAGAATGCTGTAAGAGCATCAGCCGGATTTGGTTGATACTGAATTGAACCTGAATAACTATTATAGCCATTATTTCTGTATCCATTCCAAATGATGGGATTTTCTTCAATATTTTCCAGGTATGATGCATAAAGATTTGAATAGACATCAGAATAGATGAAATGCAATTGCTGGATATTTTCATCCCAGTAGAACTGGTCGAGAGTATTTACTTTTTGCCAAAAGAAAGAATGTTCAATGCTTATTTCCGCATCACTGTTAATTGCAACAAAACCATTATCCATCTCTTCCAGCAAAATGACATTCTCGTCATTAAAGGTGATAATTCGAGGGTAAGCAGCAGGTTTGATTTTTTTATCATCTAAATATGCGGGAAATCCGGGAGCTAAAGTACCATCAATAGTTATAGCGAAAACACGGTCTCCTGCCCCAAAAGTTAGATATATCTGTCCATCATTCAGGAAATCACCGATGGCAAGTTGGGAAGGCTCTTCCGAGGTATATGGTGAAAGTTTGAATATTTCCTCAATCTCGTCATTTTTGATCCTGAAAATATCTCCATCAGCATTTTGAATAAATACGGAATTATAATTATGATTTGTATCATTATAACAAACAGGATAATGTGATATTGTCCCATTTCCTGGTATAAGTAATGTATTTTGAATATCTTCTGTTTCAGGATCAATGAAATAAAGTTTTTCTGCTGTTGAAGCGATTAGTGATAAACCATTGTAAGCAAGATGTGCTTTTGGTATGTCTAATATTGTGTTATTTATATATAATTCATTATTTGTAGGGATTACAAGAGTTTGAAATTCCTCGATGAATAGAGGCGCATCAGAAAGAATGGATGAATAATTTTCAAGTTCATTTATATACGGTGAAATTATGGAAAGTTCAGAATCGTTTACGAAGTAAAATTCGTCTTCTTCATCATCATCAGCATCAATTGGAAGAATTTGCTGAGTTGGGGTTGAGTCATAAATTATATTCACATCAAGTGTATCCTGCCAACTTTGATTTACATAAGAAATAAAATCTATTCCATCTTCATTCAATACGGGGAAGGTAGCCCAACCATTTGAATTTCCAACATGGCCAATAGCTCGAATAGAATCAAATTCTGCGATCTTCTGAGTTACATCGAAGAGATTCGCTCCAAATTTGAATGACATAGTTCTTTCTATTCCGTATTCAATAGAGCAACTACTGATGTCATAGATCGAGTATAAAAACGGGTCTCCATCATTTGTCATTAAAGCAGGTTTGGTTGAGGAGCTAAAACAATCATTGAATATTGTCCCGATAAATTCCATCTCACCGCTGCTATTTACAATATAATCGTTATCCCAACCGGTAAACCAGCCATAATCATCGAATAATGGATAGTATTTATAGAATGCTTCAAAAGATGTTCCACGCCAGAACATAGAATTTAGATTTCCTATATCTTCAAGACCATCAGCTTCAATGATCTTCACAGCTCTAAATGAATGACGCGTATTAACTGTATTATTCTGAAAATTATTGTTTTCATAAAGAATTTTTTCATCAATATGCCAGATGAGAAGTCCGCCACCGTAACTGTTTCCATTTTCGGAAACCCATCCCGGCAGAAGATAATCGTATTCGTAAGTTGGATCAGAGCTTGGATTCGGATAAGGGTAAGTTGGATAAAGAACTACTCGCTGATCTACAGATGTGCATGGGTATGCGCCGCCATCTCCGTCGGGATCAACCTGCCTGTTCTCTATAAGAAGATATTCGGTATCGGTAAGTGGAACTTTAATGAAATAAGCTGAGCTATCGGTAATAGTTGTTGCATCAAACATTTTTTCAGCCGGTAGAACGGTTATTTTACTATCAAACTTAAATTCATCGATATCTTTCAATATTCCACGGGCGCGATATGAATCTTCAAAGGCAAGAATGCGTGACCATGCTCCGGGCAGAGCCGGGAAAATACCTTCCACAGTATAATAAATATCAGCTAAATGATTTCCTGTTTCATCAAGACCCATGTTTATTGCAGTCGAACCTCCACTATCCATAATATCGAAATATCCAACTTGCGGTGTGTTGTTTTTAGTATTATAGAGATCAACAAATCCGAGAGAATGCCCGAATTCATGAACCATTACAGCGTTAATAACACCCCAATTTGAAACAACAGGAATACTTCCACTTTCATCTATACTCGAATCCTGAATTATAGTTTCAGGAATATTACAGGCATGATTAATAATTACCGTGCCATTATCTACGATTGCTTCCTTCCCATCTCCCACAACTATATAGAATGAAGGCAGGTCGGAAGGTGAATCACCCCAAACATCGTGCTGCCAGTCAGAACCGGCATGGATGAACATGAAATGCTCATAATCTGCGAAATCGATGTTCTCGTCTTCATCGGCGGTATTAAAGCAATCCAGAAAATATTGTTCAAATCGTTCTATCTGCAATTCGTAATTTGCTCCGATTGGATTGTAATATGACATTTCATGGGGGAGAGTGTAACCGGTAAAATCTTCTCCGGCAACAGGTTGTGGAAAAACATCCACTTCAACTTGATAAGTTCCGAAGCTTACAGCATCATAATAGTATTTCAATGCTTCCATTTGTGATAGAAAATATGTATGATCATGCGGAGGCTTTCCAATTGGAAATGAATAACCGGTCGCATCCTGCAAAAATTTTCCGGTACCGGTTGTTGTAGAAATATTATCTTCAGGGAAATCTATAAGTAAAACGAGCAGTTTATTATAATTTCTGCTGTTTATGTTATTGATATTTCTGGTTTTAGATAATTCTTTTTCCAGAGGATGAATTTTTTGCTTTATTACCGGCGGCGTAATGTCCTTTTGGATAATGAATTTCTTAGCATAAGATAGTTCCGGTATAATTAGTATCAGAACTATCAAAGCAGATAGTAATATCTTCTTCATATTTTTAGGAGAATTAGAATTCAAGTTTTAATGACAGAGTTTGATTATAGTCTTGGAGATCTCCACCGGGCTGGAAAGCATAATCGATATTAACCAGATATAGCTTATTGAATGTATAGTGGACTCCTACTCCGAAAGAGAATCCTTTGATCTCTCCGGCTCTATCTAATAAATATCCCGATCTGAGTGAAAGAAGATTAAGGTAAATGTATTCAGCACCAACACCCCAAATTATCTCTTTGAACTCGATTGAATTATTAAACTTGGATATACTGTCGAAGTCTCCATCTTTAAAATCATCTGTCCATGAGGTAAATATTCTTTTATAAATGGGGTCGCTATTCGCAAGCATTTTATTCATATCTGCATTAATACATAGTTTATTGTATTTAGATTCCAAAGCCCGATATGAAAAACCCATACGGAAGTTCATTGGAAGCGGGTCAGATTGAGATTCATTTATGTAAGTAATATTGGGTCCAATGTTTTGATAATTTAATCCAAAATCCAGTTTATCAATTAGTATGCTATAATCAGATAATTCAGCTTTTGTAAATCCGCCTAAAGAAGCAATACCATTATATAGGCTTAAAGCACCATTGTATGGAGAGACGAGGATCTGTCCCAAATCAACACCTTTTTGTTTTAAGCCAAGATCAAAAGCATAACTCATTCCCTGACCCTTAACACCAGTTTCTGTTTGATTATTATCCATTGCAGGTGCAAGATCACTAAGTATAAATTTAAAAGCAAGTCCAATACCGGTATTTTGACTTACCTGATAACCGTATGTTGCTGCTACAGCAAGGTCATAACTCTCAAAAGTGCTAAGTAGATTACCATCTTCATCAGTTTGATCCATCTTACCATAAGTCATATAAGTTGCGGTGAATCCTACATTTCCCAGATCTTCTATATAGTTATTCCCGGCAAGATGAAAATAATACATATCACTGAATATTTTACCAAACCAGTTTGAGAACATACTACCAAATTGTTTCTTTCTATTAAAAGCCATTGCGCCTGTGTTCCAGTATCCGGCAAATGCGTCATCAGTTTGTGCAACATATGCCTGTCCCATTCCACCTGTTCGTGCGCTTGGTTCAATTAATAGAAGCATAACTGCGGCTTCGGAGATTGCATTTGCGGTAATAGGTATAAGCATAATTGAGATGAGTGTTAGGATGATTACTTTACTTTTCATTGATTCCTCCAGTCTATTATATTAGGTAAAGATTAAAACAGAAAATGCGACAACTTATATATAAAAGAACCTCCTAAAAAATCTGGTGCCGAAGGCCGGAATCGAACCGGCACGAGCTATTGCTCGGAGGATTTTGAATCCACTGCGTATACCAATTTCACCACTTCGGCAACGCAGAGTATAAAAAAAAGCGAAGTTTTTGATGTCAAGCCTTTTTTAGCAAGTAAAGTAGCACATTAGCAAATAAAAAAAGGGGAGAAAATTCTCCCCCTTTAATTTATTTATGTTCGGTTGTGATCTACATCATCCCGGGCATTCCACCCATTCCACCACCTGGCATAGGAGGCATTGCCGGTTCATTTTCTTTAATATCTGTAATTATGCATTCTGTGGTAAGGAAGAGACCTGCAATACTGGTTGCGTTCTGTACAGCGCTTCTAACAACTTTTGCCGGATCGATGATACCGGTATTAAAGAGGTCATCAAATTTAGAAATAGCAGCATTGAACCCAAAATGAATATCTTTAGAATTCTTGATCTTCTCAACGATGAGAGCACCTTCTTCACCGGCATTGGCTGCAATATGATAAGCAGGTTTTGTTAATGCGTTTTTAAGGATTTCTGCGCCAACTTTTTCTTCGTGAGTTTCATGCTTCATTTCATCAATTGCTCTTGCAGCGTAGATAAGTGTAACACCTCCACCTGCAACAATTCCTTCTTCAACTGCGGCGCGGGTAGCATGAAGTGCATCATCAACTCTTGCTTTTTTCTCTTTCATTTCGGTTTCTGTTGCTGCACCGATCTTGAGAACTGCAACGCCGCTTGAAAGTTTAGCGAGTCTTTCTTGAAGCTTTTCCTTATCATAATCAGAAGTTGTATTGTCGATCTGAACTTTGATCTGCTTCACACGTGCATTAAGGTCTTCCGTACTTCCGGCACCTTCTCTGATGATCGTGTTTTCTTTATCTATAATTACTTTTTTCGCTGTTCCAAGATCTTCAATTTTAACTGATTCAAGTTTTCTACCCAGTTCTTCGGAAATTACGGTTCCACCGGTAAGAATACCTACATCTTCCATCATGGCTTTACGTCTGTCACCAAATCCGGGTGCTTTTACAGCAGCTACATTCAATGTCCCGCGAAGTTTATTTACAACCAGAGTTGCGAGTGCTTCGCCTTCGATATCTTCGGAAATAATTAAAAACGGCTTTCCTGTTTGTGCAACTTCCTGAAGTATTGGGAGCAGGTCTTTCATTACACTGATCTTTTTATCGAAAAGCAAAATGTAGGGATCATCAAATTCTGTGACCATTTTATCGGGATCTGTTACAAAATAAGGAGAAAGATAACCACGATCAAATTGCATACCTTCAACTTTATCTAAAGAAGTTTCGATAGACTTAGCTTCTTCTACATTGATGATACCTTCCTCGCCAACGGTTTTCATTGCTTCAGCGATAAGATCTCCAATTTCCTTGTCGTTATTAGCGGAAATTGCAGCGATTTGTGCTATCTTCTCATTATCTTTAGTTTCCATACTGAGTTCTTTGATCCTTTCGGTAACAACTCTTGAGGCTTTTTCAATTCCTCTTTTTAAATACATTGGGTTTACACCTGCGGTTACGTGTTTAAGTCCTTCTTCAATAATTGCCTGAGTAAGGATCGTTGCTGTAGTAGTCCCATCACCTGCAACATCATGAGTTTTTTCTGCAACTTCTTTTACGAGTTGAGCACCCATATTCTCAAAAGGGTCATCCAGTTCGATCTCTTTTGCTACCGTAACACCATCTTTGGTGATGAGTGGTGAACCGAATTTTTTATCTAATACAACATTTCTGCCTTTGGGTCCTAATGTGACCTTAACAGCGTTAGCAAGTTCATCAACCCCTTTCTTCATAGCGGTTCTTGAACTGTGACTAAATTTCATTTGCTTTGCCATAATTTTTATAGCCTCCTATTTATTTTTTTACATTTTTAGCAATCATATCTAACGAGTGCTGAGGATAAGATAACCGATTTTCTGTCAAATAAAAATATTAATTTTAGAAAAATTGGTTGCATATAATTTCGGCATTAGAAAAACTAAACTCAAAAAATATATCCGGAGAGAAAATGAAAAAAAATGTAGTAATTATTTTCCTGTTTCTAATATCTTTATTAGCAGCAGAGACCACAAAAGTGACCGAGGAAATGATCAAGAATGAGATACCGTTTTATGAGAAGGTTCCCATTATCCAGGATTACCGTATTAATCAACCCATAAAAGGTACAATTCGTTGGGGAACGGTTGGAATGGTGATAGGATTATGGGGAGGTTATAATTATAATAAAGTAAAAGATTTCGAATTAACTTCAAGTTTTGAATCCAGTTTTAATTATTCTTGGGAAGTAAGTAAAGTTGCAATGCTAAGTGGGGCAATTGTTGGATTATATCAAGGTTTTATATATCAGAACCAAAAAAAAGATGATCCTGAGTTTTATCTAAAAAAGAATACTTTAGGATATGAGATGTCTATGGATGTGTCTCCTTCCGGTAAAGGTGGAATGTCATTTGATATAAATCTTAACAAAAACATCTGGATCTTTAATGAATTGCAATTGGGATTTGGGGATAACGACTGGTCTGAATCACAAAATCATACAATTTGGGAGAGTAAATATTATTTAAATGGATCAAGATATTTTTCAAATAACAAAATATTCAGTCCCTTTTATGGATTTGGATTAGGTTTTTCCAACGGTGAAATATCATTAGATGGTTGGTCTTATGATGAGTTTGACAAACTTGTAGATGGTATTTTCCCTTTTGCTCATTTTTTTGCAGGGGTAAAGTTAAATATGCTTGATTTCTTTTATTTAAAATTTGAATTTGATCAGGAACTATCAAGCTTTTATTTCAAGGTAAATAAATATGAGAGTAGTGAGTTTGGAAACAATTTCGTGTTTGGTGTATCTGTCGGTACAAAAATATTTTAAAAGAAAAAATATCCGCCTACGTCCCGATTTTTGGGACTACAGCGTGACAAGAAGGAGATAAGAAAATGAAAAAGACTAGATTGGATTCCACTTTCTCGATAAAAAAAGGAGTAATAATATTACTACTTTTTCTAATGTCAATCGTAACATTATTCTCTCAGGAATCTTATAACAAATATTACTATAAAAGTAAAATTTCTTCTGAGGATATGCAAATGGGTATTATGACCCATCAAACCGAAAGTGAAAAAGAATGGGTAAAAGAATGGAAACAACAATTAAGAGAAAAAGCTGACTCTTTTAAAGATAGAACTGGCTTTGCAGGGAATATTAAATTTCATGATGATCGAGCCTCATTAGATGAAATAGTAGGTAAATTTGCCTGTACTCCTGTAGTTGATTCAATTAGTGCTATCTCTTCTGCAAATCAAATTCTTGATGAAATTATTGATTTGATAAATATTCCAAGAAATCAATTATTAAGGACAAGTGTTAGGAAACTAAAATATTCAGATAGAGCTGAATGGGTTGTAGTATATTCTCAATTTATCAATGGTATTGAGGTTAATAATTCTGGTATAGGAATTACTTATAAAGCAAATGGAACATTTAAACGATGTAGTTCAATCTGTTATCCTGATCTATCAACTGATATTTATCCTCAATATACTGAAAATCAGATTGAAGAACAAATCAGAATAGAAGCTGATCTTCCGGATGAATATATATTTAAAAATACTAAGTTATATTATTCAGTAGGTAAGCTTGGTGAATTATCACTGCAATATTCAACTTATTATTTAACATATAAAGGAACGGAATATGATGGTTCTTATAAAGTAATTGTTAATGCTCTTACTGGTGAAATAATATCTCATTTAAAATATGGATTTAATTGACGTTGTCCCCGAAAACTGGACCAAACGTAATGTGTAAAAATGTGTAATTTTAGTTTGAAATATTTTGGAAATAACTCTATTATAAATCTCTAAAATATGTTAGCTTGCAGGAAAATGACAAACCGTTGACACTTTTTCTCGTTTTTTTTTCAAACCTTGCCAACTTTAAAACACATCTATAAGCTTATTTTTGACATTAAAATTATTAAGTCAAAAATATTAATTTTAGAAAAATTAGTTGCATGTTATTTAAGTTAGGAAAAACTAAACCAAAAGATAGTTTCTGGAGGAAAAATGAAAAAAATCACAATAATATTTTTATTCTTATTGTTAATAGTTTCTGTTTATGCTCATCCTCGGTATGATAGACATAAAACCTCAATACCGGGTGTTGAGTATGAAATGACGCGAGCCGATTCTGCTCATGGTTTTGATATATTATATTACGACATCACAATGGAATTAGATGAGGTGAACGACTATATTGCCGGAACTGTGACAGCAACAGTAGAAGCGGAAGAGGTGCTTACCGAGATCTGTTATGAATTAGAAGCAATGACAGTTATTGATGTTCAATTAAATGGAAGTGCGGCAAGCTATAATTATGACGGCAGTGTAATTACAATTGAGCTTGGAACTGTAAATCCCGGAGAGCAATTTACAACAATGGTAGAATATTCCGGTAATCCTATTTGGGATGGACTGGGGATGTATTTCGATACAAGTCATATATTCACTATTTCCGATCCCAATGCTTCCCGATATTGGTGGGCATGTTATGATCACCCGTGGGATAAAGCCGAAGTAGATCTGCATATTACAGTGCGGGATGATTGGGAAGTTGCAAGTAATGGAATTTTGGATTCTGTTGTAAATAACGGGAATGGAACCTGTACTCACAACTGGAATGGAGAAAATCCGATGGCAACCTATCTTGTTTCTATCGTTGCTCAAAATTATGTGGAATTGAATGACTGGTTCGGAGATATTCCAATTCAGAACTTCGTTCCTTCCGGCATGGTGGCAAATGCGACAGAAGATTTTTCCAACCTGCCTTTTATGATGGAAACATATTCCGGTCTTTTTGGTGATTATCCGTTTGAGAAATATGGAAATGCCGTAACTAATTTTGCTACATACGGCGCTATGGAACATCAAACAATGACAACACTTGCAAGTTATTTAATAACAGGTAATCATACTTATGAAACAATTATTGCTCATGAACTTTCCCATCATTGGTTCGGGGATTGTTTAACATGTCTTACATGGAAGGATATCTGGCTTTCAGAAGGATTTGCCACATATTCGGAAGCGCTGTATATGGAAGCCTGGCAGGGATTCGAAGCAATGGTAGCTTATGTTTACACATCAATCCAACAATATTATATCGGCTGGGGCGGGAATTCACCGCATACTGTTTACGACCCTCCGGCAGGTGCTTATTTCACTCCGGCAACTTATGAAAAACCGGCAGCAGTTCTGCATATGCTCCGCTTGAAAACAGGTGATGAAATCTTCTTCCAAATATTACAGACATATTTTGCTGAATATCATAATGGGAATGTGATCACAGATGATTTTCAGGAAGTATGCGAAAATGTTAGCGGAATAGATCTCGATCAGTTTTTCCTGCAATGGATATATCAGCCGGGACTTCCAAGTATGGAATATACATATTTTACTGATCTGAATACAGGCGTAATCATGACTTTCGTGGAGACATCATCCAACACCGATACCGAATTTTATCTCGATGTTCCAATGCATATAAATTATGAATCTTACCACGATTCAATTCTTGTTCAGGCTGCTCCCAATTCACCCTTACAATCTATTCGCCCTTTTAGTTCACCTGAAGTTGTTTCAATTGAATTTGATCCTAATAATTGGGTTATTACTTTAGGTAATACATATATGCAAGCTGAAATAAATAATGCTTATTCGGCGGATGAAAGTGTTATTGTATTTTGGAACGAATTTTGGCCGGAAGTTGGAATTGACGGCTATAATCTGTATCGTGCAGAATCTCCTGAAGAACCTTTTGTGATAATCAATTCGGATATAATAACCGAAACCTCATACACAGATAATGATGTTGTAAACGGGACTACATATTATTACAAACTTAAAGCAGTAAAAGATGAATTTTATGAAACTCCATTCTCAGATATTTATGAAGCTACTCCTCTAAATTTTCCACTTGATCAGGGAATTTTGGTTATCGATGAAACAAATGATAATAATGGAACTCAGGGAAATCCCGATGATGCAACGGTCGATGAGTTTTATGAAGATATTATCAATTGCAATTTTACCGCTTACGATTATGCTGATGAAGGTGAACTGGATCTGGAATACATCGTGAACTTTTCTACTATCATCTATCACGATGATGACATTATCAGTCATCATATTAATGATAATCTAAATGCTCTCGGCTGTTATCTGGCCGGAGGTGGGAATTTAATTATTTCCGGATGGAAAACAGCATTGCAAATTCCGGATTACTTTAAATCTGATTTTCTTAATTGCAGTAGTGTTCAGCAAGTATATGAATGGGGATTTACCGGTGCTTTTTCCGATGAATATGAAGATATAAATGTTGATCCAGATAAAGTTCACATTCCTTTTAATGGGATGCTTCCATATATTGCGATTTTCCCTGAATCTACAAATGGTATCTATCAATATGACGGCGTTGCCGGAAATCAATATATCGGAGAAAATTGTGCATTGAAAGCTCAACCGGAAGGTTATTTTGTTCTGCTTGGTTTCCCACTCTATTTTATCTATAATAATGATGCTGAATTGTTTATGACGCAATTATTGGAAGAGATCGGGGAAGTGGGTGTGGATAACAATATCGTGCCGGCAGAAAAACCGTTTCTCACCAATCATCCAAATCCGTTTAATCCAGAAACAACAATTTCGTTTTCAGTACCACAAAACTCCGATTTTGTGACTCTTGAAATTTATAATATCAAAGGTCAGAAAGTAAAAACTTTTGATATCTTGGAGTGCATCAATTGTTTTGATGCAAAAGCGACGGAGTCGCTTTCCCACTACTCCATATCATGGAACGGAACTGATGACAATAACCAACCTGTCTCTTCAGGAATATATTTTTATAAGCTCAAAACGGAAAATTATTGGGCAATAAAGAAAATGCTGCTTCTCAAGTAATCCTCTCTTAAGAGGGGTGCGACTTTAGTCGTGGGGTGTGTTAGTTATATCCTATGCTAAAGCGACGATGACTCGAAGTAGAGGATGTCGTTTCGACTCGTTATTCTTTACGAGTCGATACTAAATCTCTACCCGTATTCAATCGAATGCGGGTAGAAACACTTTTTCTTGACCTGAGAATAATAGATTCAGAGATTTGATTAATTAGATTTGGTAGGTAGGTCTTATGAGATTTTATTTTCTCCTTTTTGCTTTCTTGTCACGGCGCAGCAATATTCTTCTTGCTTTACTTTGCGTAGCCGGATTGCTTTCTGCTTTTTCAATTGCTTTCGCAATTGAAGTAGGTGGTCATTTAACCGAAGATACGACCTGGTCTCCTGAAAATAACCCTTACCTCGTTACAGAAAATCTCTATGTTGATTCTGGTGTTACTCTAACGATTTTACCTGGCACTGACATAAAAATTAGCGGCGCTTCTTGTACAAGTTGGCAAGAACTTGATCAAAATTTCTCGTATCAGAACGGAACTAATATTGCCAAAATGTTCTGGGTTGATGGTAAAATAATTGCAGAAGGTGATGAAGAAAATAAAATTATTTTTACAAGATTACAAAATGACCCTAATTATGCTTGGGGTACTATGTATTTCACCGAAAATGCAGATATGAGTATTTTTAAATATTGTGACTTTAGCTATTCTGCTATTATTGGAATAGTAGTTGGTCTTGTTGCCAAAGGTCCATTATCTTTACGTAATGGTAGAGCAATTATTAGGAGATGTAATTTTTTAAATAATTGTGTAGGGATAAGTTCAGAAAGAGATACGAAGGTATTGGAAATAACCAATAATAGTTTCATATTAGATGAAAATATTAATCCTTTTATGTATGATATGTGGAGCGTCCATATTCAATCATATCGTTTTGACAATAACGATTTTCCATTTGTACTAATAGCTAATAATACATTTGAAGGAAATGGTAATTATCAAGCAGTTTATGCTGAAGATCTATTTTTCCCTTTTAACAGTGTATATAATTGCCAAGGTGTTAGATCTTATGGTAATTATTTTTTTAATGAATTTATTAACTGCGAAAACGGTATTGAAAATACTACTGCTACTTCTGGTTCAATTTACATCAAGAACAACCGTTTCATCGGTGGTAATAATGGTATAGATATTGATCAAGCTTACGTAGAAATCAGTGATAACTATTTTGAGGGGTGTGAT
>JAUVLU010000028.1 GCA_030600585.1 Candidatus Cloacimonadota bacterium | reverse complement strand
ACTCCTAAAGATATTTTCAAGAATGAAAAGAAAAAAACTTGGCAAAATAATTGGAATTTTAAACCTATCATAGTTGATGATTATATTAAAGATATTGAAAAAATAAAAACGGGTGGATACTTTTACTGTTTACCGGTCAATTTTTTTATAAATTGATGTTGACAAATTAGTTAGTGTTTATCTTTTGGTTCCATGTGATTAAGCATTTTTATACGTGTAAATTTTATCCCATAGTTTTATGGAATTAATTATGAAGTATTGAGATGATTTCACTTGGGATAAAACCCGCAAAATTAGTAGGAGAGAAAAATGAAAAACGGCACAGTAAAATGGTTTAACGAGAAGAAAGGTTTTGGTTTCTTATCATGTGAAGATGGTAACGATTATTTCTGTCATCATTCAAACATTAGTGGTGATGGATTCAAAACACTTAACGAAGGCGAAAAAGTAACTTTTGACGTTGAAGAAAGCGATAAAGGTCCAAGAGCCATAAACGTTACGAGAGTTTAACTCAAAAAAAATCAGTAAAAGCTCGATCAATTGATCGAGCTTTTTTTTTGCTCAACTCAGTCCTAACTTAAAATTAAATCCATATCCCGGTTGCTCTGCTTCAGAATATTTATATTTTTTCTGTAATCTATTAAATGTGTTCTGTGAAGGTTTCTCATAAGAAAGATCTATAAGAAAACGACGGAAACCTTGTTTGTGAACATCATCTTTATATTGGAAAAAGGAAACAGGTAATTCGGGAATAACAATTGTAACACCATCACGAACAATCTTCCTAAAAAAATGATCTCTATCTTTGAAATGTGAATAACCATCAGAATCAGGATTACCAATATTAACCGGCATTCTTGAGTGAAAAAGTTCAGGATAAAAATACAAAGGGACAATTCCATTTCTGTCTTTACCAATTACAAGATTTTGATAATCAAATTCATATGGGTAAATATATAAAGCTACATTATCTTCTTTTAAAAATTGAATTGCAGCATCATTGAGTGTATAAACATTTTCATTAACCGATGACCTAATTCCAATTGGTAATAATAATTTTTGTGATATATGACTGATCATGAAATTCTTAATTCCCTGCCTTGAAAAATTCAAACAGAGATCACGATAGTAGGTTACATCATCTTCAGGTATGAACTTTGGAAGTTCAATAATGAATTTGTGAATATTCTTTTTCATGAAAGATGATCTTAGATCAAATTGACGCCATTCACTTTTTGTTAAATTCAAGATGAGTAGATCGAATTTATCCAGATACAATTTTCGTAACCAGCGCAAAGAATTGATCCGAATAAATAATTCATCTCGGTGTAGTCGTTTCTCTGATCCAATTCTATTAAGGATATTTTGTTTTTTCTTTGTTGGCAGAGAAAGCTTTAGCTTTTTTCCATCTAACTGGAATTTTGTGCGGAATTTTTTATTAGGTGCTCCAATAAGAAATACTTTATCTCCTTTCTGAAAGCTTTCCTGCGGAAAATTCAAATTAGCAATTCCACCTTTTTCTACATCAGTAAAACCATACTCAATTTTCAGCTTTATCGCTTTGCTATCCATTCCATTCTTTGGTTGAACACGAATTCGGTAGTTTTGTTTGAGTTTCTCGGAAGTTATGAAAGAAAACTCTGTTCCTTTGGTTTTAGTTACTTCTCCAATATGAATTCCGATGAATGGATTTTCAGTAATGGCATTTGATACATTTCCACCTAAGAAATATGAAGTCTTTTCTCTTCCCATATCGTAAGTGAGAAGCAGTTTAGCTTGCTCCATTTTGTTGGGATCATCAATAACCATGCGATATGCCTTTGCAACTCGATTAACATATTCGGCAGACTTCATTCTTCCTTCAACCTTTAATGATGATATTCCCAGCTTCATTAGCTCTGGCACGATATCGATCTGTTGATTATCCTTTAAACTAAAAAAATAATCCTCTTTCCCGCCAGAGTTAAATTTCCTTCTACAGGGCTGTCTGCATTGACCTCTATTTGCACTCATTCCACCCAGAAAACTACTGAAAAGGCATAATCCGGAAAATGAATAACACAATGCTCCATGCGTAAATATTTCTAACTCGATCTTACTTTTTCGGCTGATTATTTTCAATTCTTCCAGTGTTAGTTCTCTTGCCATGATCACACGTTCAAAGTTTTTACGTTTAGCAAACTCGGTTCCAATTGAATTATGAAAAGCCATCTGCGTGCTGGCGTGAAGTATGATATCGGGGAAGAATTTACGCACGAGATAATAAACACCCCAATCTTGAATTATTATTGATGAAAGAGAAGTTTGGGAAACCTGATAAAGGACATCGAGTAAAACTGGAAGTTCTGAATTCTTTATTAATGTATTAAGTGTTAAATATACTTTAATCCCATTTTTCTTTGATTCGGTTAAGATGGATTGCAATTGATTAAGCATAAAATTTTTTGCTCTGTTTCGTGCATTGAAATGTCTGAGTCCTAAATATACTGCATCAGCACCGCCTTCTACAGCAGCATAAAATGCTTCAGTATTTCCAACCGGCAGGAGTAGTTCAGGTTTCATGAAAAATTACCTCAAATATGTTTTAAGTTTTTTATAATAATTCTCATGACTTCCAATGGAATATAAAAAGAGTGTTTTGTTTTTAGTCTCATAAGAAAGCAACAATAATTGTTTTGCAAATGTAAATTTAAGGACTCTAATATTTTTCAAATCACCCTTTTTTAGCTCTCCAATTTTAGGATTATTGCATATGATTTTTACCTGTTTATCAATTTCTAATTGTAATTTTTTTGAAGATTTTTTTTTGAATCTAAGAAATAGATTTGAGGTAAATATTTTTGTCACGATATATGTCCAAATTGATATTCTTGTCCCAAACCTGCTTTGATTTCAGCTTTTGCTTCCAGCGTCTGTTTGATAAATGAAAGAGGTAAATCAGGATTTTCTTCCATGAGAATAGCATCAGATAAATACTTCTTTATTTGTTCAGATACAGAACGATGTTCAATTTGTGCTTTAAGTTTCAATTTTTTTTCTATTTCTTCCGGTAAACGTAATGTCAGCACATTCATATTAACCCCCTTTGTATTCTATACGAATACAAAAGAATACATTGTCATATCGATGTCAAGCCAAATTCATAATGATTCTAAAAGAATAACAACAGTTGCAGATATACCTTTCCCTTCGCCGGTGAAACCCATTCCTTCTTCGGTTGTTGCTTTAATGGAAATATTGTAAATATCGGTTTGCAGATCGGAAGCCAGATTCTCAAGCATCTGCGGAATATAGCTTTGCAGTTTTGGTTGTTGAGCACAAATCGTTGCATCTATATTTCCAATTTTATAGCCTGAATCTTGCATTATCTCATAAGTTTTTCTAAGTAATATTCTACTATCGATATCTTTGTAATTGTTATCTGCATCCGGGAACAGCAGCCCGATATCACCTTTTGCAACTGCGCCTAAGGTGGCATCAATAACAGCATGAACAAGAACATCTGCATCGGAATGTCCAAGCAATCCTTTTTCAAAAGGGATATCTATTCCACCCAATATAAGCTTCCGATTTTCTACTAATTTATGAACGTCATATCCATATCCAATTCGCATTTTATAACACTCCATATTTAATTAATTAGTTTAATCTACCGTAATTGATTTTGAAACATTTTTCGGCACATCGGGATGAACACCATGGTCTTTGATGCTTAATCTATCCAGATATTCCATTTTTTTTATACTCATTTTAAGTGCTAACAACTGAAGAACAATAGTAGAAGAAAAAGTTGTCATTAATGAATCACCAGTTCGGGGCAAGGTGATATATCCCCACCCGTAATATCCTTTATCATGCGGATTCAGATGAGCATTTTCTAATAATTTATCATTTTCTTCCGCAATAATGAATGTGTCACCGCCACGGATCTTATGTGTATTGATCTGGGAAATTGTTAAATTAATATCTCTTTCATCAGGTCCCGTAACATAAATAAGCGGATAGTTTCTGTAAGCATTTTCAAAGAAGTCATAATCTTCAATGATCTCCTTAAAAAGTGTTAATGCTTTTTGTGAAAGATTGAAAGGATAAGATCTTGAAAAAACATAATTACTTATCGCAAGAGTGATCTTTCTTCGTTCATTATAGGAGATATTTTTTTCTTCAGAGTGTGCCTCCATTTCTTCTATGATCTTGTTATAATGTTTTATTATTGTTTTGATATTTTTTATTCCAAAAACGGTATTCTTTCCTAAAATAGTATTGGGACCGTGTTTAAACTCGGAAGCTTCTCCGCCTTCTGTGTGATTCAATACAGTTTCACGAATTTTAAGTGCGCCTTCTTTGGCTACTCCGGTTATCTTGGTTGCCAAAATGTGCATTGAAGGTTCCATATATATTTTTCCGGCTACAAATTCAATCTGCTCTTTTGTTGTTTGGATAGTTTCCTGAATTAATTGTGGTATCTTCACTATTGAATTTCGGCGGAAATCAACTTTTTTCTTCAATTTCAAATATTCAGGAGAATTCTTATCCTCGATATTATTTAACTTCATTTCAGCTATTTTAACCGCTAAATAATAGAACAGGGTAATTTGATTAATGAAGCTTTTTGTTGCCGGAACTGCAATTTCGGGACCACATGAAATAGGAATAGAAACATCACTTTTCTCCTGACCCAGAGTTGAATTCATGTTATTCACTAATACAACTTTCTTAATATCCAGATCAGAACGCTCGATATCGTTAAAGATATCAATAAGATCTTTAGTTTCGCCACTTTGTGAAACACCAATTATCACATCATCATTTTGTAAACTTTTAGAATATTGACCTCTGAAATTCCCAGGTAAAATGGGAATAACTTCGATGTTGGCTATCTCATTAAAGAATAGTGCTGCAACCAATGTAGCATGGTAAGAAGTTCCACAGGCAATTGTATAAATATTACGATTTTTTTTAAATGTGTTTTCAGCAATGGATAGAAAATGCATGACGCTTTCATCAAATTCTTTCACATCTATCATTTCAGAAATTGAATCCAGTGCTTTTGCAAGAAGAAGACGCTTTTTATTAAATTCAGAATTCATTAATTCTAAAAATAAATTCATATTACTGGAGAAAAAGTATTTCTTTTTAAAATTTTCTTTTACAAGTTCATTATAAATTGCTGTATAATTTTGTTTAACTTTTTCATAAAATTCTTCAGCAATTTTAGATTTTGCAAAATCTGAGAATATTTTCTGCTGTTTTTTGAAATCATCGATTTCTGTAATCTCTTTATGCAGTTTTTCTTTCACAATTAGAATTTTTTCTTTCTTAAGAAGTTCAAGCATTCTTCTACCGGTATTGGAACCACCTTTAAAGAGCTTGATAAGTTTACCCGAAGACTCGGTTTCTGCGTAGATTTCCTGTTCCATGAAATACTCAAAAGGTGGTAAAAGCTCTGTGTCTTCTGCTCTTAATTTGGAACGGACAGCTATTTTTGAGATCGTATCTCCCGGTTTATAATTGAGATCATCTTGTCCGGCTCGTTTGATTTTAAGGTGCCTGAATGCAAAAACATTGAAATTATCATTTTGGAATTCAACACATTCTCCTTCATGAAGGTTGATAAGTTTTTTTGTGAATTTGAGGACTGCAGTAAGATCGGAGGAAGCAAGACCGAAGCGATTCCCATCAATTGAACCAATGCCAAAATATAAACTACTCCCTGCTTTTATTGCATAACTTGTTTTGGTAACCGGATCTACAATAACTGCTGCATAAGAACCTACTATTTTTTTGGCTCCGCGGATTATTGCCTTTCTCATACATTGCTTTCTGATCTTCTCATTTGTACGTTCCGAACTTTCTATTTTGCTAAGTTCATTTTCAAAATAATGCTCAATAATATGAACAAGCATTTCTCCATCATTGTCAGAAATAACATTATGTCCTTCCGAAAGCAGGAAATTTTTGAGTTCGCGGGTATTTGTGATATTTCCATTATGAGCTCCGTAAATAAAATTTTTACATTTAACAATGTGTGGTTGAGCATTTTTTTTGGTTACACTTCCAAAAGTTGCCCAACGTACCTGTCCGCAAAATATTTTTCCGGCTTCCTTTTCGATCCCCAAAGTTTTTACCAAAGTGCTTGGTGCACCTACATCTTTGAGCAGGGTTACTTCCATTTTATCTTTTTGGAACACTGCTCCGGTTGAATCATAACCACGATATTCAAGTGCTTTCAATAGAGTTGATGCATATTCACCAAGCTTCAATGTTGTTTTGAACATACTCAACCCCAGTACTCCACAACCAATTCCAAATAAAGGAATTGATATTGTTATTTTCAGATTTTTCAATCTGTTCATTCTCATTTATTTTCTCCTAATTTTTTCTCTCACTCTATTTTTCAGTTTTTTATCCTGTCCATCCGGTAAATCCTGTCTAAATTTTTTCTGACGGGATCAACATGATAAACAAGATCATATTTTTTTCTCTCACTCTATTTTTTCAATTTTCATCCTGTCCAATTTTATTTACCTTTTCATAAAAGGTTATTCTTTATTATAAATTTAGCAATTTCCAGATCGAATTGATCTGTGATCTTGATATTATGTGAAGAACATTCCAAAGTATAAACTGTGTGTCCAAAATGTTCAAGTAAAGCTGCATCATCAGTGCAATATAAATCTATTTTTTTTGCTTCGTCATGACACTGTTTTATTAATTTATATTGAAAAACCTGTGGAGTAAATGCATTGATTATATCTTCTCTCGTTACGGTTGTTATTACTTTATCTTGTTCGATTTTTTTTATTGTATTTTTTACTTTGCTTACAGGGATTACAGCTTTTTTCTGCTGTGCTTTTTTTATCAATCCGGAAATACTGTTTTGCGAAATAAAGGGTCGTACACCGTCATGAATTAGAACGAGGTCAGTATCTTCAGGGCAGAGGGCAAGTGCATTATAAACTGAGTCTTGACGCATCTTCCCGCCGGCAATAATAGAGATGGGAAATCCATTGTATTCTCTCTCAATAATAGTTTTATAAATTTCAATTTCATCTTGAGGTAAAGTGATAATGATTCGGTTAATATCAGGATGATCAGCAAATTTATCTATAGTCCAGAATAGAAGAGGACGGTTCATTATTTCAATGAACTGCTTCTTCTTTTCACTCTTTATTCTTTCCCCGCTACCACCGGCGGTGATTATTGCAATGATTTTCATATTATCTCCAATGACCAGAGAATAAGTTCAAATATGCAGGTCAATAAAAAAGTAAGCAAATACAAAACCTTGAAAAGGCTTTTTTCAGATTTTCTTCTTGTTTAGCCTTTTCAAGGTTAATTCTAAGAACATATTCAAGCTGGGACTTGGATACAAGATTCTACCTGTACTATTTATTCATTTGTGCTATAGTCATCTCTGCAGCTTTAATAAGAACATATTTTGTTGGAGCTGTAGTAAGAAGTGGATGCGTACCGATTTGGTAAGAGATCAGTTCGTAAACAGTAACCTCTTTTTGAATAGCCAGACCAACTACGTTAATAAGTTCTCCCACAGATTTTCCACCATACATTTCTCCACCGATAATTGTTCCTGTATGGGGAGATACTATCAATTTTACCATCAATTGTTTTGCACCTTGTAATGTACCCGGATGTCTATCAACATCTGTAAATTTTCCGGTTACATATTCAATGTTTGAGTATTTTGCACTTTGCTCAATTGTACCTGCTGAAGCGAAAACCATTCCACCAATTTCTGTAGAAAAAACAGAAAGTGTTCCTATAAAATTTCTGAGGAGTTTGATCCCAAAAAGATTATAGCCTAATATTCTTGCTTCAGCAGTGGCAGTAGAGGCAAGCATAATATTATCTGTTCTACCTGTTATAAATCCAATTGTTTGCGAACAATCTCCTACTGCAAAAACATCTTTTTCTAGTGTACGCAAATAATTATCACACCTGATTGCTCCATTGCTGTTAATCTCTAATCCTGCTTTTTGGGCTAATTTCGTGTTTGGTTTATAGCCAACGGCAGCAATCACGATATCGGCTTTTAGCTCTTTTCCATTCACAAGTTTTACGCTTTTTACTTTTCCGTTTTCACCGATTATCTCGTTAACTTTGTTGTTTGTGTAGAGATTTATATTGGCATTCCGGATGATCTCATCAGCCTTTTCAACGACTTCTTTAGAAAAAGCGTGATAAAGACAGAACTCTTCCATTTCCACAAGAGATACATTTTTATCCTTAAATTTTGCAAGCTGTTCAGCAACTTCCACACCAATAAAACCACCACCGATTACTACAATATTCTTGGCTTCATCAGTTTTCTTTTTTAGCTTATCGATGTACCAATAATCTTTGTTAATGTACTCTACTCCCTCCAAGTCGTATCCTTTTATGAAGGTTGGAATTATAGGTGTTGAACCGGTTGCAAAGACCAGTTTTCCATATTGGAGCTTATTCCCATTTTTGGTTTCTAAAATCTTCTCGGTAATATTGATATCCGTAACTTCATCAATTAGTACATCTCCTCCGACATCAATGAACGGCTTAGCACCCATTGCATTCTGAGAAATATCTTTTAGATCGTAGAAAATATAAGGGATTCCACATGGGACTAATCCTTTTTCTTCTTTTTTGATCAGCAAAAAACGTTTTTCGGGATTTTGTTTTTTACCTGTTATTCCGGTGATGATTCCTGAGGGACCTCCACCGATAATGATTACATCATAATTATTCATTTTGAACTCCTTTATTATTTTTTGGTAGCGTTAAGATAACTGTGGCTAATCATTAAATTTTTCATGATAACCTCTAAATTATATATTGGTAAAATCAGCAAGTTTTTTTTCTGATTTAAAGACATCAAGATTCTTCAATTTTCTATTCAATTGACTTATCTGTTTTTGGAAGCATTAAAATAAATGGGATCGAAGCAATCGAGATGATGGCGCAAAACCGATAAGTTATTACCAATCCAAAGCGATCTCCCAAAAATCCTATCAATAAAACCATTAGCGAACTAATGCCAAAACTCATCGTCATAAAAATTCCATTAATAAAAGCGGGATGTTCTGAATCGGTATCTAATACGAGTGCCAGCAATACCGGACCGGAAGCAAAAAGGAAGAATCCCATCACAATGAGAAGCGGGATCATGAAACTTCCATTTGCAGAGATAAATATCCACATTAAGATCGGATTGATAATCGAAGTGATAAGCAGTATGTTTTTCCTGCCGAATTTATCTGAAATAGGACCGGCAAAAAATGTTCCGATAGCTCCCGAGAATTGAAGAATTGCAAGTGATATTCCCGCCAGCCATAAACTGCTTCCCTGGTTTGTTAAAAATGTGGGAAGATAGAGTGTGAGTGATAATTTCATAGCTGCCCGAAAAATGGTGATCCCCGAAACTATCACAAGAAAGGGAATTAATTTTTTAAATGTTTCTTTAGCACCGGTCTCTTTTTTCTTTTTATGGAAATCTTTATTAATACTGATGTTTTTTAGCTTTATGTAAAGAATGATGGATGCGGCAATTCCCAATGGCATCACTCGCCATGAACCCTCCAAGCCCCACCATGAAATTGCGGCGGTAATTAGAAGTGGTCCCAAAGTTCTGGCAATTTCTCCGCCCAGCATATAATAACTCATGCCTTTGCCTGTTTGATCTGCTGAAACATGTTTTATCATAACAGGTGAGGGAACATGAAAAAGTGTGCTGCTGATCCCCGCAACAAATAATAAAATCAGCAGAATAGGATAACTGGGAGCTGTTCCCAATAGACTCATAGCGATTCCGGTGATAGCCGGAGTGAGAATAATAAAATATCGCACACAAATACGATCTGCAATCAAACCTATAAATGGATTGAGAAGTGAAGGTAGTTTTCTGGTAACATCCAATAATCCTGCCATAGAAAGCGTAATGCCCAACTTTGAGATGAGAAGAGGAAGAAGCGGAGCTAAAAAGGCAGGATAAATATCGTGAGATAGATGTGCTAATGAAACTGTAATCACATTCCCAAACTGAAATTTTTTCTTGTTTTTCATATTTTTTTTATTTACCTTGTTACGAAGTTTTATCTGTCTCTTTTGCAGATTGTCTTCGTAACGCTATTGCATCGATGTTCCCAAGATCCCGAAAACTTTTGGGAGGAACAAATATTTACAGATTGACACAGATATTTTTAGTTATTTTTTATCTGTGGTTAATGACTTTTCGTTATCACTTTGAAATCTATTTACAAATTCTGCTTCATCTCCAAATTCCACAAAATCTTTTTGATGAGCAGGTTCTGCAAAATTATCATCTCTCTCGTGTTTTATTGCACACCAATATTTTTCGGTATCACCCGTAATTTTTACCGCATACGCCAATACTCCATTTGCATAACCGCAATACATACATCTGATCTTATCCATGAAAGATAAATAGTTCAGTTTATGCCTATCGATCTTGATATAATTACTCCTATCTACAAGCGGTAATTTATACAATCTGAAACAAATCTGATGATAAATTTCCAGAGCAATATCAAAAATAACAAAAAAGATAAACATTCCCCATATAAACGGAATAGAGATGTCGTGTGACAATTCTCTTTCCGCATACTTCTTAAATTCCATAATTTTCTCCTTTTTTATAGCTCACAGATCTGCACAGATTGATAATGATATTTTTAATTATCTTTTATCTGTGGTTCATATTCTTGTATCCAAGCCCCAGCTTGGATACATAAATGGGTTGCCAGGCTGGGGCTTGGCAACCAGTGATACCCGCTAAACATTTATGCGCCAGCCAAAGGCTGGTAAACCTTTAGTGTACACGAAATAGCGCAAAAGTTAAACTTATTCTTTTTCGTGTTTTTAGTGCCTTTCGTGGGTTTTTGTTAAAACCCTGTCAATAAACCAATTATCCCTACTATCGCACCAAAAATAATATTAACCGCTTTCACTGTAATAAATCCTCGTTTGGATTCTGCCAGCATCGGAAGCATACCGTGTCCATCCTGCACGATCGAGCTTGCCAGCAAGATGCTGAATGGAATTGTTCCTGATGCAAATAAAGTAACAAAAACAAAGTGCGGTCCTGATTCGGGAATTATGCCGATCATAAGTGCAATAGCCAAAACAACAAATATATTATTCGCTATCCAACTGTTAATATCAATGAACTGAAGCAGAATATTAACTGCGAGTAATGTTCCAAAAGTCCAGAGGAAAATTTTGTAAATATGAACTTTGACAATATGTTCCCAGAGGTGTTCTTTCAAAAAATGCTCTGGAACGGTGATAACGATAAGTAATGCCACAAGTGAAGTAAGCATTATTGTTATTCTTATCCAGTTCCATTTTTCCGGTCCGATCTCACCGGAAATTGTTCCCAATAGAAAAAAACTAATAATGATGAGCATTAATATTCGTGGAATCGATGTTTTTTTGAAATTAGAAAAAAGGTTTTTATGCGGAAAACAGTCACATTTTTCTTCTTCGTGTAAGGGAAATTTATTGTTGGAAAATTTTATTTCAAAATATTTCTGCGAGACAAATTTGTCTGTGATGAATCCGGCAATAATTCCAATTACAAAAATGATAGCTGTGAGAAGAATTGCTTTTTGCGGGAACATAGCCAGCATTACAAAGGCTTCGTCTCCGCTGGTTGCGATCATAGCAGTTACTACCGCACCGAAGGAAATAATTCGATGAGAAAATAATGTAACTGCTGTAAAAGCTCCCAGACATCCCGGAATTGCACCCAAAAATGCTGCCAAAAAATATTGTTTCCATTTGGATTTAGCAAGATTATGCTGCCACAATCCTTTTGTCTGAACATTGATATACTCGATTATAAGCATCATTACGAATACAAATCCTGTGATCATTAATGCGTGCTTTATAACTTCGATTAATATTTCCACTTTTCCTTAACCTTTTAAAAAATTAGCAACGAATCAAACATAATAAATCGTTCGTTGCTGAAAAATTCTTTATTCTTTGATTTCAAAAATATTTCCTACACTATCTTTAACAAAAACTAAACCAAAAGTTTCTCTTGGAATTATTATGCAAGTGTAATTATTGTTTTTCGCCTGCTTGATCAAATTGCTTCGAGAATGAACGTTTATACAAATATGGTTATAACTTTTAAAATCTGGATTTTCGTTAATAAACAATTCGAGAATCAGATCATCTTTCTGCATTATATAAACTTCAGTTTCTTTATTAATATGAAAAACCTGATTTGATAGATCTTCATTTATTGTAAATTGTTTCACGATTTCCAATCCCAAAACATCCTGATAAAAATTCTTAATTTCGGAAACATTATTAATTGTAATTCCAATATGATTTAACATTTTTTCATTCCTTTTTAAAATTCACTTTCCGAAGCTTTCTTTCATTTTTTCTTATATTACATCTCCATGATACACGAGTCCTCTCGTGTATTGTCGTCAAGGACTATCGAGCACTTTATTATGAGATGTAAGATCACAATCATTCCCGTTTGTGAGTGGTTCTCAAAGCGGGAGCTTTGAGTTACTTTTTCCTTTCAAAATTATATCATTTTCTTTAACGCCGATATTTCCGGCAATAACCGGACATTTTGCTTTTAGAAGGAAGAAGATGGATCTGTTCACGCCGGATAATCCTTCATAATTTCCCTGACCTTTACTGATTATCATATCTGCATTCTTGAATTTTTCAAGAAAATCATCGTTACATCTTTTTAGGATTGTGCCGGGAGCAGTTGTGCCGGAAGAAATGACTTTTGCGATTTTATCGATTCCGATCTGTTCAGCTTCTTTGAAGGTAATATCGTTAATTACAGGAATTTCTCGAACAACAAAAATAACCGGTTTTCCGAGTTCTTCAATGAGAATTTTATCAAAAACGGCTTCACCGGAATTGTCTCCGATATAGAGGATTTCTTTTGCTGCTTTAAGTTCCTGCTTAAATAATTCGTAATCAAAAACGGCAAATTCCTGATGCAAAATTATTTCTACATCTTCTACAATATTGAATTCTTTATCAACTCCCAGATCGATCACATTTCCTGCAACGGCAAGCCGAATAGTTGTCAAAAGTCTGTCGTCAGATTCCAAAACTTTTTGCTTTAGTTCGGAATACAAATGCATTGCGTGTTCGATATTTTTTTCTTTGATCTCTTTATAAGGATCATCATTTCCGGTGATCTCACTGACCTTTTTATAGATTAAAGCTCCGGTTTCGGGCGGTGTATTTTCCATTGGAATTTGCTGGATCAGTTTTCCAACTTCATCCAATAATTTCTTTATTTTATGCTCATCATCTGTGGCAATTCGTCCTGCCCGCAAGGCTTGATTCATAAAACAAGGCAAACAATCAAGATAAGTTTTCATCTATTTCTCCATCCGGCAACATATTATCGGGATGATATATCCCATTTTCTTCTTTTTGGAAACGAATACATTTTTTCCAATTGCCGTGACAATATTTTTCTACCCATTTTTTGTCTAATTTTCCTTGCTCAAAAAAATATTTCATCGGACAAATAAAATACCATTTACACTCTTTTTTATCCAAAACGTTTTCTCATTTAAAATAGTTATCCATTCTATCAAAAGCTTTGTTGATCATATTTTTAGAAACGCAAAATGAAAGTCTGATATGACTTTCTCCAGTTGGTCCGAAAGCAATTCCCGGAGTTGTGGAAATCTGGATATCTTTCAGCAATCTTTTACTGAATTCAATTGAATCTTTTCCCCGATCTCCCAAAATCTTTGGTAACATTAAATACGATCCGCCCGGTTTTATATATTCAAAGACAGAACTGAGATTATCGAGTCGTTCACACATTAAATTTCTTGTTTGAAGATAATGTTCTCTATATTCACTTATACAATTTTGAGAACCTTTCAAAGCAGCAATTGCAGCATATTGAGAAACAACGGGAGCGCAAATTGCAAACGGGATGTGTGCCTTTTTTATTTGTAGAATCAATTCTTTGTCTGCGTGTAAATATCCTATCCTCCAGCCGGTCATTGCATAACTTTTGGTAAAAGTAAAAACACTGATAACATTTTTCTTCATTTCAGGAATGGAAGCGATGCTGAAATGTTTATGATCATCAAAGGTAAAATATTCATAAGCTTCATCTGTAATTACTGTTAAGTTATTTTCCAAAGCTATTTTTGCTAACTTCCGAAGTTGCTTTTCAGAAAAAACAGTTCCGGTTGGATTATTCGGGCTGCAATACACAATTGCTTTTGTTTTGGGAGTTATAGCTTTTTTTATAGCTTGAATATCCAAATCAAAATTTCTATCTTCAAGCAATGGAACGAGTACAGGTTTTCCGGAAGCTAACTCAACTTGACGAATATGAGTTGAATAGGTGGGAGTAGGCAGAATCACTTCGTCTCCGGGATCGATAGTTGCCATAATGGCTGCAGCTAATCCTTCTATTGCTCCCACAGTTACCAGTAATTCAGAAATACTGGCTTTGATATTATTGTCTCTTTTAAGTTTTTTTACGATTTCTTCTCTTAATTCCGGTAAACCATCGTTTTGAGAATATCCACCTACTAATCCATTTTCTATAGCAGAAATTGCAGCAGCATTGATATGTTCAGGAGTTCCGGAAGTAGGTTTTGCCCACGATAAAAATGCAACATCATTGTACTGCTTGGATAATCTGGTCATTTCGTGAATAGCAGATTTCTTGATTTGAGTAACCCGTTTAGACACATTCATTCAATTTTCCTCCATAAATTTTTTATAGCAAACTCTTTAATATTTTTAAATTTTCAATAGATCTATCAATAAATTCATTATGATAAAGCAAAGAAGCAGGATGAGATAACGGGTATATTTTCCGCTTTTCTACAAAGAAAATATTTCCAATCAATTTCGGAAATTCTTTTTTTGTAAATTCACTCAGTGAATATTTTTCAAAAAGATATTTTGTTGCATAATAACCAAGAGGAACTAATATTTTCGGATCAATTTCTGCAATTTCAATATCTAAATATTTTGAACAGGCTTTTATCTCTCTTTGTTTTGGCCTTCTATTTTGCGGTAAATTACATTTTATCAAATTTGTTATATAAATCTCATTTCGGGAAATATTGGCGTGTTGTAACAATTTATCAAGCATTTTACCGGAAGGTCCAATGAACATTCTATTTTCTTTATTTTCCAATTCTCCCGGAGCCTGAGCTATCAACATTATGTCTGCATTAATATCACCTTCTCCCGCCAAAGCATTTAAGCGAGTTTTATATAATTCGCAGAGTTTACAATTTTGAAGTTCTTTTTTTGAATACATTTTAAAATTCAAATATCTCTCCAACTCCACCTTCAATGTATTTTTCAGGGTATAACATCTTGATTTTCTCTTTGTGTTTCGTGCAATGTGCAGGACATATTTTATCAATGTTTCCAAGAACTTCAAATTCCTTAAATCCGTGTAAGCCTCCGATAATCGCATAAATATTTCCGAATTGTGAGACCGAATCCATAATGTTGCTCACTCCCGGATGTCCGCAGCCGATAATCAGGACAAGACCTTTCTCTGTCTTGATTGCTAAAGATTGTTCTCTTTTATCAAGTTCACCTGTAAGGAAAATATTCTCATAAATTTCAACAGGTTTGTCATAGTATTTCACTTTGTTTGAATATCGAATTCCGCGAAAAGAAATAGGAATATGAATAATTGCATTTTGGTTCAGATTAAAAAACGTCGAAAGTCCTCCGATATGATCGAAATCAGGATGAGAGATCACAACATCGTCAATTGACTTAGGATCGATATTCAAATTTATCAGATTTTCCAACAATATCTTTCCGTTTCCACCGGTATCAAATAGAATATTTTTTTCTTTTGTTTCAATTAAGCAAGACCAGCCCCAATCTGCGATCAAACCGGGTTTGTTTGTTGTATTATCGTAAACTATTGTTATTTTCATATTAACCTACAATCTAAGGAAATTTCTTTCTTCACCCATTTCCCATTCTTTGGCAATTATCGGAAGATTATTTTTAATAATTTCAATACTATTTTCTATCGAATTTTCTTTTATTAAAATACAAACAAATTTCTTCTTTATCCGAACAATATTAGGTCCGAATATTTTGGAAACTAATGTTTGTACTTGTTCTTGTCTCAATAATTTAGCTATACTTTTAGCTTTTTTGGGGTCAGCGTGAACATCTTCCTCTTCTTCTGTAGTATTGCTAATCTTTTTTATGAATTCAGTATTTTCATTATCAATTTCATAAATATAATAATATTCTGCATCACCAAAATGACGACTCATAAATGTTTTGCCATCATCTGTGGCAAAAGCTACTTTTAGTTTTTCCATCTTTTCTTCCTAACCTAAGACCGGACTTCGTTGCGGAGCAAGTCTAATCTTAAAAAAAACTTCCGAAGTTTTTGGAAACTTCTGAAGTTTACAGTATTTTGATGTTACTTCAATTCTCCTGATTTGTAAGCTTCATAAGCTTCTTTCACAGTCATTTCACCTGCACCGACAAATACTTTTATACCTGTTTGTTTCACAACGGAAGCTGCATTTCCACCGGGTCCGTTTCCTGTGATGAGAATATCAACATTATATTCAGACATTTTTTGAGCTGTCTTCGGTCCGGCGCCGTGTGCTTCATTTGCAATTGCACGGTTATCATAAGTATCTACTTTTTTGGTTTCTTCATCATAGATAAAGAAAAACTCAGTTCTGCCGAATCTCGGATCCATCTTAGAATCCCATTCTGTTCCTTTTGCTGTTAGTAAGATTTTCATTAAATACTCCTTTTTTAGCCACTAAGAACGCTAAGTAACACTAAGTTTTTTTCTTCGTGCATCTTAGTGAACTTCGCGGCTGTTTATTTTTTGTTTCATCCGTGTTTTTCCGTGTTCATCCGTGAGCTATAGATATTTTATTTTTTTCCAACTATCTTCTAAAATCTGTTTAATCTTTCCATTATCAAATTCTACGATCGTCTTACCTTGAGTCATAGCTTTTGTAAAATTCTCATCATAGGGAATTTCACTGATCAGATCGATATTTTCTGTTTTCAGAAATGCGTGGATATCTTTGGTTTTTTCCAGGTTAATATCAGCTTTATTAATGATGCATCCTGCTTTGATACCAAATTTCTTCACAAGCTCGTAAACTCGTTTCAGATCGTGAATACCGGCGACAGAAGGTTCCGTAACCAGCACAACATAACTTGCACCGGAAAGTGAAGATACTACCGGACATCCGATTCCGGGGGAACCGTCCACCAGAATGATCTGCTTATTATTTTTTTCTGCCAGTGCTTTTGCTTCGCTTTTTACTTTAGCTACCAGTTTGCCGGAATTCTCGGCACCGATCCCCAATTTTGCGTGCACCATTTTTGTTCCGGTCTTAACGTTAGATAAAAACCATTTTCCCACATTCTGCTCATCCATACTTATCGCATCGGCAGGACAAACAAGCGCACAATATCCGCAACCTTCACAATCAAGAGGTTGAACGATATATTCGTTATCAATAACAGGAATTGCATCCCAACGACAAACATCTGCACATTTTCCACATTTTATACATTTTTCCTGATCGATTTCTGCGAGTACTCCACTGTAAAAATCTTCTGATTTTTTCCAATCCGGTTGCATCAAAAGATGCATATCTGCTGCATCTACATCACAATCCGCTACGATTACATCTTTTCCGCCAAGACAGGCAAAAGAAGCTGTGATCGATGTTTTACCGGTTCCGCCTTTTCCTGAAATTATTACGATTTCTTTCATTTTTTAATCTTCTATTTACCACAAAAACACGAAAACACTAAGAATAAGAGTTCCGTTTTTCCTGTGTTCTCTGTGCCACTGTGTTGAAGTATTATTTCTTTCATAATGTATTCTCCTGCTGATATTCGGAAATGAATGTAATTATGTTTTCAAGTTGTGCTTTTACTTCCGGAATTTTGTGATATAGAAGCTCTCCGTTAGAATATATTTCTGCTATCTTTCTCATATTGGGAATTTTGGCTATTATTGGAATATTATTTTCTTCACAGTATTCTTCCACATTTGCATCACCGATCCCGAATCTGTTGATGATCACCCCGATATCCTTTTTCAATGCTTTCATTGTTTCCACAGCGAGTTTTAAATCGTGTAATCCGAAGGGTGTCGGTTCGGTTACAAGCAAGATCAAATCTGCATCTTTGGTAGCTTCGATAACCGGACAGGAAGTTCCGGGAGGTGCATCGAAAATTTTAATTGTTTTATCAGGAAAATTTTCATCTACATAATCCAGGGTTTGTTTGATAAGCGGAACTGCCTGTTCTTCGCCGATGATAAGTTTACTCTCGATAAAATCCAGATTTCCCGATTTGAAATGTTTCAATTCTCCCATCTTTTTGGGTTTCATAGGAAGTGAATTTGTCGGACACAATTCGCTGCAAGCATAACAACCGTGGCACAATTCAGGGAAAACCATTATTATTTTACTTAGTTTCATCACGGCATTGAAATTACATACTTTTTGACAATTTCCGCAAAGAATGCATTCGTCTTTTTCCCACTCAGGGATCATCTTATATTTATCTACTTCGCAGATTTTTTCACCGGAAATGAATAAACCTGAATTTGGTTCTTCCACATCGAGATCTGTAAGAACGACAGCACTTTTCTCTGATAACAGAGAAGTCAAATTTGTGGAAACAGTAGTTTTACCGGTTCCACCTTTTCCACTGGCAATTGCTATTTTCATATTTTCCTTTATTATCCCGGCATAGTCTATCGAAGCCGGATTTTGCTCACGGATATTCACGGATTCAACGGATTTAAAAAGCCAATTTCAAGACATATCATTTTGATGCCTTTGAAACGTTACGATTCAATCTACTCCGATAAATCGGAGAACCTGCAACTTGCTTTTTAGCCACTAAGAACGCTAAGTTACACTAAGTATTTTTTCTTCTTGCTCTTTAGTGAACTTCGTGGCTGATGATTTTTGTTCTATCCGTGTTTTTCCGTGTTCATCAGTGAGCTGTTTTAATTAGTGATCGCAGAGATTGTCTCCGGAAGCTAATCCTTCCGAAATATATGTTTCCACGAGTTCTTTGAGGTTATCGGAACGCAATCCGATGATCACTTTGATATTGTTTTGTGCAAATAAATTTTGTGCCCTGCTTCCCATTCCGCCTGCTATGATAGAATCACAACCCAGATTTCTGAGGAAAGCCGGAAATGAACCAGGTTCGTGTGGTGGTGGTGATACAAATTCTTCCTTAATGACCTTGTCGTTTGCAACTTCATAAATTGCAAATTTTTCGCAATGTCCAAAATGTGCGCTTAAAGTTCCATTTGTTGTTGGTATCGCAATTTTTTTGTTCATATTTTTTTTCTCCCTCTTGTTCGGGCGAAGCTCCGATTTATCGGGACGAAGCCCAATTTTTTTTTGCTCACGGATCTTCACAGATTCAACGGATTTATATTTTCTGGTTACTAAGCCCCAGCCTGTCGGGGCGTAGTTTACGGAGACTGGCTTAGTAACCTTAACATATAATTATTTCTTGTATCCAAGCTGGGGCTTGGATACAAGAAATTCATTTTAATGTGTCCGAACAGGAGACAAGTTCCTTTTTAACATTCCTTTATCCGTGTTTATCTGTGTTTATCTGCGAGCTATTTTTTTCATTATCTACAACCGAATATTCAGCATCGATAACTTTTTTTTCACTCTGTTTATCTTCAATTTGTTTGGGATGAACTACCTTATTGAACAGTTTTTTAATTTTACTGTTTTCGTTGGTTAGGTCTTTTACCACTGTTCCTGCAACGGCAGTAATTACAGTTCCCCAAAAAGAATTTCTTCCGAGATGACTTTTATTTCGTTTATTCCTGTATTTATATCCACCGTAATGTTTTCCATCTGCCATATTCATTCACCTCATAAAAAAATAGCGACAGAAGAAGAAAGATACAACCCCTGCCGCATTCCACATTATTTGTCCTTTTTCAATTCGGAAAGACGTTCTTCCATTGCTTTGAGTTCATTTTTCAGTGCTTCCATTTCTGATGCAAGATATTTTTCTTCATCTTTTGCTGAATACTCTGGAACTGGATAATTCGGATAGTTAGAAAATCCCTGATTTCCATATCCGCGTCCGTAACCGAATCCTTGTCCATAACCTCTTCCAAAACCTGCTCCACCTCGTGGTGCACCTCTGGTAAATCCCGGACTTTCATAGCCGTTGCAATATCCTAAACCCCTACCTGTTATTGGCCCCATCCCGTTAGGACCCATTCTATCACCTCTTGGCATAATAACCTCCTTATTTTGGTTAAACCAAATTAATTACTTCTTCTGTTTATTCCACGACCAGTTCCCTGGTTGCGTGAATTTCCAGTATTACGTCCTTGACCCTTACCTTGACTTCTACCACGTTCCGTGTTGTTTCTTGCAGATTTTCCTAATCCGCGTCCTGTTCTTGGTCCTTTTCCGTCCGGACCTGTTCTATCTCCACCTGGCATAATTACCTCCTTCTATTATTTCTATTTCTACAACATCTTCCATGCCCGAATCCTCCGGCAAGATCTATTAAATTATCTGAACCGCAGGACGGACATATTAAAATATCGTTTTCAAAATTTGTATTGAACATATGACCACAAGAATTGCATTTTATAATATTCCCGCGAAAATGAATATTTCCACCATTTATTTGAAGATGTTTGCCTTCAATAATGAAATCAGAAATTTTTTTACGGGCATTTTCAATCAGTCGTGAAAAAGTGGAACGGGATATTTCCATCTCCTCAGCAGCATCATTATGATTCATGCCGACATTGTCTGCAAGCCGAATAGCTTCATATTCATCGATCGAGAGTTCAATTGAATCCAAAGATAACCTTCGTACTCCCACAGGTTTAAATTCTGTGTAAAGCGGCGGTCGGTGAACCATTCTCTGCATTTTTCTTCTTGGCATATATTCTCCTTTCCCAAACACACAAGACAACATAATGAACATATGTGCATAACGCAAGTTTTATTTTAAAAAATAAAAAAAGCTCCGAAAAATATCGGAGCTTAATTAGAGTTCATCCGTAAACTTGAGTTAAGTTCGCTTTAGCTGACTTGACTTAAGTTTTCTAATCTGTTGTTATAAGTCAACTTAATTCAAGACTCCGTCTTAAGTCAAGTTTCAGTTTTGTTTGAAAAATGGACTTTACGGATGAACTCTAATTAATTACGAATAAAACAAGATCACATAATATATTCTTTATTTATTCTCTCTCTTTTTTCCAGAAACTTGATCTGCTCTTCGATTGTATCAAAAATTGAAAGGTCTATCTCTTCAAATTCTTCTTCTGATGTATTTGTCGTTTGCTTTACATTGTTGATTATACTTTTGATCTTTTCTTTACCAACATCGGTAGCACGCATGATAGAATATTTTTGCGGAATATTATCAACTATTTTGAAATTATAACTGACAAGTTCCAGCAATCCATTTTTCATCTCTTTGGTCAGAATCCGATATTCAAAACTGTTTACTTTCCCTGCATTTGGTTTGAAAATGAAGATTTTATAAAGCTTTTCACCTTTATTAATTCTAAGCATATATGGATCATGCTTTTGCTCAGGAATATTATTTGATTTCATTATAACCTCATCTTATTAACTAAAGGTCAATAAAAAAAGTGTAACATAAATTATTTGAAACTTGTCACAAGCGGTTTATCGTCTTGTGATAAGTTGACTTTGAAAATAAAAAGGATGAGCAATAAGCCCATCCTTATAAGAAACGATTATTGCCGTTAATTTATATATCCAATTCTTCTCTGATCTTAAGTATCAGTTCATAATTATGTTTAATGTTAGCATATTCGTCGCTATTCATTTCTTCTTCAAATTCTTTTATCTCCTGCTCAATTTCTGCAAGAGCTTTTTCTATTTCCTCTTTTTGCTCTGTAGTGATATCTCCACTTAGTTGAGATTCCAAAGCTTCTTTTCCAGTAACCATTTGTTCATACATAGCTTTAGATAATTGAAGACCCACACCGGTTGCCTCTGCAAAAGTTATCACAGTAGAAAGTTTGGTGTATTCATCAAAAGAGATATTCATTTCCTTGTTTACAATATCCTTTAAATTTTTTCCAGCACCTATTGCTTCCATTAATGCAACTTGAACTATTTGAAAATGGATGTCAGGATATTTCTCTTTTATTTTTGTAACATTGTCAAAAAAAGATCTGACTTCTTTTTCTTTTAATTTGATCTTTTTGATCTCATTTTCATCCAGATCCTTGAAAGAATCAGCCGTATCTTCTACGATTTCTGCGGCTTGTTTCACAGCGTTCATAGCCTTTTTAGCATCGTCAAGCTTTCCACATCCTGCTAAAAGTAATGTTGTAAACATAATTAGAATGATAATCTTTTTCATTTTTATGTCCTCCTTATTTATTTATTTTTCTTAACCAACCTCATCCCAACCTTCTCCTGCAAGGAGAAGGAATCAATGTATCCACTCTATGTTAGGACTGGACAGATACTTAGTCTCCTCTCCTCATAGGAGAGGATCAAGGTGAGGTAAACACATAATTCTACAGAACTTATCATTTTTCTATTGGAAAGATCAATTGTTCTTTGTAGGAATCAGCTTTCACCCGGTAATAAATTCCGTTTTCATAAAGCAAGGCTTCTCCTTTACTGCCGGTTTTTATACCTGTATCTACCGGAATCACGCTATCCTTAAAAAATGGGTTAATAAAATCTTGTGTAGTGTGTCCAACCACTATTTTATTTACTCCCATATCACTTAATAATTCTATTAATTTATCCTGTTTGATCTGGGCAGATGTTTTCGTATCTTGAAAATATCCACGATACCACAAAGGACCGTCACTTCCAAATAGGAAATTGAGTAATTCATTATATTTTATTTTGTCTTTTGCAGCGTCGATATTGCTGCGGATACTGTTATTGATAGCTTGAAAGTTGTAGTTGTAATACGAAAATCTCGGGTGAATACCGGCATGAACAAAGAGGACATCATTCAATTTGATGATTGTATGTTTGGTGCGGAGCCAGCGTCCAAATTCGGAATCGGCTGAATAAAGATCGCTAACTTTTGTCTGCATGAGTTCAGCGGTTTTTTTATATTTGTCATGAACATAACGATCATCATTTTGCAAAACCATTATCTCATGATTTCCAAGAAGATAATGTACTTTACCTCTCCAATTTTCGGCTTGCATTTCCAATTTGTGAATAAGCCAAAGGCATTCTGTCACTTTATCTCCGCGGTCAAAAACATCTCCCAAAATAACAAGATGACCTTCTCCCCAAGCCCAATCAAGATTTGCATCGATTATTCTGTTGGTTTTTAGAATTTCTACCATTCGGTCATACTGACCGTGAATATCGCTTATAACAAAAATTTTAGAAATATCGGAATAGGTGCTTGGACTTATTTTTGGTGGATATGATGATATTTCAAAATCTCCATCGAATCCTTCAAGATTAAAAGAGAAAATTCCTTCTCCTTTAACAGTAATATCTTGTGAAACATAATTACCATTCAGTATGTATTTAATAGTTGCTTTTTCGTTTCCCCAAAACACATAAGGTCCTTCAGTTAATTTTGCTGTCGAATCAGCTTTGTTGAATTGAATCTCCTGAGCAAAACAGGAAAGAAAAACAACTATAAATAAAATGAAAACAATAAATTTTCTTTTTTGCATATTATTCTCCAATATAATCTTTAATGATAAGTTCTGCATGATTCCTAATTGTCATTCCGTACTTGATGCGGAATCTAAATTCTTTATTTAATTGGATTCCCGTTTTCACGGGAATGACAAATAGAGAAATTAACTCTATTATTCAGAACCCTTATCCATAATGAGTTTAAATTTGTTTAAAATGAACATACGTCAAGATTTTTGCATATTAATTTCTATTAATATATTTCTATTTTCAATAATCTTCCATCTAAATTCCCATTTTTTAGAGGTCGTTTGAAAGATGGTTTTAAGCCAATAGCCGGAATCAGCTCTTTATCACCAACATAAATATAAGCTGTGCAGCCTTTACATTTTTGTTTAAGAAAATCACCCAGATTTTTGTATAATTCAGTTACAGATTCTTTCGTTCCTAATCTTATTCCGTAAGGCGGATTGCAGATAATTATTGAATCATGAATTTCAGGGAGAGATCGGAAATCAGTTTGTTTCAAATTAATGTTTTGTCCCGATGGGATGGTTTTGAAATTTAGTTTGGAATCCTCTATAGCAAAGTAACTCATATCACTTCCAAAAATAAGATCTGGAGGAAGTTCTCGAATATGTTTAGTGCTATTCTCTTTAATTTTCTTCCATTCACTATCATCAAATTCAGGCAGATTTTCAAATCCAAACTTTTTTCTTTTAAATCCTGATGGTATCCGGCAGTAATTCATTAAAGCTTCGCAAAGAAAAGTTCCACTGCCGCACATCGGGTCATAAAGCGGTTTATTCCCTTTCCAACCGGAAAGGTAAACTATGGCTGCTGCCAGAGTTTCCTGCATTGGAGCTGAACCTTTGCTTTGTCGGTAACCGCGTTTATGAAGCGGTTTCCCGGAAGTATCCAAACTGATAGTCGCTCTGTTTTTATGAATGAAAAGATTGAATACAACATCCGGAGAATCTGTGTCAATATTAGGACGTTCATTATATTTTTCTGTAAAGAAATCGGCAATTGCATCTTTTAACACGAGAGTTGCATATCTGGAATGGGTAATTTTGCTGTTGGAAACATTCGAGTAGATCGCAAAAGTTTTATTGTTATTAAGAAGTTTATTCCACTCGATCTTTGAGGCTGTACTATAGAGATATTTTGTGCTGTGGCAATCGAATGTGATCAACGGAGCCAAAATTCTGCTGATAAACTTACTCTGATAATTGATTCGATAAATATGAGAAAGATCAGTTTTGAAATGAACTCCCCGATAAACCGGAGTTATTTGTTTTGCACCGAATTCCTTTAGTTCGGCAGCTCCGAGATCTTCCATTGAACCGGCTACTTGTGCAAAAAACTTGTCATGCTGTTGATATTCAAACATTATTTTTCTCCTAATTACTATTTACAAAGAATTCTGTATAATAGATTATATTTTTGTCTTCCTGCTTGCCAAGCCGAAGCATATATAACTTAATTATTTTCCGATAATTTCAAAATTCTTCTTTTTTAAATGATTACCCAAAACTATTGAAAACGATATTATCAAGGGAAGTGATACCAAAAGTCTTACTAAGGTAAATTTTATTCCCAAAAATGAAGCTTCAAAAATTGCCATTGGTACACGACAAACCGAAACAGCTCCAATATAGGTAAAGATCACGCTTAATTTGGCACCCTTTCTATGCAATACAGCAGCGATAGGAAAAGCAACATACAAGCCGCCAAGCATTGTGCTGGAAAGAAGGATAGCCCAGAAAAATCCTCTCCAATTTGATTCTTCTCCCAAATGCTTCTCGATTGTTTCTCGTTTTATCCAAACTTCAAATAGACCAATCAAAATAAATGCTACGGGAACGATTTTGAGCATTGAAAAGGCAAATGAGAGAAAGTTTTCTCCGATCATCTTGCCGGCATTGAAATGAAAAAAGAGAGAAGCAATTATGAAAAGAAAATAGATCAAAAAAAGTACCTTCTTTATCATAAAATCTCTCCGAAAACAAAACCAGTTATTAAGGCAACTATCAAGGCAATTATATAACTGAAAATATTCCTGATGAGCGTAACGTTGACTCCGAAATATTCTTTTTCAATTGGAAAAGTGATTATTCCCACTAACATCAAAGTTGTGGTAAAAGCTGAAAGTACCATATAAGAAACGCCTTGCTGCCTGAGGATACCGGCAAGTGGAAATGCTATAAAGCCCGGCATTAAGGTAATTGAACCAATAATTGAAGCAAGCAGAGTACTGATATATTTAGTACCGCTTCCCAAATATTTCACAATTAAATCATCCGGAAATAGGTATAACAAAACAGAAACGAAAATGAGCATTGTGAGAAATGCAGGTAAAATTTTACGGAATTTTTTTAATGCTATTTTCAAAGCTTTTGTTGTCTTACGTTTATCTGCAATAAATGAAATTGTAAGTAAAATTCCAGCGACTATATAAAGAATTATCATTTTATCGTGATAGAATTGAAGGATTTATTATTCTTTAATAAGTCAGAATTTATTAAGCGATAGTGAGGATTATAATTTTCTTTATATATCTTGCTGTGACTTACGAGTTGTTTTCTGTTGATGAGATTCAATAAATCTGCAGATTGTTGTTTAATATTTTCGATTGGAATTT
Organism: Candidatus Cloacimonadota bacterium; assembly: GCA_030600585.1. Classification (GTDB taxonomy): domain Bacteria; phylum Cloacimonadota; class Cloacimonadia; order Cloacimonadales; family TCS61; genus Tenebribacter. The sequence continues at coordinate 8,272 of JAUVLU010000028.1, read as the reverse complement.
TCATTATTAAAATTTGTTTTTCAATATTTTTCCAATGCTCTATCCATTCATTATAGCTGATATTATTTTTCATTTCTGCACTTTTCAGAAATGCATTTAGAAAATTATCAAAGGAAATAATTCCTTTATTAATGATATTAATATTCACACGATAAAAATTGTTTAAATAGCTGATATTTTGGAAATCGATCTCTTCATATTTGGAAGCTTCTGCTAATTCGGCTCTCAAATAACTCTCGGCAGAAGCTTTGTCTTTTATGGCGTGTCCCGGACCAAAAGCATCTTGATAAAATAATTTGTAATAATCTATTAATTGAGCTTTGGGATGAAATTTGAATTCAGATATTAATAATTCTTTCATATTAAGTAACTCGAAATTCCGATTTCGAGAATAGTGCAAGATCGGAATCTTGTTTTACTTTCATTTTTGACTAACTCTGTGATTTTATCTACTTTCATATTAAGTAACTCGAAACTCCGATTTCGAGAATAGAGCAAGACCGGAATCTTGCTTTACTTTTATTTTGCACAGAAAAAGGTTCCTCTTTCTTGTTGTTGAGAAGTTACGGATCCCTCGTGCAATAGTTCACTGAGATATTTATTGATCTCGTTTATGTGAATTCCCAACATTTCAGAAAGGTCTTTATCTGTGCAGGGACGCCGCTTTATTGTTTCAATTATTTGCTGCTCAACATCTTTGTGATAACTTCTAATTTTATTTCTGGATTGGAATTTTGCAATTATTTCAACAGGTAATGGTTTTAATAATTCTGCAATTTCTTCCATTCTATTTTTGGAAACCGGTTCGATCCAGCTTTCAGTTCCCGGTCTGTCTAAAGTATTCAATTGAACCTGATCGGGAGCGATCTTTTTGATAGCATTTTTAAGAAGTTCAAGTTCTTCTTTTGTATCGTTCAACCCGGGAATAATGAAAACTTCCAACCATATTTTTCCCGAAAAGTCTTTGCTGAATTTTATTAATCCTTCAATGATCTTTTCATTATCTAATTTTGAATTTGGGCGGTTCAATTTTTTGAAAACTTTCTTGCTGACTGCGTCGAGAGAGGGTAGAAGCAGGTCTATTCCGAGAATTTCTTTTCTCACATTTTCATCATAAAGCAATGTGGAATTAGTGAGAAGCGCCAGTGTATATTGCGGATAATTTTCTTTAATAAATGTAATTATTTTTCCGATGCCATTATGTAAAAGTGGTTCACCTGCCCCTGAGAAAGTGATGTAATCAAGTTCCGGTTTATTATTAAGATAGTCTTTCAATTCAGTTAAAATATCATTTAGTGGAATGTACTCTTTTCTTTCAATTGTGAGATTGGTTGTTCTGCCAACTTCACAATAAATGCAATTTAAACTGCATACTTTATGCGGAACCAGATCCACACCGAGAGATATTCCCAGTCTGCGAGATGGAACAGGACCGAATAGATGTTTGTATTTCATAAATTACCTTTTATTTCACCTTCCGAACGGTCAGTTTCTTTCATTTTATCTTTCAGACCTTCGGAACGGTGAAGACGAAAACTCATTTCCAACCGTTGCGAAGGTCTTCGACCGTTAGACATGCAAGAGAATTCCAGCATCGTTTGCTACTCAAACCGATGCACCGTTCGCAAGGTTTATATCTTCCCTTTAATATCTTTTTCTACTTGAAGTGTGATATTATTAGTTTTTTCCAGCAGTTCATCTGCTTTTGTCATAATATCGATCTTAAATTTCTCATCTTCGATGCTGCCCATATTTATCTTCACATTTAGATAAGCACTTTTTGCAGCCGCATTAGCTGTAATTGCTGCAACTCCAGCATCAGACAGGGCATTAGCATTCCCGATCTCTGCAAGTTTTGCTGCCAACTCAACCGCTTCCAAAGCAATTTCCATAGTTTCCAAAGGTACCAGAATAGCTTTCTTGGTAGCTTCCTGAATAGCAGTATTTCTTATTTTTTTATCTTCATCGGTTTTTTTAGGCAAGCGAGCAGCATCCATCATATCATAGAATGCCTGAGTATCTTTATCGATTGCAGTTAGTGAAAGTTCTTTAATATTCTGCCCGATCTCTGCAAGTTTTTTAGCTTCACCCCAAACTTTTTTATATTGTTTTTTTCCAAAAGTAAGGTTGGAAACCATGGCGCTGAGTGCACCAGATATTGCTGAACAAAATGCTGCAACACTTCCGCCACCGGGAGCGGGTGAATCTGTTGAAAGCTCATCACAGAAACTTGTTAATGTTTTATTAATTAGATCGTTTTCATTTGCAATCGCATATTCTATTACTTTTTTATCGATATTAAATTCTGCTACGTCTTCCAATCCCATACTTTGAATTGCAGTTTCAATGATCATTCGTTCCGGGATACCTGCACTTTCGCCAATCTTTTCCAGATAATATTTACCGGATTCTAAAATTGCAGCTTTGGGAAGAAGTCCTACCAACTCGCTTCCTGTTACCTGTAATCCTTTTGTTAATGCCAGCTCACGAACTTTATCAAGCACAATATGAGCAGGAGTAACATTGTAATTTGTTAAATTTATACTGATCTGTGCTCGATTAAAACCATCGATATACCAACCAACTGCTTTGCAATTTGTAAAGAGACCGGGGTTTTGAACTTTTTTACCATTTTCATCTTTAATAAGTTTATTGTTTTCGTCTCTGGCAAAACGTCCACGTTCACGGATATCAAGGGCAATATCGTGAGCTTTTTTCTTATCTCTTGTATTTAAGTTAATATTGTATGCAATTAAGAATTCTCGAGCTGAAATTGCTGTTGCTCCAGATTTTGCATTAAATTTTTGAGGACCATAATCGGGTTTCCAGTTCGGATCTTTCATTTTTTGAGGAAGGGCTTCATATTCACCTTTTCTTACTTCGGCTAAATTGCTCCATTCCGGTTTTGTGGCTGCATATTCATATAAATAAACTGGAATATCGAGTTCTTCACCAACTCTTTTTCCAAGCTTATGAGCAAGTTTTACACAATCATCCATGGTCATATTGGAAACAGGAATAAATGGGCATACATCGGTTGCACCCATCCTAGCGTGAGCACCTTTATGTTTTGTCATATCTATTATCTCGCCGGCTTTTTTAATAGCCAGAAAAGCAGCTTCAACAACATTATCCGGCTCGCCGACCATTGTAAAAACAGTGCGGTTCGTGCTTTCTCCGGGATCAACATCCAAAAGAGTTACACCTTTTACCGCTTTGATTGAAGCAGCAATGGCATCTAAAATCTTCATGTCTTTCCCTTCACTGAAATTTGGAACACATTCTACTAATTGCATAATTTACTCCATAATATTCTATTCTTTATTTCCTGGATTACTAAGTTTCTTCATTTCTACAGTTATTATTCTATTATCTGTAGCCTGAATAATTGTTACATCCCAATTTCCAATTGTAAGTTTAGTATCTCTTTTTGGGATCCTTTCGAGTTTATCGATGATCATGCCGGCAATAGTTTCATAATCTCCTAATGGCAAGTCCATATCGTATTCGTCGTTAAGAAAATCAATTTCAGCATAACTTTGCACTCTGAATAATCCGCTTGATAATTTGCTTATTTCCTGTGTTGTGTTATCATATTCATCTTCAATTTCACCGACGATCTCTTCCAGAATATCTTCAATTGTAACAACGCCGGCAGTACCGCCATAAGAATCCATGATAATTGCCATGCTCACTTTTTCTTTTTGCATTTTGGTAAGAAGTTTATTTACATCCATGGTTTCCGGTGCAAAGAAAGCATCTCGAATAAAATCTGCGGCAGTAAGATCATCATGGTTTTTTTGTTTTAATAGATCATATATTATTAGTATTCCCTTGATATCATCCAGATCATTTTCATAAACCGGAAATCTGGTAAATCCCTTTTCATTTGCGATAGAAATAATCTCATCGACAGACGTATCTAATGGGAATGCGACAATATCGGTACGGTGTATCATTACATTCTCGGCGTCCAATTCAGAAAACTCTAAAACATCTTCCAACATGTCCATTTGATCTTCATGCAGTACACCGTCATCTTTTGCTTCAGAAAGCATAAATGAAAGATCTTCTCGGGAAACAAAATTGTATCTTGATTGTTGTGGAAGTTTAAAAAGTTTTGCGAGTACATTATTTAAAGTAGAAACGAATTTAACGAAAGGAGTAAAAATAACACTGAAGAATCTGAGCAAAGGGAATCCTCTGCTAACAAGCCTATTAGGGAAATCTCTATAAAGTGCTTTTGGTATTATTTCAGCAAATATGAGTATCAATCCTGCAATAATAAGCGTTGCAGTATGTTCGGAAATATTTATCTTTGATTCTTTATTCAAAATATTGATAAGGAATATTGAAAGAGAAGATACAATAACAAGTGAAATGTTATTTCCAAACAGTGTTGCACCAAATATGCGATCTGGTTTTTCCAAAAAAGTGAGGATCTGTTTCTTTTTTTTATTACTTTTTGCTTCCTGTTCCAGTTTTAATCTATCAAGAGAGATGAGTCCCGTTTCTATTCCTGAAAAAAAGGCAGATAAAATAAAAAAAACAATGATCAATAAAAAAATTAATAACCACATAATTGCATCCTTTTAATTATAAAAAACAAATGAATCTCAAATCTCATTTAATAAATCTCTTTCTTTTGCTAAGTAAAACCATATCTCTCAAATAATTAATATTTTCGGCATTTAGCCATTTTTTTTCGAAATCATCTTGTTGAACAAGGGTAGCAATAGAAGCTAAAGTTTTCAGATGAAATGCTCTATCTTCTTTTGTTCCTACAAAAACGAATACAGCTTTTACGGAGTTTTCTTCAGAAGTGAATTTGATGCCTTTTTTACATCGAACAAGCATTAAGTAAAAGTGATCACTGCCTTCGATTATTATATGAGGAATGGCAATAAAAGATGATATGGCAGTATTGCAATCTTCCTGCCTGCTTTTTAAAAGACTAACAATTTTTTCTTTATCTATTTCAATTTCATTAGAAATATTTTCAGAAATTATTTCAAAAAACTGATCTATTTCAAGAGGACCATCTAAATCTAAAATCTTTGCAGTATTAACCAACTTATCAAATTTATCAGGTTCAATATTATCTCGATTACATAAAATATCTCTGAATTCGGATTCCAAAATATGATCTGTTAACCTGTTATCCGTTATTCTTTTCAGCAAATGCAGAAGTGCATATTCTCCTGCATATTTCTTTTTACCGTAAAACAGATAAAAACTTACACTTATCAAAAGAAAAGCAAGACTGATATCGACCGCTTCGAGTCCGAGATCGATAATAAAAAATGAGAAAATAAGAATTCCAAAAATTTGCAGCCAGGGATATAAAGGTGCTTTAAAACTCGGTCTGTAATTTTTCAGCTTACTTTCTCTTAAAATAATTACAGCAAGATTAGTTAAAACATAAGCAGTTAAAATAACAACGGAAGCTACTTTTACTAACATTTCCAAAGGTAACTGTAATGCCAGAACGATAAATAAACCGGTTACTAAAATCGAGGGAACAGGTGTTTTAAATCTTTTGTTAATCTTGCTGATGGCATTTGGCAGAAGATTATCTCTGCTTAAAGCTAACGGATAGCGAGATGCTGACATTATTCCGGCATTTGCAGTTGTGATAAAAGCTAATAAAGCTGCAATCGAAATGATGATGAATCCAGGTGTTCCGGCAATGTTTCTGGCTGCATCCGCAATCGGCGTAAGTGAACCGGAGAATTTAGATGCAGGCAAAATTCCAACTGTCACAATAAGAAGTAAAGTATAGATTATGGTCACGGTGATTACTGAAACGATCATTCCAAGAGGAATATTCTTTTTAGGATTTTTAATTTCTTCGGAAACACTTGCTACCTTCAATAATCCACCAAAAGATATGAAAATAAAACCTGCTGTAGCAAAAATCGGATTAATCCCTTGAGGAGCAAAAGGATAGAAATGAGACATATTAATTTTTGAAAATCCAAGGATTATATATAAAACCATTAAAACTAATAAACCGGATACGAGTGATACTTGGAATTTAGCAGCTTCTTTTATTCCAATCATATTTAACAAAATGAAAAAAATACAAACTATAAGTGAAGATATCATTACAGGAAATCCGGTAAAAATAAAAATTATCTCCGATATTCCAAATATGGCAAAAGCACTTTTCAATGATAATGCAAACCAGCTTAAAAAACCTGATACAGTTCCTATAAACGGACCTAAACTTCTATTGATAAAATAATAATCACCTCCAGCTTTGGGCATAGCTGTGGAAAGTTCGATAATACTGAAAATCCCAATCAGAGCAAGAATCCCTGCCAGAAAATATGAAATAATTACTGCCGGTCCGGTGCGAGCAAAAGCCAGCCCAGGTAATATAAAAATTCCTGAACTTATCATCGCACCAGTGGCGATGCTGAAGACATCGAAGAAATTCAGTCCTTTTTTTAGTTTCATATTAAATTTTTCAGTTCTTTCATTGCTTTTTGATTATACATTTTTACTCCGATTAACTGATTGATATGAGAAAAAATTGAGGTGAGATAATAATTAAATTTTCCATTCAATTTTCTACTTTTTCATTCCTATAAGCTAATTTTAGAGCATCAATAAATTCATCTAATTCACCGAGCAAAATGTCATTTAATCTGAATGATGTCAAACTTATTCTATGATCAGTAACTCGGGATTGCGGAAAGTTGTATGTTCGTATTTTTGCACTTCTATCACCCGAACCAACTTGTGACTTACGTTTAGCGGATATCTCGGCTTCATGTTTAGCCAGTTCCATATCATACAATCTTGAGCGAAGTACTTTAAAGGCTTTGTTCTTGTTTTTAAGCTGTGATTTCTCATCCTGACAGGTTACAACAAGTCCGGTTGGCTCATGCGTGATACGAACAGCAGAGTCGGTTGTATTCACACTTTGTCCGCCATGCCCCGATGCTTTACAAGTAGTAATTTTTAGATCTTCCGGATTTATTTCTATATCGATCTCATCAGCTTCCGGCAGAACAGCTACCGAAATTGCGGAAGTATGAACTCTTCCTTGAGATTCGGTTTCGGGAACTCTTTGTACACGATGAACACCGCTTTCAAATCTCATGGTTCCGTAAACATTCTCTCCTGAAAGTGAGAATATTACCTCTTTTAAACCACCTACACCAGTTGGATTGGAGGATAAAATGGACAATTTCCAATTTTTTTTATCAGCAAAATAAGTGTACATTCTGTATAGATCCGCAACAAATAGTGCAGCTTCTTCACCGCCGGTTCCGGCACGGATCTCAATGATCGCATCTTTTTCATCATTGGGATCTTTTGGAATCAGAAGCTCTCTTAATTGTGCTATTTTCTTTTCAAGATATTCCTGAGCTTCCGTTGTTTCTTCTTCTGCCAAAGCTATGAGTTCTTTATCATTAGTAGATTTTATCAGTTCTTTATTTTCTACTATAGTTGTTTCATGATCTTTTATTGCGTTATACAAATCTAAAATTTCCTGCAGTTCTTTAAATCTTTTTGATATTTTGCTGTAGTAACGCCGATCAGACATTTTTACAGGATCATAAATATCTTTTTTCAACTCGTTATATTCTTTTTTAAGGATTAAAATCTTTTCTTCAGGTATCATAATTAATTAATTTCCCTTTTGTGATTCTTCATCAATGAATTTAATGTTTTTGTATTCTGAAAGATCCATATCCAATGCGCATTTCATAGCGATAACTGCAATTTCTATTTGTTCATTATCCGGCTGCTGAGTTGTAATTCTTTGCAGGGCAAGTCCCGGTGCGGTCATCATCTTTACCAGCGGGTGGTTGATATTCTTACTGGAAATTTTGAGCACTTCATAAGAAATTCCTGAAATAAACGGCATAAATAATAAGTGATATGCCAAACGTAGAATTACATGCGGAGCACCAAAGAAATAGGTAAATATTGTATCAATAATTGAGAATATCAATATTGAGATAAGCAGAACAAAGAAAATAAAACTGGTTCCGCATCGTGGGTGAAACGTTGTGAATTTCTGTACGCTGTCTGCATCCAGATCACTATCAGCCTCATATGCAAATACCGATTTATGCTCGGCACCGTGATATTCAAAGATACGATTCACATCTTTCATTTTACCAATTATCCAAACATAAAGCACAAAAAAAACGATGCGGATAGAACCTGCAAAGAGATTGAAATAGATATTTCCCTTACCAAGATTCATCCATTCAGCGATCTGATATGGTAAGAATGCGAACAAAACAAAAGC
>JAUVLU010000042.1 GCA_030600585.1 Candidatus Cloacimonadota bacterium | reverse complement strand
TTACATAATCAGCATGTCCCGGACAATCCACATGAGCATAATGACGCTTCTCTGTCTCATACTCTACGTGGGCTGTAGCTATTGTGATTCCACGCTCTTTTTCCTCAGGAGCATTATCGATATTATCGAAACTTATAAATTCTGCTCCACCTTTCTTACTGAGGTAAAGCGTAATAGCTGCGGTAAGTGTGGTTTTACCATGATCTACGTGACCAATTGTACCAACGTTCACGTGAGGTTTACTTCTCACAAATTTTTCTTTAGCCATTTTTTCCTCCTCAAAGATCTAAAAGCCTGTCATGCAGGCTTGGCTTTAAAGTAGCTTCTTTTGTTTTGCTACCTCGGCTTTTGCACGAGATGTCAAAATCAAATTCGAGTTTTATATGTCAAATCTTTTTTATTTATTTTGTAATTTAACTATTTTTAATAAGTTAGCCTTGAGTGGAGTTGACTAAGATAAATTGAATTTTATTACTGGATTTTGAACTCTTACGAAGGTTTTTTTTCGCAAACAGGATGTTTGCGTTACTTGTAGTTATTCATTTTAAAAAGTAATTGATATATTCAGGTTTGAGAATGTTTTTTTTAGACCCAAATCTAAATAAATTAACATTCTATTGTTTTGTGATAACATTAAACCATAACCGCATCCTATTACTAAATTAGGGAATGTCCCCTCAAATTTCTTCTTATCATAATCACCTTCGTTAGGACCACCAGGAATGCCAAAAATTGGGTTTTGATATTCTCTTCCTTTAGTATAATCTAATCCTGCCCTAAAAAGAGTGAAAAATCCTACTCGTTGTTTATTTCTATAAGAATTTATCTGACCATAAACACCTGTTACAAAATAATCAGAATTTATAAGGTAATGAAAATTTGCAGTAAGTTCCTTAGCTGTTTTCTCGAAATTTTGAATTTTACCAATTCCGATTGAGCCACCACAAGCATCTCCCAAAGATAAATTTATATTATATGTTCTTACTTTTGTACTATATGGAATTTCAACACTGTGTATAGGATACATTATCAAGAAAAAAGCAATTACAATAAAATATTTTTCCATAATAATTCCTTACTAAAACTTCAACGTCTATTTTTGAACCACTTAGTAAGATGATCATAAATTTCAATATCAGTTTGAGGTATGAACGTGCGAGCAGGAATTGTATCCTTAAAATACTGACCATATCTTTTTGTGAATATTCTATTATCAAGCACCAGAACAACTCCACGGTCAGTTTTATGTCTGATAAGCCTGCCAAAACCCTGCCTGTATTTTAATAAAGCATTAGGCAGCATGTAGTGCATGAAACTATTTTTTCCTTCAGCTTCCAGCTTTTCCAGATAAGCCTCTACAATAGGTTCGGAAGGAACCATGAAGGGTAATTTATATAAAACAAGCAACTGCAGAGATTCACCCGGCACATCAACTCCTTCCCAAAATGAGTTAGTTCCAAAAAGAACTGAATTTTTATTCTTCTGGAATTCTTTTAACATTGCTGAGCGTCCCAGTCCCTTACCTTGTGTAAGCAGCAGAATATTCTTACTGTACATTTCCTCGCTTAAGGTATCATATGCTTCATTCAAGTTTTTGTAGGAAGTGTAGAGTACCATTGTTCCGGCTTTTGTTATCTCAACTGCATTCCGAATTATCTCAATACTCTGCGAAGAGAAAAATTTATCCTTGGGATCAGGAAGAAATCCGGCAACCAGCACCATGGTCTGTTTCTGATAATCAAATGGAGATTTCACGACAAGTTCTTGAACAAATCCCTCTTCCAAAAGATTCAATCCCATTCGATTGGCAAAATACTTAAAATTATTACGAATTGCTATTGTGGCGGAAGTGAAAACTATCGAATCCACTGTTGAATATAATTTATCATTTAATATTCTGTTTACATTCAACGGACAATAAACCAACACACCGGAAGGATATTTTTTATCACTGGTTTGAAAGGATTCCATCCAATAAGCAAAGTCTTTTAACTCTGGATTATACATTGTAGAAAGCACATTATGATATTCTGAGATCATATTCACTATGCTGTCCAGTGCTTCTTTATGCTTATCATATTCAATGAAACGTTGTTTATTTACATCACCCAGAATATTTTTAACACTCATAAAACTTCGGGAGAATTCCTGCCAGAAAATAATGATTTTCTCAAGATCTTCAGTAAGAAAAGTATGATCATCAGTATTTACAATTCGCAATTTTCCATAACTGCCTTTCTTATTTACAACATCGCCGATCTTTTTGAAGAACTCGGCAAAAATATCTTTTTTATCATCGATTAATTTTTCTGTTTCTTCAATTCTTAAAAGTAGTTCCTTTTTAGATGGGAAATCACTTTTCTTAGCTGCAATTCGTAACCTGACCAAAATTCCGGTTTGATATTTATTCCAAACAGAATGAAGTTGGTTGAAAAAATTATTGAAATCAGGGTAAGAAAGGCTAACACCAAGTTCCGTGGAAGCAAGTTGCGGCAAATTGTGAGCCTCATCGATAATAAGATTATCAAACTCACCGAGAACAGCATTTTCACTTTGCATATTTGCCAGAAGCAGATGATGATTTATGATCACAAGATTTGATTCTTCTGCTTTACCTCTAATATCCATCAAGAAACAATTTTTAAAATGCGGACATCTCCTTTTACGGCAAAGAAAGCTATCGGAAGAAACTTTTTTCCAAACTCTTCTGTCTCTGTTCATATTGAATGAACTATTTTCCGAAATATCTCCGGTTTTGGTGAATTCCTTCCAAACTATTAAATTCATATAGGAATTCACCTCTTCTGAAGAGATTATTTTATCCAAATCCAAAGCACTTTCCAGCCATCTCTTTTCACAAATGTAATTGTTTCTGCCTTTAAGAAGAGTCGCTTTAAATGGGATATTAACACAGTCTTTTACAATTGGCAGATCTTTGTAAAATAACTGTTCCTGAAGATTTTTTGTATTCGTGGAAATAATTACTTTCTTATTTTCGCGATGTGTATATTTAATGGAAGGAATCAAATACGCCAGAGATTTTCCAACTCCTGTTCCCGCTTCAACCAGTAGAAATTCCATTTTCTCAAAATTATCCAGAACTGCCTTTGCCATATCTATCTGACCTTCGCGCAATTCATATTTATCAAAATGTTTACTAAAAATACCATCTTTACCAAAAACCGTATCGATCGAAATATTTTCTGCTTTCTTGGGATTGTGTTCAATATAATTTCGATTATGGAAATCTATGCCGGATTTCTGTTTTGTTAAAAGTGCAGTCGTTTTTTGATGCTCTACAATTTTCTCTATAAACCGAGATAACCCGATGTTATTCAGTTGAAGATTTGACACTTCAAATAATCTATGGTTGATCCTCATTGGAATATTTTTCAGAATGAAATCTATAAGTTCCAGAAGAATATCTCCGGTAGCTTTAGCATCAAATATTGCACGGTGAGCATTGGAAAGATCGATCTTAAAATATTCTGCTACGGTACCCAATTTATGATTAACAATAAATGGTAAATAAATTCTGCTCAGATCGAGTGTATCAAGGGTCTGATTAAAGATCTTCGGCAAACCTTTTTCTTTATATTTTGCATTCAGAAATCCAATATCAAAAGATGTATTATGGCAAACCACAATATCATCTTTAAGAAATTCACTTAGCGATTTAAGCGCATTTGTAAGTGTCTCCCCGGATGCTAATTGTTCATCGGTAATATTCGTAAGTCGTTTAATAAAATTCGGTATGGGAGTTTTCGGTTTAATAAAAATTGAAAACCGATCCTTTTCTTTACCTTTCTCAAAGCGAACTGCTCCGATTTCGATTATTTCATTTTTGATAAAATCGAAACCTGTAGTTTCAATATCAAGTGCTACAAAGTTAAAATGATCTTTCATGGATTATCCTAATAGAATTTATTAAAGTTAATAAAAAAATTACTTCCTTATTCCGTACCGCTGTATTTTCTTTATAAGCCCCTGCCTGCTTAAATTAAGTGCTTTCGCAGCTTTTGTCTGATTATCACCATATTCATCAAGAGCTTTAACGATCATCTCTTTTTCTAATTTTTCAACTGCTTCTTTCATAGATCTATTCTCTAATAGTTGTACTGTTTCCGTGTGCTGTTTATAATGGAAAATTTCTTCGGAAAGGTCAGAAGATTTGATCGAAGAATCTGCTTCCGAAAGTGTAATCGCCCGTTCAATTTCATTTTCCAATTGTCTGATATTTCCGGGCCAACTATAATTCATGAGATATTTCATAGCTTCTTCGGTGATACCATTAACTTTTTTATTGATTTTCTGACAGTATTTATCCAGGAAGTGAACAGCTAAAAGTGGAATATCAGATTTTCTTTCCTGTAGAGAGGGAACATCAACCTTTATCACATTAAGCCGATAAAAGAGATCCACCCTGAATTCACCACTTTCTACCCTCTCTTTTAATGAAACGTTTGTAGCACAGATCACACGCACATCCACATGATGCGTTTGAGTAGAACCTACCCTCTTAATTTCGCCTTCCTGCAAAAACCTTAAAAGTTTTACCTGAGTAGAAAGACTAATATCTGCGATCTCATCCAAGAAGAACGTTCCTCCGTCAGCAACTTCAAAAAGCCCTTTTTTATCATGTGTTGCCCCGGTAAACGATCCTTTTACATGTCCGAATAATTCACTTTCCAACAGAGTTTCCGGCAATGCACCACAATATTGTGCTACAAATTGTTTGTTGCGCCTATTGCTGTTATAATGAATAGCTCTGGCAATAAGTTCTTTTCCGGTTCCGCTTGGTCCTTCCAGAAGAATTGAAGTTGGAGTATTCTTGATCTTTTCGATCATGCGAAAGATCTCCTGAATTTTTTTACTTTTCCCTATTATATTTGCAAATGTACTGGAAGATGCTAATTCTTCACGGATAATTTCATGAGATTTTTGTAAGTTTTCAAATGAAATATTTTCTACAATTACAACAATCTGATTACAAAGTGCGCTTATCAGGTTGAACATCTTTTCTGTGAAATAATGAGATCCATGTTTAGTGAAAAGACATACGACGCCTTTTTTGTCATTCCGTACTATCAGCGGGAAGAGAATGATATTATTATATTCCGGCGCAAAGTGCGGTTGTTTATAATTTTGACTCGATCCTTCATTATAAGTTTCATCGATCAATTTCATGAACTTTGGGAGATCGTCATCCCCACCGGAAATTCCTTTCAAGATAACATATTCCCAAGAACCTTTTACCATTTTATTATTGTATAGTGTGAATATTCCACCTTCCGCATCCGCAAAATCTACTAATTTATCTAATGCTGTATCGATCACTAAATCAAAATCGGTAATATCATTAAGTTCTTGAGTTATTTCATAGAACTTATTCAGCAGTGTTTCCTGAACCTTGGATTCTTTAAGTTCAGCAGAATATTTTTTTGTAACTTTCTTGATCAGGATGTCATTTCTCTCTAGAATATTGATAGCACCCAATCCCTTAATCAACTTTATATTATCGTTTAAGATCTGCAAAACCTGTTCCCATTCTTCATCTTCTAGAAGGAGAGAAGCAAAATCATAATTAGCTTTAGCAAGCTCGATATTACTATTTGATTTTACAAAGTACTCGGTAGCATCTCTTAGTAAATCCAGAGCTTTTTTCCTGTTATCTTTTTCCAGTAATGAACGCAGGTAAGAACATTTTCCTAAATAAAAATCATTATCGATTTCTTCAGCAAATTTTTGAGCAGAATCTAAATAATAATCTGCGCTTTCATAGTTCCTGGTTTCAATAAAATATTTAGCCTGATTCAAAGCACCTTCTATTATTTTAGTATTGGCATTAATGCTTTTAAAAAAATCGTAACTTTCCACTAAATATGCGTAAGCCTCTTTAAACTTATGAAGAGAGGTTAACACACTTCCCAGGTTACCATAAAGTTCTGCTTTCATAAGTTCATCTGTAATTCCGGATAAAAGCTCTAAACTTTTTGAATAATATTCATATGCCAAATTAAATTCTCCACGTTTCTCGAAAAGTTCACCCAGATTATTATAAGATTTTATTAATCCTTCTGAAAAATTGGAATCTTTAGATTTTTTTACCGCTTGTTCATAATAATCTATAGCCTTTTCAAAATTGCCGGATGTGAAGAAAAGCGCACCCAGATTATTTAAGATTGAGATCACATTTTTAGACATATTGAATTCTACTGCGATCTTTAATGAATTATTAAAAGCTTCTTCAGCTTTATCGTATTTCCCGTTATCCATATAAGAAACACCAATGTTAATGTAAATGCTGATAGTTTTAAATTTGTCATTCAGTAATTTTTGTATCTCTAAAGCTTCAATAAGATAACGAATAGATTTTTTATATTCCCCTTTATCCTCATATAAACTTCCAAGATTGCATTGGGATACTGAAATTCCACTTAAACTATATCGTTCTTTTTCAGTGTTTAAACTTTTCAAGTAAAGTTTTTCAGCTTTTTTCATTTCATGTTGGTGATAAGCTGCAAGTACTCCCAAATTATTATAAACTGCTGCTAATCCTTCAATATTATTAATTTTACTATAAAGCTTCTCTGCTTCATTAAATTCATTTTCAGCCTTTTCCCAATCATCTAACAAAAAATTGATTGTACCTTTTAATTTTCTACAATCTGCCTTTATTTTCAAACTTATATTAGTATCTTTGATTTGATCTGTTGCTTGTAGAGCTGATTCTGCCAACTCAATAGCTTCATCAATCTTTTCCAGATTCAATAGTATTTCAGCTTTTAATAGATTCGTTTTCAGCATCAATTCAATATCATTAGAATCTACGGTATATTTTTTTAATAACTCCAAAGCAAAAGCTGAGGAATTCATGGTATAGAGTGTCTTTGAAAGGCTGTAGACTACTTCACCCAGAGCAAGTGACTTTTCTACAGTAAGTCTAAGGGCTTCTCGGAAGTGTTCAGCAGCAATATCTAATTTTCCCAATATTTTATTTGCTTTACCTAAATTGAGAAGAATTTCTATCTTCTTTTTAGGCTCAGTAATTATTTTAAGATACAATTTATATACAACTATTAAAGATTGATAATCATTTAACTTATAAAGAGAAGAAATGCTTTCTTCAAAACATTTGGCAGAGACCTCTTCCAACATAACACAGAGATCTTTCTTAAATTCCGGTTCGATAAAATTCAAAATAGCCACAGAATATTCTTTTCGTTCCTTGTCCGGTAATTTTTCAAAGTAATTATTTATTATAGATTTTTTCTTTATATAATATTTACCCTCATATTCCATAATTAATCTGGTTTTTAACAGTACATCTAAATCTTTGGCTATAGAAGTTAGTTTACTAACTTTCTTAATTCTTGTTTCTGAAGCATCTGTATCGAGCAGAAAAATTAGAAAAAGAAGTTTACGTTGTTTTTGGTTAAGTTCTTTAATATGCTGGGAATAGATAGTTTTAAGATCAATCTTCTTTTTAAGAAAAGAATCAAAATCAAATGTTTTGTTCTTAAAAAGCAGGTTATTGATTATATAATCTATTATTGATAAATTTCCACCGGAAATATTGTGAATGATCTCACTTTCCGAAATTAGAGATTCTCCTTTTTTTGGCAGAATGTCTTGTAACATCTTTGCGATTTGTTCTTTTCCCGGAATTTCGATCGTGATCTTTTTAGAAAATGGAAAAGTATCTTTTCTTGTAAATATAACAAACTGAATATTGTGTCGTGTTGAGTATTGAATTATATACTTGATGAAATCCCTTGTATATTCATCAAGATAGAAATTTTCATAGATTACTATATTCTTCGATTTAAGTAATTTATTTTTATTCAAATACTCCGAAATAAAATAAAAAAGATCATATTTGTTTTCAAAATTGTATTTTTCAGATTCATCAATGATCTTATTATATTCATGTTCATTGATATCTGTGATCAACTGCAATATCTGCTTAAAATGATTGTATTGGAATATGCGGGGACAATAAAATTCAAACTGGATTTTTTCATCTTTCATTATCCGTATTAAGTTTTGGACAATAAAGGATTTCCCTGAACCTGCACTACCAATTACTTCTATGATCTTGCTCTTGTCCAATTCGAGAAAATTTATAATATTACGACTGATCGTATTATCATTTGTTACAAACTGTTCCATTACTTTTTCGAGTTTTTTATCCACAATAAACCTCTTTCGATCATTTAGTTTCAAACTGAAAAAAGTTTATTAGAATAATTTGTCAACAATGTTTTTCTTTGTGTAAAGTATATTTACAGTTGAGGTTATATTTGGAGGGTATCTCAGCTTATTAAGATTTTCAGAGAATTTAATATCTGCTCAATAGAAATTGATCTCATACAATTGAAATGTTTTTCAGGGCATTTCTTTCCGCCATGAAGAGAACATGGTTGACATTCCAGATTGGCAGATAGAATTATTGAATTTTTATTCATGGGAGAAAATCCAAGTTTGGGATGAGTTGCTCCAAAGATAGCAATTTGTGGTTTTTCTAATGCCGCAGCAATATGCATTGGTCCGCTATCATTTGTAATTACAACATCCACTTTACTAATTGCAGACACAAGCTGTTGCAGATCTAATTTTCCACAAAGATCATGTAGTTCCGAATCGGTTAATGAATTCAATTCATCTGCCAGATTTCTTTCTGCTTTTGAGCCGAATATTATAAAACAGCAAGACCATTCGGTGGGAATAGAATCGATAAATTCAGCTAATTGTTTAACCGGATATTGTTTTGTTTTATGTAAGGCTCCGGGGAAAATCCCAATGTATTTTACCTGTTCAGAGACCGGAAAAATCTCAGGCATTTCAGTATTTTTTACCGGAAATAATTTAGGTTCAGATAACTTACTTTCCAACCCGATCTTCTTAAGTGCAGTAAAATATAATGCAACTGTCGATGAAATTCTTCTGCTTGTTTTTTTCTTTACAATTTGGCATCGTAATAAGTGTTTTTTGTTATAGGTAACCGTTCGTTTTGTAGCTATTGAACTTTTAATAATAAATGTGTTGAACTTGGAGTGAAGGTCGATTGCTATATCAAATTTGATCTTCCTGAGATTTTTCAGTAGTGTATATTTATTTTCCCAATAATGTATTTCATCTACGCAATTAAACATTTCTACAATTGGAGAATATACTTTTTTTGTGAGATAGTGTATCTGCGCATCGGGAAATTCGTTCCGCAAAGCCTGCACTGCCGATTGAGTGAGAACAATATCTCCAAGCGAACTAAGACGTATAACTAATATCTTTTTCATTTGTAAGAAGCAGGATTTACAGGATGAATAAAGATTATTATTTTCACTTGAATAGCCTTTTGAATTCTAAGCTGGTTGAACCAAAATTTAATAATAAACCCTTTTCAATTTTAAATACTTTTAAGTAGTTTTTACCTTGAACAAGATGAACATTCTCAAGTTCTTTCACAGCTTTTAATTCTACGATTACAGATCCTTCCACGAGAAAATCTACTCTCCGAGTACCAACCAATTCTCCTTTATAATAAATTTCCATTTCCTTTTCTCGTTCATACGAGAGACCAATATTACGAAATTCCTTAGATAGACATCTTTGGTAAATAACTTCTTGAAAACCACAACCTATTTCGCTGTGAACCTTCATCGCACAACCAATTATTTTATGTGTTAATTTATCTTCTTCGAACATTCTTTCATATCCTGAAAATCTTTTTATAATCCAGTTAATCCTGTTTCAGATCGCTTATAATCTCAGGAATTTTCTTAATTACTTCATTAATTTTAGATGCATCCTTCCCGCCAGCCATCGCCATATCGGGTCTGCCGCCGCCTTTTCCGCCAACCAGTTCAGCTACTTTTCCAATTATCTTTCCCGCATGATACCGGTTTGTAAGATCTTTTGTAACTACTGTAAGAATGGAAACTTTTCCATCAACTTCGGCAAAGAGAACACCAATTCCCGATTTCATTTTGTCCCGCAATTGATCACCGATCTGACGCAGCATACCGGAATTTGGAATGTTGATCCTGGCAATAACTACTTTAATTCCATCTATTTCTATTGCCTTTTGAATAAGCTGATCTAAAGTATTTCCGGCTGATTTTACGCGGATAGTTTTAAGTTGAATGTGTAAACTTTTATTCTCAGCTATCATTTTATTGATCTTTTCAATTACAGATGATGATGGCGCATTTAGTTGCCGTCCGATCTCATCGATTTCATCTTCCAGAATTTTTACATATTGTTCGGCTTTCACACCGGTAATTGCTTCTATTCTGCGAATACCGGCAGCGATAGATGATTCTGAAGTGATCTTAAATAAACCAATTTCTCCGGTAAATCTTAAGTGAGTTCCGCCGCAAAGTTCTTTGGAATAATCACCAATACTCACAACTCTTACCATCTCACCATACTTCTCTCCGAACAGGGCAACAGCACCTTCCTTCTTAGCATCTTCAATACTTTTTATCTCAGTTGTCACGGGTAAGCATTCACGAATTTTCTCATTCACGGCTCTTTCAATGATATCGAGTTCATGTTTGTTGACTTGTTTGAAATTAGTAAAATCAAAACGCAGATGATCGGGATGAAGATAGGAGCCCTTTTGCTGAATATGATCTCCTAAAACATTTTTTAAGGCTTTGTGCAGAAGGTGTGTAACCGTGTGATTTCTTACAATATTCATCCGCCTGTCAACATCGATTTCTGCTGTAAATTCTTTTTTGTTTATTTCACCTTTTTGTAATTTCCCAATATGAATAAATTGATCTGCTTCTTTTTGAACATCAGTAATTATGATTTCGCATTCATCATTGAAAATTTTCCCGTTATCAGCAGTTTGCCCGCCGGATTCAGCATAAAATGAAGTTCTATCTAAAACAATTTTTACTTTATTTTTTTCTAAATTATATTTCAAGATTTTGCAGGTTGAGGAATTTGCAGTATAACCTACAAATTCTGTTGGAACAGAATCGGATAATTCTACCCACTCTATTTCATCGGTTTTCAGATCAAATTTTGCAGCATCGCGGGCACGTTTTTTTTGTTTCTCCATTTCGATTTTAAAACCAGCTTCATCAACACTAAATCCTTTGTTTTCTGCACTATCTTTTATAGAAGCTAATGGTAATCCTTTGGTGCCATAAAGATGAAAGACTTTTGAACCGGAAATTATAGAATACTTTGTTAATTTCTCCATTTCTTTAATTGCTTTGCTAAAAATGGCATTCTTTTTAGATTTTTTCATTTCAATAATTGCTTCACTAAAAATATCACTGTCTATAAACTTCTTCTTTTCTCTCATTACTTCATCATAATTAAAATTTTCTTGCAATTTATTAATTACTTTTTTTATTCTATTATTATTAGTCTTACTATATGAATTTTTCATTGCATTTATCATTACATTTTCAATTTTAGTAAAACTCTCATGTAACTTCGTCATAGCTATCATCATTTTATTATCTAACGTAATCCTGTTCTTATCTTTATTTTGTTGAGACAAATATATCTGTTTCTGAATCTTTTTAATAATTTTTCCTAAATCAAAAAAAAAATTATTACTAATTTCTGATTGATTATTTGCATAATCTTCAAACTTCTTAAGATTATTATTCAAAGTCTTAAGAGAACGTTCTTCTTCTGCTTTGACAATCAGTTTAATATGAGTCTGTTTTTCTTTAAGTTCTGGAAAATGATTTCCCATTAATTCTACTACAATGTTAACAAGATTGAACAGGAAGGGTTCTTTGATTTCCAAAAAATAATATCCTTGAAATGAAGCCTTATTAATAATAATCCGTAATACAGATCCTCTTTCTTTATTAGCAGGCATTCCACCATCTGCCAGTGCAAAAGTTAAAGCTCTAATGTGATCCGCAATTATACGATGAGGTGTTCCCCGTTCATCAGGGAAATATCTTATTCCGGAAATTTTGGTAATTTTCTCAATAATCGGCATAAACAGGTCGGTGTGATAATTTGAATCTTTGTGTTGCAGAACCTGAACTATCCGTTCAAAACCGGCACCGGTATCGACATATTTTTGGGGAAGTGGAGTTAGCTTTCCACCCTCATTCCGATTGAATTGAATGAAAACAAGATTCCAAAGTTCAATATATCGATGACAGTCGCCATTCACTTTGCATTTGTGGTCAGGGGTATCTTTCAGGTTACAAAATTCTTCACCTCTATCGATATGGATTTCGGAACAGGGACCACACGGACCGGTATTTCCCATTTCCCAAAAATTATCTTTATCATCATGATATTCAATATGAGATTTTTCAATATCAGTTTGGTTTGCCCAGATTTCATAAGCTTCTTTATCAGATTTATGAACAGTTGCAAAAAGTTTATCTTTGGGAAGCTTCCAAACATCTGTAAGTAATTCCCATGCCCATTCTATTGCTTCCTTTTTATAATAATCTCCAAACGACCAGTTACCCAGCATTTCAAAAAAAGTATGATGATAGCCATCTCTGCCGACTTCATCCAAATCGTTATGTTTTCCGCCAGCACGAATGCATTTTTGACTGTTCACAATTCTTTTATATTTCGGTTTCTTCTTCCCAAGAAAAATATCTTTGAATTGATTCATCCCCGCATTTATGAAAAGTAGTGTCGGGTCGTCTATTGGAATAACCGGTGCGGAAGGAACAACTTTGTGCCCTTTATTTTTGAAAAACTCTATATACTGTTTTCTGATCTCATTACTGTTCATTTTTTCAAACTCCATTATATCTAACTTAAAAAGTTTTTTCAAAATGAAAAATGTCTGTCTTTCTGAGGAAACCATCAAGGATAATTCTCACGAAGAATCTCATTATAAGTGGAGATCCTTCCAAAAGAACAACGTGAATGATTCGTCAGGATGACAAAAAACACTTTACTATGTAAAACTCTTTCTAATTTACTCTAAATTTAATTATTGTAAAAATCAGGAAGTAAGAATTTCTGTAAAGGAAAAAGGGAAGGTAACTATTTATTAAGATGAACTTCATAATTTAAAAACATAAGAAATCCATATCCTTATTGACAATATTAATTTTGTTTTATTTTTACAATTGATTAAAGAAATTGTAGGAGAATTTATGAAAAATATTATTAAAATCTTACCGATAGTTTTATGCTCATTACTGATGGCAGCACATCTCGGTAGAGCAAATATATTTGTTTTACAATTTATTAGTCTTCTTATTCCATTCATTCTAATTTGGAAAAACAAAATAGCAGCAAGCGCAGTACAAATATTTTTGATAATATACGGTTTTGAATGGATTCGCATGATAATTTATTATGCACGTATAAGGACAGCAAATGGTGAAGATTGGTTACGTTTGGCAATTATTCTGGGAATAGTTGCATTACTTAATTTTGCGACTGTATTAGTTTTTCGTTCAAATTCTATGAAGGAAAGATACGGGCTGAAATAAAACTTACTCTTTAATCTCATCCTTAAAACATTTCTTTAAAACAGCCTTTAATTTAAAATTCATATACAAATCGTCTGTCTCTAAGAATTCTACAAATTTCCCATGCAAGTATTTCTGTTCTATCTTCAATTGCACAAAGCATTTCACATGGTTTCCTTTAATCGGGATAATATAAGTCTCGCCCATTTCAATCTTCACGTTTGCAATATTCATCAGGTAATTCGTAAAGTGTTTAAATACTTTATCGAGTTCAGCTTGAATAACTTCATCTCCGGCTGCAATACAATTTTCTGCTACGTAGTTATTAAGATATTTATTTATCTTAATTGGATAAGTTTGGAAAGCAATATTCTTCGCAGCAAGTTTTGCCAGGTACTCTTCATAACTTTCTGCTTCCGCACAACTGATAACATAACCTTCTTCAGAGGCATTATACCAAACAGGTATTGCAGGGGTTACCTGCTTATTTGTTGTGCAGGAAATGGTGATAAGAATTATCAGTATTATTAATATCTTGTTCATATCTTCTCCTAACCATTGCGAAGGTTTTGCAACCATTCGCAAGGTTTCATAGTTTAGATTATAATTTCCCCCATTCTTCTAAAATAGATTTCAGTAATGTTGAGTTCCATTCATAATCATCTTCATCCCATTTTACGTCTATGTCATTATTTTTTAGTGAATTTGCTTTTGTAAAATAGATTTCAGCTTGTTTATAATTTTTTAATTTATAGTTAATTGCTGCTAACATTAAATATGGTGGATTATCATCTTGTTCAAAAGATATATACTTTTCAAGATCTTGGCTTGCTTCTTGAAATTTTTGTAATTCAAATAAAGTTTTTCCTCTCACAAAGTATATTATAAAGTTTGAATCATCATCATCACATTTTAGACAATTATTAGCATCTTCCAATGATTTAGTATATTTCTTCATGAAGTAATAATTAACAGCACTACCAAAATAGTAATAAGCTCTAGTAGAATCCATTGAAATTGCTTTTGAGAAATCTTTTACTGCTAAAGAAAATGAATCAAGAAATGCATAAACATAACCCCTCTTATGATAATAGGTTGCATGTAAAGTATCCATTTTGATAATTGCATTCATATCTTCTAACGCTTTATCATATTGCTCTAAATTAAAATAAGCATAATTTCTAAAATCAAGAATTCTTATAAATAGTTTGATATCAAAATCATCAGATTCATCGCATAATTCAAGAGCTTTTGTCAAATCAAGTATCATTGGCTCATATTGTTTAATTTTTTTGTTATACACTGCACGATTAAAATAGAGATTAGCTTTATCATCTACTAATTCAATCACTTTAGATACTAAACGGATTGCTTCTTCTTGGTTTCCATCTCTATCAAGTTGCATAGCTTTAATATTTAATTCATTTGCTTTAATCCTATTTTTGTATTTAACTCCAATATCTGATATTGATGCTATGTCTTTTATCCCATGAATGTAACCACTATTTAATAATTCATCCGTTGAAGGATAGAGCAGGTCTAATGATTTGTGATCTCTCAATTTCTTAATAAAATCTTTAGTAATCCCATATTTAGAGATATGTTGAAGTTGATATTCATCTGTTTTATTTTTTGTTTTTTTAAATGGAAATATATCCCATCGTGTCAAATTATATACTTCCGGATAGTCTAATACGCTATATGCATAATGAAAGCCAATTTTTGCATTAATATCTATATAGCGTTCTTTACCTGCAATAAAGGCAATTGTTCCTGCAGATTCACAAATTGAGGAGACATATGTATTTAAGTTATTATTTTCAATTAACTTAGCAAGTTTATATCCCTCAAGACCCGAACCACCATAACTATCGATAATTATTCCGGTGATATTGGAATTTGATTTCAAGGTATTTTTAATATTTTTTGACAATCCTTTTTTTATATCACCTACTAAATGAATTTTAGTAGCATTATCAACTATTGTTATTGAGTATTTATAATTCTTTTCTTTATCAATTTTAGCATTAGTGATTTTATATTTGCTAATTATCGTAAATATTGATAATAGTACGAATAGTTCAATAATCACCATTACTATCAAAGCTTGAAATTTTTTTCCAAGCTTCATATAATTTAAACAACATCTCCAAATTCCTGTAATCTGCCAAACATAAATAATTAAAGCTATTAACATCAATAAATATGAAAATGTTGTGCTTATTAAATTTGGTAACGATAAAGATATTACGCAAATTTTTATAATAGCATAATAAAATGCAATTTGAACAGTTAATAATATTGAAAACAGTACGAAATTTATCCAGAATGATTTTGCGAGAGACAATTTACCTTTCCAATGTTGTATTAAATATCTAACTATTTTCCTTTCAATAATTGTGTCCGTATTTTGGGGTATAAATTCGTGGGTCTTTTTAGTTCGTATTTGTTCGTTGCTGAATTCTCTTTTCATTCGTAATTCCTAATTCGTAATTCTCAATTTCCCTTGATTCTTAAGCCATTTTAGAGCTTCTCTTTTACTGAGATTTGAAAGTTCATTATTCTCTACAAAATTCATAACAGACTGTGCATCCGTTTTAGAATACTCACGCAAAATCCATCCAATTGCTTTATTTATAAAAAATTCCTTACTACCGTTCAATTCAATAATGATGCTTTTCATCAGCGTTTCATCTGTTTTATCTTTATAACCTAATTGGAATAAAAGGCAGGTTCTTTGCAACCACATATTTTCGCTTTTCATCCATCTATCAATGTATTTATCACGAAGATGAGGGAATTTTTTAAAATGTTCTCCAACCATCCAACTTGCTAATCCATCCACACTGTCCCACCACGATTTCGTGATAATAAGCTGTTCAAAAAGATCGATATAATCGTCATCCCACTTTTGGGAGTATTTTCGTAAGATACCCATTGCTGTGTATTGAAATTCCCGTTCGGGTAGATTCCACAAATCCAATGTGATCTGCTTCAATTCTGATATTTCCGGTAACCCATTTTCTTTTATGAAATCTCTGAAAAGCGCTTTTCTTTTCGGTGTTTTTATTCCCAAATAAGGAAAGAGATTTCTCATGTATTTTGCCATCGGCTCAGCATTGGCAGGATTGGCATTTGCTTTAAATAATTTTACTAAAGGCTTGATATAACTGTGCATTGAATAATCTCCTTAGTTTTCTAAAATCCAATTTTCACTTTTTACGAGTTCATCATACATTTCATATACTTCAGCATAGTTTTTGATCTTGGTATTCTTAAACAAATAAGTCCGATCTCCTCCATAAATCAAGCCGGATTTTTTGTGTTTGCCGGATAATTTCCGAAAATAATTCAATCCTTTAAAAAATGAATCATTAATGGTTTTTCCTGACTTTATTTCGACAGGAACAGGACCATAACCTGTATCAATAATTACATCAATTTCGTTCATGTTGCTGTCTCTATAATAATATAAATTAATCCTAAATCCTTGATGTAATCTGTATTTTATAAATTCTGACACTGCATAAGTTTCAAAAATTTCTCCCCGCAAGGGATGTTTTTTAAGTTGTTCTGTTGTTTCAATATTTAACAAATTACATACAAGTCCAGTATCGAAAAAGTACAATTTCGGTGATTTAATAATTCTTTTTTTTAGGTTTTTATGATATGGACGCATCCTGTAAACAATGAAACTTGCTTCTAAAATCGTGATCCATTCTTCAATTGTTGGTTGAGAAACTCCACATTTTTTCGCTATAGAATTTTTATTTAAAATCTGTCCTGTTCTTCCCGCACATAGTTCCAAGAAGTTTTGAAAAACTGACAAATTCATAATGTTCGAGATCTGCCTCACATCTCTTTCCAGATATGTTGCAATATAAGAAGGATAAAAGTCTGTTTCAGATATATTTTTATCAAAAATAGCAGGATAGAATCCACGCAAAAGCATTTCATCTAAATTTACTTTATTCTTACCATAAATTTCGGAATAGGAAAAGGGAAGAAGTTTGAAAATCGCAGTTCTTCCGGCTAAAGATTGAGTCAGATTCTGCATATATTCAAATTGATTACTTCCTGTAAGAATAAAAAGTCCAACTTCATTTCTCTCATCTACCAATGTTTGCAAATATGAGAAAATATCCGGAACTCGTTGAACTTCATCAATTATTGCTCCATTGGGAAATTGAGATAGAAAACCATTCGGATCTTCTTTCGCAAGTTTTCGCAAAGTAAGATTTTCAAATGAGACATATTGTTTTTCTGGAAAAACTTCTTTTACTAATGTAGATTTCCCCGACTGTCTCGGTCCGGTTACTGTTACAATAGGGAAACTTTTCAATAATCTTTTTAATATAGGTGCAGCTTCTCTAAAAATCATTACCACTCCCTCGTTATGTATTTTCAAGATCGTAGTTTGAAATTGCATAAATAAAGTCAATATCTTTCTCTTATGTTGCTTGGTTTCTTTACATGTATATTAATATTCAAGGGTTTTACATATTCTAAATGTATTGATAATCTATGCTAACAATATTTTATGCATTATTAAGATAGCATCTTAGTATTGCATGTATTTCAATTACTTCTTTAACCAAATTCACATATTTATGTATAAAATTCTCTTCTTGCTGAATGAATAAAATTCTTAAAAATAAGAAAATTTTGTTGAATTTGAACTTCGTTTTCCAGTTCATCTTTATAGAATTCTTTATCAAGCGGATGTTCTTTAAGGTGATTTTGAACCATTTCGCTGCCATTTTCAAACTGCATTTCAGGATGGAACTGAACTCCCCAAACCGGTAAATTCTTGTATTGAAATGCTTGAATTTCACATTCGTTATTTGTTGCGATTATGTTGAAATCCTCAGTCAAATTACAAAATTCATCGTAATGTGATTCCAAAAATACAGGATTGGAAATTCCTTTGAAAAGCGGATTTTTTATGATCTGCATTTTCTTCCAGCCGAATTCAGGTGTCTTTGCTTTCCTGCAAGCAGATTTTCCTAAAATAGCTCTGGCAAGCATTTGATGTCCGTGACAAATTCCCAGAATTGGCTTTTGCTTTCTCAGAAAATATTGAATAACTTGTAAAATCACTTCATCGAATTCACTTCCCTTTGAAGCGGAAAGCGAAGAACCGGAGAGCAATAGGTGTGAATATTTGAAAAACACTTTTTCATCCATTTTGAATTCAATTAATTTTTCATTATCGAGATGAATAATCTCATAAGGAAATCCATTCATAATAAATGGAAGAGTGTGTTCATCAAAGCCGATCTTATATTTTTCTGTGATAATTGTGTTGAATGCTAAAAGCATAGTTTATCCTCTATATCTCTATTATCACGCCCAAATGATTGGATGGATAAATTCCATCTTTATTTGGTTTATTTCCAATTAATTTTATGTTTTGAATTTTGTCTGCAAAAAGCTTATTTGCCCAACAGAAATCAATCCGTTTTGCAGGATTTGAACTGGGATAAGTAAAACCATCGATATTCGGGTTAAGTTCATTCCAAATGTCGATGAATCCTTGCATCGTGAATTTGTGGATATTCTCATTTTGAGGAGTTGCATTCATGTCTCCCAACAATACAAGAGGATATCCTGCAAACCGTTCCGTATAACTCATCACCTCACCAATATTCGATCTTAAATTTGTTTCGTTATTGGAGAAATGTGTATTAAATAGGAAGAAAACTAAATTATCTGAAACAGGAACTGAATATTGAGTTACTCTTTTGTTTTGATCTGATGGATTTTGGATATATGAATGGAACATTGTTCCCGTTTCCATAATATCGCTATTTGAAATAATTGAAAGTCCTTCCCAAAAACCAATTGGTTTATAATGCATTGCAGGTTGTGTTATAATTTTTGCATCAATAAATTTATTCCTGCTTTGAAGCTGTGTTAATATCTGTTCGGCAGTATTCATATAAGTAGCTTTTGTGCTTGGATGATCTTCATTAAAACGTACTTCCTGCAATGCAACAATATCAGCATCTGCCTTTATTATTTCATCAGCAATCAAATTTTTTCGTGTCATCCATTTTGGATGATCATCGTAATTTGCAATATTCCATGATATTATTTTCATATTTCCTCTTTCTATTTTATAGTATTCAGGGTGCATGAAAACATGCACCCTGATAGATATTGTAACTTCATTGCAGATTTACTTCATTAATATCATTTTTTTAGTAGAAACGTAATCTCCGCTCTTCATCTTGTATAGATAAATTCCGGAAGCTACAGATTTTTCTTTTTCATCTGTTCCATCCCAAACAACAGAATGATTTCCTGCAGGTAATATTTCATTGATCAGAGTTTTGATCTTCTGTCCTTTCAAATTGTAAATTTCAATTTGTGATAATTCGTGTGAATTCGTGGTTTCAAAACTAATCGTTGTAATGGGATTGAATGGATTGGGATAATTGCTATTCAATGAATTAACAAGTGGAACTTGAATTCCATTAGCATCCGTATGATTGATCCAAACCAGTTCACCGGGTTCAGATTCCCAATCACCACTATAAACAGCAGTTAAATAATAGGAATAAATTCCTGTAGGAATTCCTATATCAAAATAAAATAGCTGGTTTGTACTGTCGATAAACTCATCATCTCTATAAATATTGAATTCTATGAAATCTCTGTTAGAGCCAATTGCATCCCAACTTAATGAGACATTAGGTCCTGCTGATTCAGCGACAAGACCGGTTGGGATAGGAAGGGCAAATTCAACACTAATGGTATTTGATGGATCGGATTCTCCTGAATCATAAACTGCGGTTACGTAATATGAGTATATTTCACTATCAAGATCTTCATCTGTGTAGGTTGTTGTAGGGAACATAACATTATCAACTTCAGCAAGAAAGTTACCATCTTTGTATATCCTATAACTCAAAGCACCTGCGCTTCCTGCATTCCATGTAAGCATAACACTGTTATAATTTATTATTTCAAATCCAAGATCCTGAGGTGGATTCGTTCCGCTCGCACCATTTACCGATAGAGCTTTTATGCAGAAATTTCCTGTATTTTGAAAACCGGATGGATCGTCATAATCATAGAAATCAAGCCAATCTTCACCACTTTTATAA
>JAUVLU010000008.1 GCA_030600585.1 Candidatus Cloacimonadota bacterium | reverse complement strand
TACCAAAATGCGTAAAGCTTGATCCGCATTTCTTACAATAAAATCTTTGCGTTTTGCGTTTTACTTGTCCTCGAACAGTTAATATTTTACTATAAATAAAACCGTTCTTCTTAGTATCCAAACTGCTACAATTCGGACAGCGTTTTTTTTCTTTATACTCATGACACGAGTAAATTCTATCATAACTTCTTTTGTCAATTAACATTATGTACCTTCCCAGACACAGTTAAGTTAACACTCCCTATTCTTAAAATAATACATTGGTATTTAATACAAATCAAACAATCTCAAATATAATTGAATTAAAGTATCTCCTGCAAGAATGTAAACCAAAGCACCAACGATAAGAAACGGTCCAAATGGAAAATGCTTTTTACGGTCATGTTTTAAAATTATCAGCACAGTAAGAGCTATCAATGAAGAAAAGAGTACTGTGAATAATGTTCCCTCAATCCCCAGAAAAGCTCCAATTGCTGCGATGAGTTTAATATCTCCACCTCCAAGACTATCTTTCCCTGTTACTTTCTGAAAGATCAAAGCAGTAAACAGGAAAAGAAGAAAACCCGATAAGGCGCCTATACCGGCAGACATCCAACCGATATCGGTATTTGGAAGAAATGAGAAGATCAAACCTATCACAATAAGTGGAAGCGATAATTTATCCGGTATTATGTAATGATAAAGATCGATGAAAAAAATGATCAGTCCGAACGAAATGAAAATTGCATATTTGAAGAAAACAATTGAAAATTGTGCATTCTGACTTGCAAAAAGAAGCATAAGTAAAACAGGTGTTAATAATTCTACAAGAAAATAATGGATATTGATCTTTGCACCGCAATACGCACATTTACCTCTTAATAAAATATAACTTACAATTGGGATATTATGGTATGGTTTTATATGTGTTTTACAAAATGGACAACTTGAATCGGGGAATACGACTGATTTCTTATTTGGAATCCTGGAAATACAAACATTGAAGAAGCTGCCGAAAACAGCACCGAATATGAAAATGATTAGATAATACATAATAAAAATGCCCGGGGACCCGGGCATTAATAATTCTTTTATTTCATTCCCGAACTGATAGCTCGTCCAAGATTGAATATCGGCAGGTAAATAATAACAATTATGTATCCAACCAGTCCTGCCATAATTATGATCATCATAGGTTCAATAAGTGATGTAAGTCTATCTATAACCGAATCAACAAGTTTCTGATGGAATTCGGCTGCTTTTTTAAGCAAACTATCCATTTCACCGGTTTCTTCACCTGTTGAAATAAGCTGAAGCAAAGTTGAGGGAAACACTTTTGTCTTTTTAAAAGCACCCGCAACAGTATAACCTTCTTTCACTAAACCTCGAGCCTGTTTACAAGCTCTTTCTACAACAGCATTCTGAACAACATTTTCAACCAGTTCCATAGTATCCATAATTGGAACACCGGCATACATCAAAATACTGAATGTTCTGGCAAATTTACTCATAATTGAGTTTTCTAACAAATTACCAATTACCGGTAATTTAATTATAATGCCGTCAACGATCAGGCGTCCTCTTTCTGAAAGATAGAACAGGAAAAATGCCATTAAGAATGCTAACACTCCCAAACCGGTAAAGAAAACATTCTCACGCACAATATTACTAATCGCAATAGCTGCAATGGTTGGAGCCGGCAAATCTGCACCGAAACTTTCATAAACACCTGCAAACATGGGAATAATGAAATAGAATAATGCCCATACCACAATTATAAGAAAAGCAAAAATGAATATTGGATATGAAAGTGCAGACCACACTTTTCGGCGTGTATCCTCAATCTTTTCTAAATATGTAGCAAGCTCATCGAGGACAGTGTGAAGTGTACCTGAAACCTCACCCGCTTTTACCAGTGCAATAAATAACGAATTGAAAACACCCGGATGCAGTTCCATCGATTCCGATAAGCTATATCCTTTCTTAATGTCATTAGACAGCTTAATGAGAACTTTCCCGAAACGTTTGTTCTTCTCCTCTTTTGCCAGATTTGTTAATGATTTCTCAATAGTTAAACCTGCCGAGAACATGGTTGCAAGCTGGCGTGTAAAAAATACAAGAACTTTTAAACTTACACCAGTTCGAATTTTATAGATAGTAAGCATTATTTTATCGAACATCGATAGTTTTCCGCTGAACGCCCCTTCTTTACCGGGTTTCACCGAAATAATAATACTGCCTTCTTTAGTTAACTTATCAACAGCTTCGTCCATAGAGGTAGCTTTTAATGTACCTTCTACGCGAATTCCTTTTACGTCTTTAATTATATATTGAAAAACTGCCATATTATTTCCTTATTAATTATCGATTTTATTCATCTAAAACAGTTAATTTAACAATCTCACCGATGGTTGTTAAACCTAGTTTCATTTTATCAATACCACTGGCATGCAAAGAGTGCATACCATTCCTAATAGCTGCTTCACGAATAACATCCTGATTTTCTCCAGCAAAAATGAGCTTTCTGATCTCTGCATTGACTTCGATCAATTCAAAGATACCTGTTCTGCCGGAATATCCTGTGTTATCACAATGAACACATCCCTTTCCTTTTTTAAAGTTGATCTCTTTTGCTTCCTCTTTTGAGATACCGGCTGCAATAAGTTCCGAATCCTTCGGAGTGTAATCTTCGATACAATTATTACAGATCTTACGTACCAAACGTTGTGCCATTACAAGATTCAAAGAAGATGCTACGAGATATGAAGGTATGCCAATATCAACAAGTCTGGTAATAGTTGAAGGCGCATCATTTGCATGAAGTGTGGTAAATACCAGATGACCGGTAAGTGAGAATTTGATAGCAATATCAGCAGTTTCCTCATCACGGATCTCACCAATAAGTACGATATCAGGGTCTTGACGAAGAACAGAACGAAGTGCCTTTCCAAACGTAAGCCCGATCTTCTCTTTCGCCTCGATCTGCGTAATTCCGTCCAATCTGTATTCCACCGGATCTTCAACTGTTACAATATTATTCTCGATATTTTTTATCTCTTTCAATGCAGCATGAAGTGTGGTTGATTTACCACTACCAGTAGGACCGGAAACAATAGTAATTCCATAAGGACGTTTGATCCATTTATGGAATATATCAAGATCACTTTTTGAAAATCCAAGAGTAGTAAGGCTAAAGCCGAATTCCCCTTTATCCAAAAGACGCATCACAACCTTTTCTCCGGTAACTGTAGGTGTAATGGAAACCCGGACATCAACACTTTTCACTGACGTTTTAAGCGAAATATGACCATCTTGTGGTAATCTTCGTTCTGCAATATTCAATTTTGACATAACTTTAACAAGTGAGACCATTCCGCCGTGAAGTCCGATTGGCGGTGACATAACTTCACGTAATGCACCATCTATCCTGAATCTTATACGTGTATTATTTGTAAGAGGTTCAATATGAATATCAGTTGCATTTGATTTTATAGCTTCAGTGATAATGAGATTAATAAGTTTTACAACCGGCGCATCAGCATCAGCTTTACTGTCTATTGTAATCTCATTTTCATCTTCATCAACAGCTACAAATTCAAAATTGCCCACAGCATCTTCCATTTGAGAAGATGTACGGATACCCTTATAATATTTTTCAAGAGTATCCGTAAGAGTAGATTCACCAATAAGCATTGGAAGTATATTCAATCCCAGAAGTTTCTGCAGACTATCATGAATAACAATATTATCTGGGTCAATCATTGCAACTACCATTGTGTTATCCTGCTTACGCAGAGCAATAACTCTATTTTCTACAGCAAAAGGTTCCGGGATAAGCTTTACAACTTCAGGGTCTAGTTCAAGAAGTTCATCTTCTTTGATTATTTCATATTCAAGTTGAAGATGTAACGCATTCAAAAGAACACTTTCAGAAATAAAATCGAGTTTTACTAACGTTTCTCCGATTTTAAGTCCGTAATTCTTCTGCTTTTGCAGTGCCTCATTAACTTGCTGCTCAGTAACAACACCCTGATGAACCAACACTTCACCTAACTTGGCATATTGAGGATTAAAACTCATTTATAACACTCCCATTATCTTTTTAATCGACGTATCTTCTCAGAGTAACAGTAGTTTGATTTGATGTTTGAGTACCGAGGATCTGAGCTGTGATGGCAGCAGTAGTTGTTCCCGGAGGTGCAGTCCCAGGTGCAGGACATTCACCATAATAGAATTCTACTTCCTTGTTCAATCTACCATGCTCACCACCTACAACACCTGTCAAACCTGTATAAGGGTCTCCGGTATCCGGTGGGTACGGTTCTAATGGTTCACCGTGAGTTGTAGAGAATACAACGACCTGGTTATCGATCGGATTATTCTGACCATCCATCACGGTTATCCTGATCTCAGAAGATTTATATTGTGGATCCGGTGGAATTTCCCACCAGTCAACGTGTTGTGGAACTGCAGCAATATCTATTACGGGATATTGGATTGGAAGAACAAGTTCACCTTCAAAAATATCACCAAGACCAGTTTCAATTCTTACATTAACCACATCATTTGTATGTGATCCATCATAAATTAAATATGAGTAAGCAACACCGGCGAGAGAATCTCCCTGTGCATTTTGATTATTAACATAAGCTGCAGCAACAACAGATGCCCATTCCGGTTCATCCGGAAGTGAGAAATACACAGCAGTACCGGAGGCAACCGGGTTACCTTCGATATCATTTAGAAGAGTTGAGATTTGTACTTTCCACATACCGCTGCCCATATCTATTCCGGAACTATGACCTCCAATAGCAAATTCTACTGTGTGAGTTAAGCCACTGGCAACAACGATATTAGATTTTGTTGAACTTATAATTGCACCCACGAGATTATATGTGGAAACTTTACATGTAACAATACCGGAATGTTCACCACTATTTATATTTACAGAAGCTTTTCCTGCAATCGAAGTTGTACTGTCAATTAAACCGACGTTATTGATATTTGTTCCTACCGGTGCATAAAGCAATTCAAAATAGACAGTTTTTGCTTGATTGATCAATTGACCGGAACTATCATAAAGGCTTGCAACAAGTTCATAAGTTTCCGTACCGCCTGTTCCCTGAACACTGATCTGAATTTGTTCGGAAACATCAAATCCAATCGAACTTACATCTTGAGGTGGAACTCCATCGATATAAATCTCTATTGATTGTGAAACACTTCCTACTATAGCTTCGATAGTTGCATAACCAAATGCATTACCATCGTGGAATTTAACAGTCGCGATGCCGCTGCTGTCTGTTGTAGCTTCTGCAGGTTCTATATAACCCAAATCAGATCTAAATTTAACAATCTGTCCGAATACGGCAAAATTATCACTATCTTTTAGCATAACTCTGATAGTTGCAAAAGTTGTTTCATCACCATCCGAAAAAATAACATTTTCATCTGTTGTCATACTGGCAATAGTATAATTTAATGGGTCCACTATTCTATTATCACAAGCGGTAAGTATGAGACCTGCAACTACGATAACAATAGAAATCAATAAAATTAGTTTTGAATATTTCATTATTCCTCCAATTTCTGAACATCATCAGATTTTTTTTCTTTGATCAATCTTTTTTCAAGTTTCTCATCGATATCTATTTTAACATTAATATTGTCATAAGTAACTACACGAGGAGTGATTTCAATAATAAGATCAGTTTTATCAAGATGGATAACTTTATGCTGAAACAATTTTCCAATAAAAGGAATAAGACTAAGAATAGGAACTTTGTTTACAGTTGTTGACATGGTAGTACTCAACAATCCACCAACCAAGATTCTCTGACCATCCGGTACTGTTACAGTAGAAATTATCTTTCTAATTTTAGTTCTTGGAATATATCCGCCAACCAATTCCATTACGGAACTAACTTCAGGTTCGATCCTTGTTGTGATCTGTCCTTCGGAATTAATTGTAGGTCTAACTTTGAGTTTGATACCGACTTCTTCACGTTCAACTTGTATCTGTTTCTCGTTATCTTCGGCAATATAAGGAACTATTTCTCCAATATGAATTTCCGCTTCTTCTCCATTTAAAGCTGTAATTCTTGTGTCTGTAAGAAGTTTCGCTGCATTATTTTGCAATAGCCAGTCTATAGTAATATCAAAAGCTGTAAGCTGACGACTGAAATGAGCAATATCGGAAATATCTTCCAATCTCTGAAAGTATTGATCTTCAGGAATCTGACCAAAAGGTGAAAAATCTCCATAAGGTGTATTACCTGTTTCATCAACAAAATTGTATGGTAAACCTATTCCATTTGCACTTTTTGCATCTTCAGCAAGAATAGTTGTAAGTTTGTTCAATTTTGACCAATCGATACCATATTTTTCTGCTTCGGAAACTGAGATTTCAATAAGACGAGCTTGAATCTCAATTTGTTTTTGAGGAACATCTATCTCTTCGATCCTGTTAGTTATCTCAGCAAAAGTTTCGGGATTTGCACGAATAAGAATTGCGTTTTGTCCTTCAATTGCAATTGATTCACCCGGCATAATTTTAAGAGCGTTCACGATCTTACTAACATCAACATAATTAAGATGCAGCACATAAGTTCTTTCTCCGATCTCTTCTTCGATCCTGCCTCTCTCGCCTACAATAAATGTCTTCTCACCAACCAGACGATAAGAAAGCCCAATAGATTTCACAACCAAAGCTAATGCTTGCTCGACTGGAACTTCTTTAATATGGATAGTAATTTTCTTCTCTTCAGATTTTTCATCTTTAGTTTCCGTATCCATCGCCAATACGATATTACAGTCACTTAATCTTGCCATTGTTGAAATGATAGTTGAAACAGATGCATCTTCCGCATCTAATGTGATCTTCTTGTTTAAAAGATCTGATCCTTCTGCTGCAAAAACATTCACAGATAACAATATCATTACAGTTAATGACAGCAAAAGTAATTTACTGTTATAATTTTTCATACATTCTCCTTTATTTTACCAATTATATTTTCTTTCTTGTGAAACTTCACTATCGTTCTTAATTGCCTCCGGTTTATCAGGAAGCTTTTGAAGTTTAAGAATATTTTCTGTTCCTTTATAAATATAAACAATCTTACCTTGATGTATATTGGTTATCTTTCCGTAGAAAAAATCGTCACCAATAGAATAGATTTTTGTTTTTCCCTTATGAGAGATCGCAGCCATTTTCCTACCAACTTCCGGTACGATCGTTGATTCCAGACGAACCATACTCTCAACTTCCAGTCGCCATAATTTTTCAAGGTCACGAATAGTTTTTACGATCAGATTTTGTTCAAGTGGATCTTTAATTACAGTAAAAACAAATTCTTTTCTATCCTGAATAGACTGCTCAATATTCTGGATCTGACGGAACAGATCTTCGCTTAATGCTAATTTCTCGTATTTGGATTCTACAGAGACACTTTTGATATCTCTGTAAAGGCTGTTACATTTAACACCAAGCACAATAAAGAGAATTACAATTAATGCAATTACAAGATCTTTTAAATATTTTTCTTCCATATTATGCCTCCTTGATGATCAAAAAGACAGAAAGTTCAAACGTAACTTTATATCTTGTTTCAAGTATTTCATCGGAAGTTTTGTTCTTATCTTCTTTCATCGGTCTAACATCGAGAGTATTAATTTTTATGATATGGTCGAAAGATTCCAGTTCGGAAAGAAATTGTCCCATTTGGATAAACGTGCAGCCAACTGAAAGTGTATAACCTTGTTCAACGAGATAAGATTTATCGGAAGAGACAACTTTGGGAGAGAGAGTATCGATGGAGATCTTATATTTATCAGACAGATCAGCCAATTTTTTTACAAAGGCATTAACATCTTCAATAACAAATTCTTTTTCATCTGTCATACTTCGCAAAATAACTTTAGATACTTCTTGAAGTTGGACATTAATTACTTTGGCACTGTTCAATTTTTCTTGTTCTTCTTTTATCGCTTCATCGTATTTATCGATCTTTTCGATCTTTGCTTTTATATTATTTGTACTGAAATAAAAGAAACATATAGTACTCAAGATCATTACGAACAAAAGAAGTAGATATCTTTGCTTCATCATTTTCTACCTCCTTTTTTTGTATAACTTTTAGAAATACAATCAATCTGGAATCGGAGAATTTCAACATCTTTTTCCTTATCCTTGCTGGATTTTACAAATTGAATTTCAGGAAAGTCGAAATTGATTTGTTTATCATTATTCAATTCAGTAATAAAATCATCGATCAAATCGAATTCTTTCAGATCCTTATCAAGCCGGGTAATTCCAAAAAGGCTGAGTTTATTATTCTTGAAAGAGAAATGAGTTATAGCTATTTTATCAGTGGTTTTTTCTGATAAAGCTACCAGCTTCTTTGTCCAGAAAATCCTTTCGGAACTAATATTGGCAAGCCTTACCAGATCCTTCGATGAGAGGAATTCTCCACTTACCTTATAAGTTTTGATCTCATCACGAATACTGTTCAATAGCTTACTTCTATTTTTAATTTTAGCACTTAAGTTACTGCTCAGTAATATCACAATTATTGTTGCAATAAAAAATATTGCAGCATAACTGATCGCAGAAATTCTGAAAGTTCTCTTTTCAGATTCGGCTTTTTGCTTTAATTCACCGAATTTATTAAGATTTATTTTGAAGTAAAATTTATTCATCATCACTCCCCTATTCCGGTCTCATCGCCAGTCCCAGAGCAACAGCAAATTGAGGATCATTTGTTGTACCCGGTCTGTCTGAATCTTCGAGGTTTTTAAATGGATTGAATACTTCGGCTGTAATTTTAAGCTGTTCGGTAATATATTCGGGAAGTCCTTTTATGCTAGCACTTCCGCCCACAAGTAATATCTTTTTAAAATCACTGTTCCCTGCCTCTTTCACATAGAATCGGAGAGATCTTTTCACTTCTTGAGTAATAAGTTCGACCGTATTCTTTTCTGTTATATCTAAAGCAAGAAGAGAAGATTTTTTCTTTTCGGTTTCTTTCTCTTTTAAGCCATGCTCCAGTTTATACATCTCAGCTTCTTCATAAGATATCTTCTGATGCTTCATAATATCTTTGGTGAAATTGAAACCACCCAAGGCAATATCACGAGCAAAGAACTTAGAAGTCGGACTGTATATAACCATATTAGTTTTGAATGCGCCAATATTAAGAATAACGAATACACCATCTTCTTCTTCACTATTAAGAATAAAACTGTTTGCAACAGCTAACGATTCCAGATCAACAATACCGGGAGTTAAGCCGGCACTTGTTAAGGCACTGGAATGCTCTGTTAATAACGATTTTGTAGATGAAGCGAGTAAGATATTCATATTATTGGTTTTCTCTTCTACACTTAGAACCTGGTAATCCAAATTCATCTCCGCACCACTTATGGGTAAATGTTTCTTAGCTTCAAAGAATAAAGCAGATTCCAGCTCTTCGTCCGGCAGGAATATTGTCTTTATCTGCTTTATACTTGTATTATCTCCACCTATCGAAGAAACAAGATGCTTGATCTTTTTCGGCTTTAGTTTCATCGTTTTTATAAATTGAGATAATATGGGACCATAGCGATCTGGAGATAGATCTGAGAGTACAGGTTCTATCCCTTCCGGAATTGTTGAAAGGCTTTCACAATTTAGCAATTTGTAACCATGATGTGTTTTTTTTAGATGTACCATCTTGATGCTGTGATTACCTATGTCCAATCCGATTGATTCTTTGAATTTAACTGTTTTCGTCTTAGCCATGTAACCTCACATTGTTATTCATTTTTTATCTATCTATATTTTTTTTATTAATGAGTAGTCTCTATAAAATCTTTTGGCGGAGCTTTATAGAACCACGATTTCTTTTCAAAAGCTGTAAGCGTTGTCTCTCCCCAACCTTCATATATCTGCGGATAATCCGGCGGCTGCACAAATATAAAACGGTTATCATAATGATAATCTTTATCATATCCTGTTGGTGGATGAACTCCATCATAATGATATATATCCATTTCCCATTTATTATTTCCAGGAGGGTGATTATATGGATCACTTCCGGAACGATGAATAAATCCACGCCTTGTTTGAGCAATAGCACCGTATATTGTGAGATCACCTCTTTCAAAAACAATATCTTCGGCACTCTCCGGCCATACAGGATTATACCATGGGTAATCTGTTCCATAAGGATAAACGTAATTACTGGAATTATTATTGGGGTATGAATTTATATAAGCAGGACTTTCATAAGGGAATCCGCAAGTACCAAAAACTATCGGATTTCCACCATGCATATTAAAACCTTCTATTCCCGGTGCCACCATATCATTTGGCGGGAAAATAAATTTATGCAGATCCACATAAGTATATGGAATCTCTTCCTCAGGTTCTAATATAGCCTGAAAGATAATACCGGGTCCGGGATTAGGTCCATCGGAAGCAACCACAACTCCATCACCATCCACAATCTCATAAAAATGTTCATCTTCATTTGTGCCGGCTGTATAAGCGGTTTCTATTACATCTCCATTTTCTACTTCAAATGTGTAAGTGCTCAAACCGCCGGAGCAGGTAATGTCATTTAATCTAATTTCTCCATTGATTAAAAGATCTAACTCCGCTCCCTCCCAGCCGTCACCGCCTGTATCTATCAAGTTAATGGTAAAATCTTCTAAAATATATGGATTCAATGCAATAAAATCCGGTGTTGAACCATGCGGATGATGATATTGGAATGTAAAGATACCATCATAATGACAATACATATTTCCATGTATGCTTTCATCACCTGCCCCGATAGCGGCATAAGCTCCATAAAGTATTACATTATTACAATTATCATCACTTATTTCCATCTCTTCGAATGGATCTTTGTGTTTATACCTGATCAATATCTTCTTCTCAGAGACAAGTCCGAAATAATCCGTTAGATTTGTATCACCAGGATCATCTGGCGGGTAACCGGGATTCGTATTGGCATAAATTATATCGCCGACGATAAACACAGTATCGGCACTTCCCCAGGTTTGCGCTCCATAAACTTCACCTTCTATCCAAAGCTCGGCATCACCAACCCATACAGAATGATTTGTAACCGGAAATGATGATGCATCCGTCCAAATTGTATCGTAGTTAGTTATATAATTCGTATAAATATGATCTGAATCTTCATACCAGTTACCGCCATTATTCACAATATAATCTGCAAGATCCGCAGTATGCGGGAACCAGCTATACACACCAAAAGTATCAATTCCTGCATTTACGATCTCACCATACATACAGTCAAAACTACCGTCATGAAGTTTCACATAGACTATATCCGTTTCAGGATTACCAAGTTCCAAACCATTTTGACGGATAAGTTCAGCAGTAGGATTAAAAATAATTGATGGAGCTTCTTCTAAATAACCACCCAGAAATATAGATCCCATTGGTGCACTGTAAATTGCACGTGCTCCCGTTGCTTTATCCATGATCCATTTATGTGTTGTAACCATACTATGAAATGTAGGCCATGATCCTGAATTTTGTATCCAGATAAAATCGTTGGAATGAACAGGTCCATAAAGATCATCAGAACCATAGAAACTTACCATTGCAGCAGCAGTTCCGCCGTCAGCATTTTCCGAGGCTTCCGTATTGGTAAAATATTGATATTCCGCCAGACTTTTATTCCTTATAAGCCGTTCGGAATATCTTTTAACCGGAGATTTGTAAGATCGAGCTATACGACGATCCCTTCTGGCAGTGATCAAAGATTGTACTGCATAAGCCTGTTGTGTTGCAATCCCCATAAAGCTGCTTATAACTATATGTTGTCCACGGCTGGAAATAAAATATGTTGTTTTCCGATCAGGTTCCAGTATTTCAACAACACGCCCCGGTAACCTTCTAGTATCGTCATGCTCTATTGACAGATGCAGTCTTGTAGCTTCGCTGCGCAACAGCAATTCTTCCTGTATCTTATCGTGAGAATATTGAGTTTGTAATTGATTATGTCCGGTAATTACCATTAAAGAAGCTGAGGAAGCAACTGCAACTATACTTAACATAACTGCAATAACCATTATGAGAACACTACCAACATTATTATTCAATAATTTCTTAAATATTTTCTTCATAATATTTCCCTATTCTTCTTCTTCTTCTTCAATTTTTAAACTCGCATGTGAATTACCCAGAAAGACAGAAGTTTCGTAAGTAATAGTTTTGGTATTCTTTCTTATGTCATCTTCATTGGTTTGATCCCTCGTTTTTTCACGAAATCTAACCTGACCAATCAATTTAATATTGAGCATCAAAGGATTACCCTGCGCATCAGTTTCGGTTACATTCCATATCTGCATTGGATTTTTTATTGTAAATTGGGGTTCCCTGCCGATATATTTAATTGGTGTAGCTGGAAATAACATTTTATTCTGATATCTGTTTATACCATAAGACCCTTTTGTTTCTAATTGCATATCATCATTTACGATATACCTGACCCAGTAGTGTTCTTCCTCGACAGTATTAAGTGTTAATGGCATGACCTTAATAGAATTTCCGGAGGCACTAATTGTTACCTTCTTGGCAGTTGCAATTCCTATAAGACCTTCATTATCAGTTACACCTTCACACATATATCCGTGTCTCATTACTTCTATTGCTTCAAAAAGATCCTGCTGTAATTGAGAATATAGTTTCACTT
This sequence comes from Candidatus Cloacimonadota bacterium, assembly GCA_030600585.1. Lineage (GTDB taxonomy): Bacteria > Cloacimonadota > Cloacimonadia > Cloacimonadales > TCS61 > Tenebribacter. Next base: position 60,425 of record JAUVLU010000008.1, on the reverse strand, counting down.
CCTGAAAATTAGTTACAAAATGAACCGTACCTATACCAAATATCACAAAAACCAAAGCAACAAGTGGAAGTCCGGCAATTATTTCAATTAATGAATATCCTTTGTTATTTTTTAATATTTTCATAACTATTCTTCCTCATCAACTCTGTAAAAATAATCTTCCCGCAAGATAAGGGTTCTTTCCTTATTTAAAATGCTGTTAAAGAAATATTCCGGTCCATCCCGCCAGGTTATTTTCACACTAATCACATCGTAATCGACATATTGAGAAACAACCATATCTGTATATGTAGTTCTTGTGGGAGAATGAATGAGTCCGTAAACAGGCTTATCGTTTTCATCATCTATAAGAAATTTCTCCGAAACAAATCCATCGATGTCAGTAATAATTTCATTATTTCGATTAACAAATTTGAGACGTTCTAATTTTTGATGTGCTTTTAAGAGAACAACTCTATAATGATAATTTCCCACTGAATTATGCCAAGCATAATATGAACTTAAAAATAGACCGCTAAGAGCAATAGTTACAATTATCAAACCTGCAAGAGTTTGAATAATACCAAACCCGCCATCAGATCTTAATATCTTTTTAATCATTTAAAAAGCCGTCCCCGTAGCAAACATTTTTGGATTATCAGCCACTTCTTCGGCTACTTTTCTATCGAGATAACCATTCATTACATGATTGTATAATGATTGATCTTTAGATTGCATACCCTCCTTATTCCCAGATTGGATAACGGAAGGTATTTGATATGTTTTTTCTTCACGAATAAGATTTTTAACAGCACTATTCGCGATCATAATTTCAAGAGCAGGGATTCTATCACTTCCGTCTTTCATTGGAAGCAGAGTTTGTGCTATAACTGCCTGAAGTGATTCGGAAAGCATTGAACGAACTTGAGCCTGCTGCTCTTTTGGGAACATATCAATGATCCTGTCGATAGACTTAGTAGCACTGCTTGTATGCAGTGTAGCAAGTACAAGGTGACCTGTCTCGGCTGCCGTTAATGCCAAAGACACCGTTTCAAGGTCACGCATCTCTCCCACAAGTATTACATCGGGATCTTCACGTAAAGCAGAACGCAATGCTATTTTGAATGACCATGTGTCGTGCCCCACTTCCCGCTGATTGACGAGAGAGTTCTTGCTTCTGTGCATAAATTCGATTGGATCTTCAATTGTGATAATATGACAATGTTTATGATCGTTTATATAATCGACCATTGTAGAAAGGGTTGTAGATTTTCCGCTGCCTGTAGGTCCTGTTACCAGTATTAAACCACGTTGTTTCATCGAAAGTCTTGCCAGGATTTCCGGAAGGTGCAGATCATTAAAATCTTTTATAGCATTAGGAATCACACGGAATGCAACACCTAACCCATTGACCTGATGAAAAGCATTAACGCGAAAACGTGTATCATCATCCAATTTCGTGGAAAAATCAATTTCCAATTTTTCTTTAAAAATTGTTATCTGCGAATTATTCATTGTGCTAAAAATAAGTTCTTCAACTTCTTTAACACTCATCACGGGCAAATTAAGTTTTTTCATCTGCCCCAAAACTCTTATCATGGGTACGGATCCTGCACTTATGTGCAGGTCAGATGCACCGGCATCCGAGGTAAATTGTAACAATTCTTTAACAGTCAAAAGACACCCCCAAAAATTTAGTCGAGAATCTCTTCTTCGTTTTCCTCTTCATCGATACCATAACCATGAAACATAGCATCTTCTACATCATACCATACCTGCTTTCCTTCTCCTGCCGGAAATTCCGCTGTTGAGGTAGCCATATATTTCTTTGGTGGATTACCAACAACTTCAAATTCCCAGTTTTTATTAGTTCTGTTTCCAAGGTTGGTATCTTTTAAAGCAGATTCAACATCATAATCTGTAGTAGAGCCATAAGTTTGATAATGAACTCTGTACGTTTGCCGTAATGCTGCGATAGCAGATTGAGCTTCGGTTGATCTTGCCTGATGCACATAGCTCATGTAAACTGGAACTGCAATAGCTGCCAGAATAGCAATGATAGCAACAACAACTAATAATTCAATAAGAGTAAATCCTTTTTGGTTTTGTAAATTTTTAAACATTATACATCCTCCTAATTATTTTCGCATCTTTATTATGCAAATTCTGTTCCGAGATATTTATTCCTTCCATTTTTTTGCAAGTAAAATCTCGAGTAATTAATTATTTAATATCAAAGTAATTAAAAGTATAAAATTAATTGTAAATAAACTACATAACATTCTTGTATCCAAGCCCCAGCTTGGATATAGTATTCTGGTTTCCAAGCCCCAGCTTGGAAACCTTCTCATCACGTTGATTATTTGTATCCAAGCTGAAGCTTGGATACAAGAGCATATATCACTATTTTAGCAGCAGCATCCGTTTCGTATCAATAATTTTATCATCAGCTATCAAACGATAGAAATAGACTCCGGAAGAGACAGGTTTGTTATTGTCGTCTGTTCCATTCCAGATAATTTGGTGAATTGGTTGATTGGTAAATTGGTTAATTGGGAATGTCTTCAATTTTTGCCCTTTGATGTTATAAATATTGAGAGTAACAAAATCGGAATTTTGTGCTACGGAAAAAGAAATTGTAGTTGTTGGATTGAATGGATTGGGATAATTGGCAAAAAGTTGAGTCTTTAATTGCGGCAGATCATCGGCAGAAGCGGAGGTTTTTTCTATAATTGCCGAAAATGCCGGTATAGATTCAATTCCATTTGTATATACGGATCTTACAGCAAATTGATATGCAGCATTGGGAAGATTGATCCAACTGATATCCACATAAACGGTATCTTCAATACCTTCGCCAATAAGTTCCCAACTACCGGGATCGTTGTGTTGAAAATCATAGAACCTGTAAACATTGTATGATTCAAATGACCTGCTTTTTAATGTTTTATTTATACACTTCGTCTCGTGAAGAACTACATTTTCGGTTAGTGTATTTCCCATATTTATTCCATAAGCACGAATCATAAAATTACGTTCATAATTAGGACCATAACTTTCAACATTTGTCCAACTGCCGGAACTTGTCCAATTTTCTTTACAGAATTGAGTTCCGGTCTGGAATTCCCATGGTTCTCCGGTTCCATCATCCATTCCTATCGAGGTATATTCATTTGGTGTGGAAACGCCGACAAAAAAGCCTTCATAAGCTTCTACAGGAACTGTGATGTAATAAGTATTCCATTCATCATCAATATTATCTACATAACCCGATTCATATAAAACAATATCGGTATTGGGCTCGTTATCTTCATTTAATCCAAAAAGATATAGTTTAACCTGATCATGAGAAACATAATTTGAACAGAGATACCAGTGTATTTCCTGAACTACGGAAATATATGGATGAACAGCGCCAAAGACAGCATTTGCAGGAGTTGAGTTATAGCCTAATTGGAATTCATAATCACCATCATCATAGCGGAATTCACCTCCACCCTGCCCGGGAGAACTCCAATTAAGTGTTACTTCAGTTCCTTCTACATTCTGAACAGCCTGAACATTTCCAGGCGGAAAGGCGATCTCGCTTAAAATAATCGTTCCCAGATCCAAAGTTGTACCGCCGACCGATATTTCATCAATATAATTATCATAACCATCGTATGTAATTAGAATATTGTAAGTTATATTAGTGTAAACACCCTCGATAGTAAAATCACCGTTGCCGTTTGTTGTTGCTTGATAATTTTCAAATCCGGTAATTTCTACTACAGCATTCTCCAAGCCTACTTCAGGGAAATCACTTCCGACCACATGCCCCAAAACCGATACAATTCCAAGCGGAATCATGGAAAAATCCACTTGAGTTATTTCATTTTCAATAACTTCACCGGTTATAGTTTGAGGAGAATAGCCCATCATTTCAGCAGTAAAATCATAAATCCCTGTAATTACATTTCCAAAGTGGTAATATCCTTGATTATTTGTATAAGTTACAGTCTGTGTTTCTTCGATGGTTATTTGAGCATCTTCGAGAGGATTATCTTCATCATCAAGAACATATCCTTCCACTTCTCCCATCGCACCCAAAAAGAAAGTAAAGGTTGTATTAGCAAAGAACTCACCAGTATAACTGATATCCGGAGGATTTGCAGGATCAAGCACAATATTATCATCACGTTCATATCTTGTTCTATCTATCATATCCGGTGTTGTATCGTGAATAAATTCATCATTCATACCGTAATTCTGAGTATCCATTGGACGGAAAACCATGACTACCAAATTCCCGCCATTATAAAAATAAGGAGTGGTAAACTGAATTGTTACATTGTTCGTTCCGGATGGATAAGAAACGTTACCGTTAAAAACTTCTGTCAACGATGTTGACGGTATCCAACCATTTGTTAGATTCGTTTGTGTTGTCTCTCCCAGCCAGATCGCAGTTGGTTTATTAAGTAAATTATTGGTAAAATTATTGTAATATGTAAGTGCTGTTATCATTCCTTCAGCGCCTGCTAATTCATCAGCAAAATAGATAATTTCGGTAAGGCTATTCTTATACTGAAAACAAAGAGGTGTTCTATTATTATTTTCGGTTCCATCACCAACAGTTATCTCAAGAATACCGGGAGGAAACACCTCTACTTCCAGAGTATTTGTTTCATCGTTAGCAGTATTTTCATCTCCGGCAAGAATCACTTTCCCATAAAGATCGACCATACCGGCAGGTTCATTGGCAGGAACGTTCCAAACAAGATTGTGTACAACCGTTTCATCAGGAGCAATTGTTTGACTGATATCGATTGAGCTTAATTCTTCATCATTATTCTTATACAGTTTAACCGTATAAGAATTTTGAGTATTGTTTCCAACATTTTTTACTGTTATATCATAATTTTCGGTATTGCCGGCATTAATTACCGTATCACCGGAAATATCCATTCCAGCCAGATCGTTATCGTAAGTTATCAATGTACCTTCCAAAAACACATCATCAATATACCAGTAATCCAGATTGAAACTATAACCATTAAAGAAAAAACCAAGCTGAAAAGTAGCAGAACCGACATCAGATGTTGTGATAGTCAGATTCTCTACTACAGGCCCAATATCTCCGGTTGGAGCAACTTCATAAGCCGTATTCCAATTAACACCGTCACTCGAAGTTTTTACTCCGATCGTATAACCACTCCCGCTGAAATCGTTTAGAAAATGTGAATATATAAGATCAAGAGTTGAAGCTCCAACTGTATTTACAGGTCCGGAAGCAAAGATCGCTTCTCCTGTGAACGATGGTGACCAGCTAAATTTCAGTTCGGGTGCGATTCCACCGGCATTTGCAGTTGAAGATTGCGACCAATTCCCCGGATTCATTCCGTAAGCATTCCAGCCATCCGGTGGAAATGTTCCTGAAAAATCTTCTTCAATAATTATTTCAGCAAAACCTGCTGTTAAGAATAAGAAAGAAACAAAAACAAAAATCAATTTCTTCATAATTTATACTCCATATTTTATTATTAATCTTTTAATTTATTATGCAAATATTATTCCAGCTAAATAGTTAAAATAATATAACTATCAGCACCGCTTAAAATAATCTTATTAATGTCAAGCTCGTTGCAATTATGTTGGAATGAACAAAATATTACGCATCCCCCGAAAATTTATTAAATAATAATTCTAACATATAAAAAAAAGGTAAAATATGGATGAAGCGTTTACAAAATATTTTTCCATGGTAGCCCATGAATTTATTCGTGGGAACCAAAAACACACAGAAAAAGATAACGGTTTTAACCGTTTATTAGATATAAAAAAATAAGAAGAATATTGGCATCGTTTTCAGCAAGCTGAAAGTCAATGCATTATTGAAATGGTTAATATGAGCAGTTTTGGGTTTCTCTCCGCACGAATAAATTCGTGGGCTTCTAATTATTTGTTTTATTATTTTTCAAAAGAGAACCAACGAATGTATATTTTTTCGGGGGATGTGTGGAACAAGATATTATTTGACAAATGGTCGCATAATTGCATCTGTAAAATTGGAGTTAGTTAATGAAGAGAATATTTTTTCTGATCATATCCTTGTTTATATGGGTCAATGCATTTTCGTTAATAGTTGAAACTGCATCGTTCACAGATTTTTTGTATGGTAATGCAGAAGAATGTGAATATGACAATTGGATATCCCATATTACCGAAGGTATCGCAGAAGAAGATTATAATCTATACTCACCATGGGATGTGCAATCGGAAGGTTTTGGATCATTTATATTACCTGATGAGACTATACTGGAACAATGGCAAAATGTAATCGATGCTTTTCTGGCAGGAAATTATTTTGCGGTTCAGAGTATGCTGGATTATTTTAACTTTCCGTATCATGTTGTAGAATTTAATGATACCGATACCGGAAATATATATTATATGTTACGTGAAATATTGAATCCTGAATACTATGATGGAAACGGAACCATTGACACTTATGATGATGAGATCGGTTCCTTCGATTATGGCTGGGGACTTTTCATTCATAATCCGCAATCGATAAATCCGGTAATTATAACTGTTCCACATCCGAATGACGATTTTATTACATCGACTATCGGATATAAATGTTTTGATGACTGGAACGCAAAATTCTTGCTGATCTCAGGTGCAGGAAGAGAAGTTCTGTGGACGAATCAAGGTAATTATTCCAATTCCAAATCTTTGTGCGATCCTTCCAGAAATGATGATGTAGTTTTTAATGTAGCTTATAAATCATTTTGTGATAACATCAGAGAAGATTTTGACAGAAGAGAATTCTCAGCTCAGATCCACAGTTATGACTGGGACAGACATGATGGGCATCCGGATTGTCAGATCTCTGCAATGTCTAATTGTCCCAACCTTCCTATCAGAGACCTATCGGATCTGCATCTCGATATGATAAATGCAAGTGAACATGTTGTTGTTCCACAGAATACAATAGGTTCCAATACAGAGGTTTTTCTTAACGATTATTATTCGGTTTATTATTCTTACTATGACTTTTTATTTTATAATTGGGAAGGTGATCCGTATCCGGTTAATGATAATATTGATCTTCCGGGATATAGCGGGAACAAACAAAAACTCTATACTTACCAGAATTGGAACGGATATGATGTTTTTGATCCATTTTTTCATATAGAAATGGACGAATTACCGGGAAGCTATGAAGAATTGGAAGAGAATTATCACTGGTTCTATGGGTTTAATACGGAAAGCAATATGTTCCAAATGGATATGCTTTTTGATAAAACACTCTCTTATTATTCATATTGGGTAGATGCAATGACGGAAGTATTGCCTGCTGCTTTAGAGCTTGATGATGGAATTGCTCCGGCTACTCCCCAAAATTTTACTGCTATCGATGTTGATCATAATTCAATCGATCTGGGATGGGAACCTGTCTCTTCCTACGATTTCCATTCATACGAAATTTATTTCGCAAATAAGCCGATAAATCATACTAATTACACAATAATTGATCGAAATGAATTTTCACTTTTTGCCAGCCCATTACATAATAATTATGAAGTATATTATCTTGATCTCAATAGTAATTATTATTTCCAGATACGCACTGTAGATAAAAATGGAGATTACTCTCCCCTCTCAGAAGAAATTGAAGTTGTTACTCCACCTGTTGAGATCAGTGATCTAATCGCAATTGGACTCGATTCCAAATCTAACATCAAGTGGACAGCAGTTCAACAAGATGGAAATATGGGATTCAATATCTACAGAAAAATTGAGGGAGGTGAATTTATCCAGATCGATAGCTGGATTACAAATCCGGTATTAGCTGGAACTCAAAATCCTGAAGAAGAATATTCCTATTTTGATGAAGATGTTGAAAATGGCAGGATCTACACATATCGAATTTCATCGGAGAATGAAGATGGCGGAGAATTTTTTTATAAATACTCAAGAAACTGCTCTCCAAATGATTATTTTAATCTTTTTGTGTCAAATTCCAATTTAACTATTATAGATTCCGTCACGTTCTCAAAGAACCAATTTGCTACAGACTGGTTTGATACAAACTATGATTTTGAGAAAAATATTGCGTTGCCGGATGAATATATTTTCTCAGCTTTTTATGAACAATTTTGGATTCCTGGCGGAATATATCTTCAACAGCAGGTTCATGGTGAATTTTCTCCTTTTGAAAATTACAAGATTTGGAATTTAAAAGTGAAAACCAACCAACTTGATGAACCAATAAAAATTTCAGTCTGCTCAGAATTTATAAATAGCAACGAAAAATTATTCTTGATGAACTTGCAGACCGATCAGATTACAAATATTGTTAATGATCATCTGATCTTCTTTGCCGAAGACACAACTTATTACGATTTCAAATTATATTGGGGTGATCTGCATCCTTATGTTAATTTCATTAACATGCAAAATCAGCTTCTGCAAGGAGGAGATGAGTTATTCATCGGATGGCAAGCCGGCGTTTCTCAATTGATCGAATATTATGATATTTCATTGCAGGATGAAGAAACTACTATCGTAATTGCTGATTATGTGAATCGGCTTGAAGAGCAATATATTTGGAATACACCGGAAGATATTGAAATGCACAATGCTCGAGTCGTCATTGGCGTTCATGCTGTAGATGGAACAATTTATGAGTATTATTCCACAAGTATATATGGAATTGTTCCATTGGAATATACAATCGAATTCACCGAAGGTTGGCAGTTGATCAGTAATCCATGGAATAGTGATGAACAATTCTTTGCCTCAGAAATATTTGGAACAAATTCTGAATTATTGTTCCCCCTTCCGCATAATAATTTTGGATCTTCCGATGAATTTGTATTTGGGAACGGGTACTGGCTCAATGCAGAATTAGAGGGATATTTCACACATTCCGGTTCAATTATGAAAGATGAATTTTCTTTTGCATTAATTCCAGGTTGGAATCTTATTCAAAATCCACATCTGTGTCCTTATGATCCGCGCGATCTTAGAATGCGGAATGCCGGACACACTTTCTGTTTTGATTATGCTGTTGAAGAAGAACTTATAGCAAATGCTGCTTATATTTACAAAGATGGTAAATTTGAAAAAGCAAATATTATACATCCATACGAAGCATTTTATTTGTATGTAAATAATGAGAACTTCGATAATATGGAATGCCGGTTTTTACCATATTATAATGGATATCAATATATCCCCGATATAGATTGGGAAATTACGATCTCTGCAGCTCAATCTGATACCGATGAAATAATTGTGGGTTGCAGCGAATATGCAACAGATAATTTTGATAATGCATACGATATACCGGAAGCACCTGCGAAACCTGTAGAAAATGGAATTAGAATGTATATTCCAAAAGATTCACAACTCGATTCCCTTTTCATTTATTCTGAGTTGAATCGTGAAATAAGGTCATCTTTAGAAACTGGATTACCAGAATTTAAACTGTGGAATTTTATTTTGGAAATTCATACTTTAGATGCAGTAACTCTTGAATTCGATATGCCAAACTTGCCGGAAAGTTATTATGCTGATATTCAAATTGACGGCAATAATTGGAATCAGCTTACAAGCGGAAATTATAATTACTCCTTTATTCCTTCTCAAATTGGAACGATTTCAGGCTTGGTTGTCATTAACAATAATACTGCATCATCGGATGATATTTTATCTGCTGTTTATGACTTTGTCAATTTCCCGAATCCATTCAATCCTTCCACTAATATCCGCTTCAATGTTCCAGTTGAAAGCAAAGTAGAACTTTCAATTTACAATATTAAAGGACAAAAAGTTAAAAATCTGTGTAAAGATATTCTACCAACCGGAAATCATGAATATGTCTGGTATGGAAAGAATAATTCTAATAATTCTGTAGCTTCCGGCATATATTTTATCCACCTTAATAACGGAGAAAAAACAAAAGTAAGAAAAATACTGTTATTGAAATAATATTGAAAGTAAAATGATCGCCCCGATCGTTCAAACACGTTCAGGATTTATAAGCCGTAGGCTTACAAGTCCGCCAGTTTTCTTGGCTCTGAGTGAACGTGGTATAATAAAAGCCCCTCAGAAAAGCTGAAGAGCTGATATATTGATATTCTGGTTACCAATCCAAAAATATTCTGGTTGCCAATCCCCTGCTTGGTAACCCTATTCAGTAAAATTATTCTGTATCAGATGTTTCCAAGCTGGGGCTTGGATACAAGATCGTGTGTTTTATTCTGCTTACCAATCCCCTGCTTGCCAAGGCGTAGTTTACGAAGACTGGATTGGTAACCTGCTGAGATTTTATTGCGTTCCCAAAAAGGGCTTTGGTAACAAGAGTAAAAGACAACACGTTGTGAACAGCACGTTCAGGATAACACGTTGAAAACAACACGTTCAAGGTGAACGTGGTACATCAAAAAATTAGCCCCGGCAAACCGGGGCTAATTTCTAACAGCTCACATTAACCGTTGCGAAGGTTTACAACCGTTCGACATGCAAGAGAATTCCAGCATCGTTTGCTACTCAAGCCAATGCACCGTTCGCAAGGTATTATGGAGCTTTGTATTACTATTTCAAAAGAATTGAAAAGTTGCCTGACCACTCGTGAGTGGTCAGGCGAAATTTCCTTATTTCAAAAGAATCATTTTCTTTGTGGAAGTATATCTGCCAATGTTGCTGTCTGAAACCATCTTATAGAAATATACACCACTGGAAACAGACTTGTTAGAATTATCTGTACCATCCCAGATTACTGTATGATCACCTGTTGTTTTAACTTCATTAACAAGTGTTCTAATAAGCTGACCTTTCAAGTTGTAAACTTCAATTGTTACATTACCGGCATCTTTTATTGAATATGCAATATTTGTAATAGGATTGAACGGATTTGGATAATTATCGTTAAGTTGCGTTGTTGCTATTACAACATTTCCAGCAGAATTTCCACCGTAAACAAAAATAACTTCAATTATCTCAGACTCACCTTCATCATAAACAGCGGAAACGCCTGCTGTATATTCCTGACCATTTACAAGAGCTTCATATGTATATTCAAATACATCGATACCAACTGTAGTAACAGGAGTTATCATATCATCAAGATATACATTGTAACCGGTAAGGTCACGAGTTGGAGCTACTGCAGTACTTAGAATAACATCATCGAAATAGAACATTGGAGTATCTCCAGGACCGCTTGGATTTGCACCGCCAAACACGTTAACTCCACCAAATGATAAAAGAGCACTTGTTCCAAAACATCCTGTTGAATATGCATATCCTATCATCTCTACGCCATTATGATAGTAAGTAGCCCAATCGGTATCTAAGTCAACTATCAATTTAAGATCCATCCACTCATCGTGATTGAAATTATAAGTTAGAGCACCGGCACCACCGGCATCAGCCAATGCTACTCCATCTGTCTGGAAGTAAATCTGGAATGCCCATTCCGTACCTGGAACATTTGTTTTTTGCAGGTTAAAATATCCGCAATAACCTGTAGGTACAAACATACTAAGTTCAATTGAATATACACCAGATGTGTAGTTTTCCATAATAAGGACAACGTCATTATTTAATTCAACTAATACAGAATTAGATGGACTGTTTGATTCTACATCTGTTATCAATGCATCTTCAGGTCCACCCGGATTATTTGACCAGGTTGTCCAATATTCATCAACTACAGCAAGGTAATCACCTACGGTATAACTATCAAAGTTATCTTCGATAATTACTCCACTTACAACAGGTTCAGACCAAGTTACCGTACCGGTAAGATCATCTACGGCTACATCTGTAGGAGGGTTTATAGCGAAGGCACTAACTGCAAGTAAAAGAATTGTTGCAAAAATCATTGTTTTTTTCATTTTTTTCTCCTTAATTTTTTTGATTAATTTTCATAATTTTATTTTCGATAGGTAATATCAAATTTCTTTATTTGCGATAGTAACGATTTAGTTTTAATATAATCAACATTTTAATTCCTATAGTTCACATTCATGTTTCTCAAACTTTAAAACTTTAACTCTGATAAATTTAAAAAATTCACTGTTTTATTTTGTCAAACTTTATTTAAATAAATTTTAGAAAGGTGCTGTGTTGTTGTAAATATTCACAAATTCCTACCGAATTAGCAAAACGGAAATGGCAAGAAATGAACACTGTCACTCCTCCCGACAAATCGGGAATCTCTATTATTTGCACGTTCTGAGTGAATGTTGTACAACCAAAAGTAAAACGATCGTCCCGATCGTTCAAACACGTTCAGGATTTATCCGCCTTTAACCATTATTCTGGTTACCAATTCACAAATATTCTGGTTACCAATCCCCTGCTTGCCAAGGCGTAGTTTACGAAGACTGGATTGGTAACCTGCTGAGATTTTATTGCATTCCCAAAGAGGGCTTTGGGAACGAGAGTAAAAGATAACACGTTGTGAACAGCACGTTCAGGATAACACGTTGAAAACAACACGTTCAAGGTGAACGTGGTACATCAAAAAAAAAGCCCCTCAGCTTTCACCGAAGGACTTATTCAATTCACAAAGACAGAGCTTTGTATTACTATTTCATAAGGATTGAAAAGTTGCCCCTTCCAGAAAAGGTCAGAGCGTAATTCCCTTATTTCATAAGGATCATTTTCTTTGTTGCAGTATAGTTACCGGATTTCATTTTGTAGAAATATATACCACTTGAAACTGTCTTATTACTGTTATCTTTACCGTTCCATATAACATCATGATAATCTTCTTCAAGATTCTCATTTATAAGTGTTTTAACAAGCTGACCTTTCATGTTGTAAATATTAATTGAAACATGACCTGCTTCTTTTGTTGAGAAGCTGATCGTTGTTGTCGGATTAAATGGATTCGGATAGTTGCCGGTAAGTTTTGTGACCAGCGGCAAGATATTTCCTGCACCAGTTATTTCGGCCAGGAAGTTGATCTCTACAAGTTCGGATGTACCATCATCATAGATAGCTTTTACGCCTGCATCGTAGTAATCACCATTAACCAGATCATAGAAATCATATTCCAGATCCGGGATATTGTTTGCCACTTCTACTTGATCCAGATATACATTATAACCTGTCAGATCACGTGTTTCTTCTGCTTTTGCTTTTGTATCTTTGTCCCTGGAATTCAGATCGACAGCCGGGGCTTCCCATGTGAAGTGAGCATAATCTTCGATGCATTCTACAGCCAAGGTTTGTGGTGGATTGAATTCGCCTGCTTCTCCTTCCAGAATCACATTATCAATGTAATAATAATCCAAATTAAAGCTGTTTCCATTAAAGAAGAACGCAATCTGGAATGTAGGTGAACCTACATCTGAAGTTTCAATTGTAAGTTCCAGTATTTCCGGTCCAATATCTCCGGTTGGAAATACTTCATAAACAGTATTCCATGTGCTGCCGCCATCAGAGGTTGTTTTTACACCGATGGAATAACCATTACCACTCCAATCATTCAGGAAATGTTTATAAGTAAGTACCAGATTTGTAAATCCCATTGTGTTGATCACAGGTGAAGTAAGAGCAGATTCGCCAACAAATGATGGAGACCAGCTAAATTTGGATTCAGGTGCGGATCCTCCGGCATTTGCTGTACTTGATGAAGACCAGTTGCCAGGATTGGATCCGCTTATACTCCAGTCGGTTGGAGGATAAGAAGCACCATCAAAATATTCTTCTATTAAAAAACCACCAACTGAGAAAGACATGGTAAAATTATTTGTATATGCTCCGGAGTTAGCAGTTACATCCAATTCAAGTTCAAATTCCTCTCCGACAGGTGTAATATCATCAGCTGTTATGGTAAATACTCCTTCTCCTGTTTGATCCGGAGCAAGGTCGCCAAAGTCTGCAAAAGCAACATTGAGGATAATATATGGAGAAATCGTATTTATCATTCCTTCAATATCTTCTACTATAATATTACTATTATTCAAAAGAGTGACAACAATATTCACAGTTTCTCCGGGATCGATTCTGCCATTACTATTCCCAGCAGTATCATCAATTTCGTAGTTCATCAAACCAATATAAACTCCGGAAAAGCTTTCCAGGGCAGCAACAGCATCCAGATCAAAACCGGCATTGGCAGCAATAGCAGTTCCATCTCCATCATCTAATATCTTTATAAATTGAGCTTCTATAAGACTGCTTAATGCTATGTCAAATTCTGTAGTTCCGTTACCTGTTCCTAATGAATACCAGGGTCCATCGATGAATTCTCCGACATAACAAGTATATCCTTCCGGCGACGCATCTCCTTCAAATATTTTTATATCATTTCCCGCTCCATCTGGAATGGGATATTGCATATCAAGAACCACCCAGCCGTTCTTACCGATAGAATAATTTCTGCTGTCAGGTGCTCCAATTACCCCCGGTGTATCTCCTTCATCCGCAGTGTTGTTATTGGGAATTTGAGAAGCTGATATTTTATAAACAAATTGTCCTTCCAAAGGTTGCAACTGGAAATCAGTTACTTCCGAACTATTTGCGCTTACAGTAACATCGGTAATGGTTTGCGATTCATAGCCGTTTGCCACAATTGTAATATCATAAGTTCCGGGAAGAACATATTTATGATAATCACCAACAACCGGATCGGTATAGCATGGGAAATAATCATTAATAAATACATTAGCAGTAACCGGTTCACCGGTATTTGCATCGGTTACAATTCCTTCCAAACCATAACCGGAATGTTCGATCATACTGAGCATAGCCGGAACGTTATATTGATAATACATCTGAATTTGTGATGCAGGCGGATGCTTGTTGTAAGAAATTTCCATCGACCAACTAATAGCTCCCATCATGCCGTAATTCGTGTCTTTTGTGCTTCCGTTGATAGGATACATTCCCGTACAACCCTGTCCATATGGTATATTTGCATAACCGGACGAGGAAGAATATTCGCCTGCGAGTTGAATAATATGATCGAAATCGGGACATTGACTGGAGCGATAACTCCATGGGCAGGAAATATATTCCGTACCGCTGTGGTAGGTGGTATGAACAACAAATTGACGATTGTAATGGCAATCTCTGAGAGCCTTCGACTCAGGTTGAGAAAATGCACCCGAGCTTCCTCCCCATCCATCCCACATATAACCGGAGTCGCGATTTAAATCAACTCCATTAGCATTTTCGCGGTCATCTGCTACACGTCCATCAGGATTTACACAATAATAAATCCATATTTCATGGTTATCTATGAGTTCAGCAATATAAGGATCTGTGCTATAATCGCGGCATAGATCACGGGCAAAACGAATACAATTTTCAGAACATCCTATCTCATCACCATGAATTCCACCGTCGAACATCACTTCTGCTTCATTCTCATCGAGCGAAACGTTATCGGTTATTTTAAGCGCAGCAAGTTCCCTTCCCTGCACGGAAGTACCGAACATGTGCTTTTCACAGATGTCGGGAAACGCAGTTGCCAGACTGTCTGCCATAGCAACAATTTCTGCATAAGTGTGATAAGCTTCGCGGGTGGGGTCCATCGACTGCCAGAAATTCCTGGAAGATTCATTCAAATCTTCCCGTTCGATCTTATATTTGAGCCCGGTAGCTTTTATCATTTCCAGTTCGGATGGAATAACAAATAATAATGCTTCACCATTGGGATAGACATCTCCATCCAAACGAAGTTCAGCTAATTTTGCGAGTTCATATTGGTTGTTATAAAAAACCCTCACTTCCATTTCGGCATTGCGCCATGCATAGGAAATGCTAATTGCGAAAACTACAAAAAGTATTAAAAATACAATCTTTTTCATTAATATCCTCCAATAATTATAATTTTTATTCTTTTCAAATTAATGCAATAAATATTTCATATTTTTTAATATAAAGCTTATCCTTTTTTCTTTTTGACATAAAAACTTATCTAAGAAAGTTAACAATAAAATAAATTTATTTGAGGATTCTATGAATTATATTATCACAGGAAAAGGATATATTTCCGATCTTGTAACACAGGCAGATGCAACTGTGAATATTCTAACCGAAGATGAATTCAAGAATTCTAATATGATCATAAAAACCTGTGATAAGGTATATGCTCCCACTGAAAGCGCACTTGAAATCATACTTGAAAGATCGGAGGATACAACTTTTACAAATACCGTGAATATGCTTAAAGACAAACATAAATTCCGTCAACTGATGAGCAATCTATATCCGGATTTTTTCTTTACTAAAACCACGATCGACGAACTGGAAAAAATCAAACTGGATCGAGAAAAGAAATATATTGTAAAACCAACCAAAGGTTTTTTTGGAACTGCCGTAAAAGAGCTGAATAATAAAACTGACATCTCTGAGATTGCGAAAGAGATACGCAATGAACTGGAAGAAAATTCCTGTTATTTTTCGGAAAGTATCCTTTCTAAAAATGAACTGATAATTGAACAATTCGTAGAAGGTGAAGAATATGCTGTGGATATGTATTTCAATGAACATGGCAAACCTGAGATCATGAATATTTATCATCATCCGTTGCCAGAAAGAAAAGAATATTTTCATGTTTTGTATTATACAAATAAAGATATTTTCGATAGATTTTACGATAGACTAAATGCAATATTTATAGAGTTGAACCAACATTTGAAGATTACAAATTTTCCCATTCATGCAGAATTCAAATTAGAAAACAACACTCTTATTCCCATCGAGATGAATCCGCTCAGATACGGTGGATTTGGCTTGGCAGATCTCACATTCCATGCTTTTGGTTTTAATCCCTTTTTGGCATTCTTTAACAATTATAAACCTGACTGGCAACAGATATGGAACATAAGAAATGAGAATCATTTTGGGTGGGTTTTGGGATATAATGGAACTGATATCGATGTTGAAACTCATACGCCAAATGATGAAGCATACCTGCATTATTTGGGAGACATACTTCATTATGTTGAAATCGACTACAAACAGAATCCGGTATTTTCTATTGCTTATGTAAAAGATAATTGTTCAACATCTTTACAGCGTTTTCTCAAAACCGAGTTCAATGATTTTTTTGTGCCGGTGAAACCCTGAAAAAGTCTCTTTCTCAAATTCTTGCATTTGGCTCTTTCAGGGTTAAAAGAGAAACTTGATTTAAGACGATAGTCTTGAGTTAAGTTATCTGTTTTCTGTTAGATAGAAAGCTTAAGTCAAGTCAGTTAAAGCAAACTTAACTCAAGTTTTGACCACTTCTCTAAATTTATCATACATTTAGCAATTTCAGGGTTGGCTGAAAAAAATTAAAAAATCAATAAAAATATCGCAAGGATTATTTTACACTTATGAAAATATAGGGGAAAATGATTTGACACAGAATTATATAAAATTTTATTTAATATAATAGTTTTAATAAAATATAAGAAACGAAACAGAAAAATGAATTAAGCTTATTGAAAAGGAGGAGAAGTGAAAAGACTTTTGATAATATTATTATTGCTATTTTCAATAGCCAATTTATATACTTTAAATATTACATTGAAAAATGGAAGCCAACTCAATGGAGAGCTTTTATTGTTTAAAAAAAGTTGTTATTACATACTTGTGGATCAAACATTAGTGATGATTGATAGAAATATTGTTGAAAGTATTGATATTAAGAATAATCAAGAAGCAAGAATGTTTAGTAAACCCTCAAGGCAAAAAATAAATCTATTACAATTTCCCAAAGTAATGAAGTATGACATCAATGCTATGAATGGACGGATTCTAACAATAAATGAAAAAAGACAATTTCACAGACCAAATTTAAAACTCCTTCCTTTAAGTTTCGGATTTGGTTTTTTATGTTATGAGTATTTTGATGATTATAATGAACTTAGCAAATACATAGAAGAACTTAAAAATGATAATATAATTGTTCCCAAATATTTAAAAAATGAAAAAGATAAAAAATTATTATTTGGTTGGACATTTCTCGGGGTTAGTATATTAAACACATTTATTGCACTTGAGAAAGTTGAAATTTATTCAGATATTGATTACATTGGGGTTTCGTATAAATTCTAATTATGAATAGAGGAGAAAGAATAAAATGGAAATAATATTAGTTATCATTTTGTTCATTATAATATTCGCTGTAGCTATTAAAAGCTCACCTAACAAAAACACCAAAACAAAATCCAATATTGCAAATAGTAACGATCCTTTCTTAGATTATATTAAACAAAAGCGTACCATACAAATAAAAGAGAATAAAGAATGGGAAAAATTATGGAGTCCAATAACTAAATTCAACAACGATGGTATAGATTCAGAGAAAAACAATGATCTTAATAAAGCCATATTTTGTTATCAGAAATGCATCAGTTATATCAATGAGCATTACGAAAGACTTAACAGATTTCCTTCTCATGCTTTTGACAGATTAGCGATATTATATAGGAAACAAAAAAGTTATGATAAAGAAATTAGAATTATTGAAAATCACATAAAATTAAAAGATCCACTTCATATTAAGTATCTTGAAAAATGTTTAACAAATGCAAATGAAAACGATAAGAAAAGAATTTATGAAGCTTCAATATCTGGAGAAAATGTAAAGAATCATGCCGGATGGATTATTTACAACAAAAGTTTTGGGATAATTACTGAAAAGAAAAGATTAGAAAAAGCAATACAATTGTATGAAAGGAGTAAAACATGAAAGAACTAATTATTTTATGCTCAATATTTACTATATTATTTTTATTAATCAGTTGTGAAGAATACAATGAACAAAAAGAAAAAAGAGAGATGGAATCATTTATTGAATCAGAATTAGCAACAAGTATAAGAAGTGATACAATATTCTTAGATTTCAGATTTGGTATGACTAAAAAGGAATTCAACTCACATTTAAATAAACTCGAGCGAAAAGGTAAACTCAAAGTTAACAAAAAAAATAACTATGTGTATATTTTTGATGTTGATGAAGGTTATACAAAGTGGAAAGCTCATGCTACATTAGGATCTGAATTTTTTGATGGGAAATTGATTCAATTGTTCTTATTAGTAACTTCTGAAGAATTGCTTTCTAATGAAATACTAAAGATGCAATTATCAATGTTGTACATGAATTCTTTTAAAGGTAGAATTTTTTCTGAAAAACCAGTTTTAGGAGATAGTGATAACTATATATTTATTGATAAAAATAAAAAAATTAAAATCATTGAGGGCATTAATGAAGTTAGAATTTTTTACACAGATATGATAGCTGAAAAATTGAAAAAAGATGAGGATCAACAAAATTCAATTGAAAGCATGAAGAAAATCCAAGAGGATTTATAAAATAAATCGATCGCTGAGATTCTCTTGCTTAACTTTCGCTTCTCTCAATTTATCTTCCATTTAGCAATTTCAGGGTTAGCCGGTAACTGAAAAATTGGGAATGAGAAAGCTCACTCAATCCATTCCCAGCCGTGAACGGCTGGGCTATTAAACTAAATTTTCTCTCCGTACTCTCCGCTTGCTCGGACGTATTCGGCAGTTGCCGAAGAAGTCTAGTTTTTTTACTTTCCTTTCCGTTCTTAGCGCCTTCTTGACACGGCGTAGTAAAACAAAGCCTGATTCAACTATTTCAACCGTTCCGAAGGTCAAGCAAGAAGAATACCGCTGGTAGAGACCGTTCGGAAGGTTTTATTCATCACAATCCACACAATCATCATAACTCAAATGCGTTTTAAATCTTGTAACACCGATCCTGCCGAAGAATGAATCCATAAGCGAATAAATAACAGGAATTACAAACAAGGTAAGAACTGTGGCAAAGGCAAGTCCGAACGCAATACTAACAGCCATCGGTTTCCATTCCGAAGCAGATTGAGAAGTAGAAAGTATCATCGGCATCAGACCAAAAATAGTTGTAACCGAAGTCAGAATGATCGGACGCAGACGGGTTGCTCCTGCATTTATCAGCGAGTTCCAGCGATCCACACCTTTATCACGTTCCCTGTTCACAAAATCCACGAGAACCAGCGAATCGTTCACCACAACTCCGGCAAGCGCAACTACCGCCACGAGCGAGTTCAAAGATGCGGGAAGTCCGGTAACGAGAAGTCCGAAGATCACTCCGATCAAGGAGAAAGGAATTGTCATCATCACGATAAACGGCTGCACATAAGATTTGAACTGAGCAGCGAGAATTGTGAAGATCAGAAGAAGTGCAACTCCAAAGGCAAGGAACAACGAAGTATAAGATTTTTTCTGCTCTTCTGCCACTCCGCCGAATTCGAGGATATGTCCCGGAAAACGCTGCTGGAAATTGGAAAGAGTTCCTTCTGCGCCTGTGATGCGGCTGCCCATCAATGTTTGCATAACATCATCCGTGCTTCTCTTTTTCATTTTATTCCCATCTTTATACAAAGTCGTATTGCCGGTGATCACGATGATCCGTTTTTTATCACGATGCTTTATCTGCGCTAAACCGGATTTTATTTCAAAATCTGCCAACTCATTCAAATTTATTAAATCACCATTTCTGGTGCGTATTTTCAAATTATCGAGGTCATTCAAATCATCGATCTGATCTTCTTTCAAACGAAGAATTATATCATATTCATCCGTTCCGTCACCCCTGTATTTTGAAATCGTTGTTCCGTAAGAAGCGGTTCTGATAAAACCCGCAATCTGGGAAACCGATAAACCGTAAAGTGCAAGTCTTTCGTGTTTTGGAATGATCTGAACTTCTTTTTTACCGGGTTGGAAACTATCCTCGATATCCACAACTCCCGGGATTTTTTCCAGTTCGTCCTTAATGATATTCCCGATATATTTCAAACGCTCAAGATTATCACCTTTCACACGAATTTCAACATCGTTTCCGGTAGGTGCACCTTGTTGAGGTTTAGAAAATTGGTAAGTATATAATCCGGGTAATTTTTCCAGGTAGGAACGGATCGCTTTCTTTATCTCGGTATGAGAATATTTCATATCATTGATGTCTTTCAGGTCGATCCGCAATTGCGCATTATTGGTTTTTGTATCCCACCTTTTATTTTTTGCCATCATTCCAACGGTCGTTACCACAGCTTCGATGTCTTCCCTTTCTTTCATTTGATAGATAAATTCTTCAATGTCTGATACCACTTCGTTGGTTTTATCGAGATTCGTTCCGACGGGAGTTTGCAATCTCAAAATGATAGTTTTTGGAGTTTGTGCCGGGAAAAATTCAAATGGAACAAGACGGAATGCAATTGTCATCAAAGAAAGAATAAGTGCCGTAACTACTGCCAAAATAGATAAAAACCGATGTCTCAAAACGAATTTAATTGCACGTCTGTATTTCCTGACGAGAGCATCGTGAAGTTTGTGTGGTTTCTTCTTTTTCTGTGGTTTGGAAAATTCGGCGATATGAGAAGGCAGGATAACGAGACATTCAAAAAGGGAAGCGATGAGAGCAAGTGTTACTACGATCGGGAAAACTCTCATAAATTTTCCCATCATACCTTCCATCATCAGCATTGGAACAAATGCAGCAGCAGTCGTGCTGACAGCAGCGATCACGGGCCACATAATTTCTTGAGTTCCCTTGATGGCAGCATCTTTCACATTCAATCCCATTTCCACATAACGATGAACATTTTCCAGCACAATTATCGCATCATCCACGATCATTCCCAATACCAGAACCAATCCGAATAAAGTCAGGTTATTCATTGTAACATCAAAATACTGCATCAGGATAAACGTGAGCAGGAAACTGAATGGAATACCGATAGAAGCAAACAGAGCATTCCTCCAACCAAGAAAAATGAAAAGAGAAAAGAAAACAAGGATCACACCGAAAAAAGCACTTTGCCCGAGAGTATTAATACTGTTTTTTACATCGATCGAACCATCGTTACGAATAACTGCTTCCAGTCCCGGAATGTTCTCCCTGAATTTCTCCATATTATTACGAACATCTTTCATCACTTTGATAATATTGCCGTCCGCTTTTTTATAAACGAACAAAGTAACGCTGGGACTTCCATCTAATTTGGAAATAATGCTGCGTTCTTGTAAAGTATCTTTTACGGTGGCAACATCACGAATACGCATTGCCCGTCCGTTGCTGTCCATCCGAATTACGAGATTTGCGATCTGATCGGTGTTACTGAATTCACCAACTGTGCGAATTATGAACTCGGCAGTCCCGAATTTTATTGTTCCGGCAGGAACATTCATATTTCGCATTTGAATTGTGTTTTGCAGGTCAGATAACGATAAACCGAATTCATCTAATTTGTTAATATCGCCTTCTATCCAAATCTCTCTTTCCTGCGTTCCAAAAATATCGATTTTGGAAACATAATCGATGTTAAGAAGTTCTTCCCGCAGATCTTCGGAAATTTCCCTGACCGCATTTCCGGAAAATTCTCCGCCGATAACAACCGCACACATCTCGTTTACTTCCCGCATATTCAAGCGAAGCATATAGGGATCATTCGCATCATCCGGCAAATCCCGCACTTTATCCAATTCCGCCCGCAGGTCGTTCTCCGCCTTATCGATGTCCGCATCAGGTTCAAAAACAATAAAGATCATTGCTTTCCCTTCCGATGCTGTGGATTCGATGTAATCGATATTTTCCACATCTCCGATCTCATCTTCGATTTTCTGAATTACAAGTTGCTCCATTTCCAAAGGTGATACTCCCGGATACAGAATAACAATTACGAAAGAACCAAAATCGACTGCCGGCATCTCTTCTTTGGGAATTTCTATCATCGTGTAAATACCGACAATGAAAACGACGATCATTACCATATTTATCAAAACAGAATTATTAACTGAAAACTTCGCTATAGACATTTTATTTACTCCTTTTTTATCAAAACTTGACTTATCTCGAATTTATTCTTGATGAGTTAAGTTTTGACTTTTCATCATTATTTGAGTTGATTTTATTTTTTGCGTCTTTTGCAAGTTTGAAGAACTTGATTTAAGATCAAAGGTCTTGAATTAAGTTCGCATACATTTCTCATTATCATTTTATTTCGTTTCATTCCTTGGTTTTATGTGAACCTTTTAAAACTTAAATCAAGCCCGACTGAAAATCGAACTTAATTCAAGTTTTTTAAGAGTCAAAAAGTAAGTTTTGAAATTCTTTTTCATCCAGATATTTCCCATAATCTTTGATTGAATCTTTGTATTCAGAGATCGAAAGAAAATATTCATCTCTTAATTCTTTATTAAAAAGAGAACCTTTCCTAATATTTATCCATTCTGGATAATTGGAAAATTTCCAGTCTTCAATTTTATCAACGAGATTTGCTTTAACAGGATTATAATGGATATAACGACAAAGATGAATCAAATATTTTTCTTTTGATATAAGTTTATGCTGTAATTTTCCCTGAAAAAGTTGTCCTTTTCGATTATATTTTTTATTGAAATTTTGAACATAAAATGAAAATAGATTATTAAAAAATTTATTTATCGGCTTATCACTATCTTGTCTCATCAGAAAGTGAAAATGGTTGGGCATTAAACAATATGCAAAAACTGATGCAGGATATTCTTTAAGGACTTTTTTTAATTTTGTTAAAAGTGTAATATAATCGTCATTATGTTTGAACAATTTTTCGCTTCCAATAGCTCTATTATAAAAATGGAAGTAATTATTTACTTGAAATAATTCTTGTTTACACCTCATTTTTCCTCCAATTAAAACTTGATTTAAGACTGAAAGTCTTGAATTAAGTTTTTAGTCTCATTCGTGTTCAACTTAAATCAAGCTGACCTTAATTTTCAAAACTTGACTTATCTCAAATTTATTTGTGATGAGTTAAGTTTTAGCTTTCCATCATCATTTGAGTTGATTTCATTTTTTGCGTCTTTTGCAAGTTTGAAGAACTTGATTTAAGATCAAAGGTCTTGAATTAAGCTCGCATACATTTCTCATTATCATTTTATTTCGTTTCATTCCTTGGTTTTGTGTGATCCTTTTAAAACTTAAATCAAGCCCGGCTAAAGCCAAACTTAATTCAAGTTTTATAAACCTTTCCTGATATCAACCACAGAACCGTCTTCCAGGTTTTCCACACCTTCGATCACCAGTTTTTCGTCGATGTTTATTCCACTTATGATGATCACGTTTTCACCGACTTTCTCACCAAGAGTTACTTTCCTACGTTCTGCTTTATTTTTCGAATCTATCACAAAAGCAAAATAATCGTCATATTCCTGAAAAATATTATTCATCGAAGTGTATATAACATCTTTGAATACTTTACTTAGAATGCTTGCTTCGATCACCATTCCCGGAAGTAATTTTCCCTTTGGATTATCGATTTCGATCTCGATGGGATACGATGCTGAATTATTAACGGGTTTAATTCCGATGCCTGTGATCTTCCCATAAAAAGTATCTTTCTTTCCGTCGTTGGAAATAGTTACTTGCTGACCTTTCTTTAGTTTCTGAACTTCCTTTTCACCAACTCCGGTCTTAATTATCATTTTTTTGGAATCAACGATACTGCAAACCGGTTGTCCGAATGAAATTGTCTGTCCGATCTCGATAGGAATATCTGTAATAAATCCGGAAACAGGAGCAATAAAACACGAATTGTCGTAGGCTTTTTGAGATTTTTCCAGACCTGCTTGTGCACCCTTAACACCGGCAAGAGCATTTTTAAAAGCACTTTTACTTTGGGAATATTCCACCTGCGAAATGCTGTTATTCTTAAACAGATTTTCGGAAGCCTGCATTTGCAATTCTGCCGCCTCATAAGATGCTTCTGCCGCTAGAACCGATGCTTCAGATTGTTTAACCTGAATTTCATAATCTTTATTATCTATCCTACCGATTTCCTCACCTTTTGCTACCCGATCACCAAGATGCTTTTTAATTTCGATAATCTTTCCGCTGGTTTCAGAGGTCATCACGATATCTGTCCAGCCTTCCAGTTTACCGGTTACTTTTATGAACTGCTCCAGATTTTTAGGTTGTACTTTTTCCACCATAACGGGAATATTCTTTCCAGTATTACTTTTTCCTTTTTTGGAAAGTTCCGATTTTTCTTCAGATTCTTTCCCGCAACCGAACAATATTGAGAACACAATTAAGGTTATCAGTAAATATTTTATTTTCATTTTTCCTCCTAATTTATTTTAATAATTATGAGTTCCACAAAATATAGTATTTTTGTCATCCTGATCCCGAAAGCTTTCGGGATACGTTATTCTTTGGAAGGATCTCTGCTTATAATGAGATTCTTCGTGAGAATATTCTTCGAAGATTTCCTCAGAAAGACAACCATTTATCATTTTGTAAAACTTCATTTTAATAATTTCAAAAATTCGTTTTCTTCTTCCATTCCGAGAAGCAGCATTAATTTTGATTTAGCTTTTATAAATGAGAATAAACTTTGAATATTGGAAATTCTTGCACCTTTAAGCATTACTTCCGAATCGAGCATTTCGGTTGTTGAAACCATTCCGTTCTTGAATCTTTCTTTCATTTGAGAATGTAATTCGGTTGTAAAATTCAAAGTAAGTTCGGAAGCTTTCACCTGCTTTGCAGAACTTATCAGATTCAAAACAGAGCTTTCCAAATCAAGTTTGATACCACTTTCTGCGGATTTATATTCCTCATCGGTTTTTCTTTTTTCATATTTTGCTTTTTTATAATCAGCAAAATTATCAGCAATTGGAAAGATCGGGATAGAAGCCGTTAATGCTAATTGTTTAGAATCTTCATATCCAAAATCCGATTCACTTTGAATATCATTCCAGGATTTGCTCCAAGTCTGACTGTAATTTAAATTCAAGGTTGGAAGAAAATTCCCCGCTGCCATCAACACACTTTTCTTTGCTATATTTTTTGTTTCTTCAAGTGTTTTAATAGATAAATTCTCATTTAATGAAATCAGGAAACATTCATTCATAAGATCATTTATTTGTTTTTCATCAAAAGTGTTCAGGTTTTTAATTAGTTCATTATAAATAGTTGTATCGAAATCTTCTACTTCAAAATTACTGTGGTATTGCAAATAATTTTTAAGACCAGAATAATTGATCGAATACAAAGTTTTTGATTGGATCAGTTCGGTTTCCTTGGCAGCATTATCGGATTGGATTTTCAGAAGATCGACATTGGAAAGCGTTCCCATTTTGTATCTTGTTTCAGCGATTTCCAGATTTAATGCGTCAGAACGAAGCTGTTCTTCTGCGATTTCCAGAATTTCTGCAGCTTCCAAAAGATTGAAATATTTTTCCTCAACTGCAGAAATAGTTTTCAGTTTTTGTTCTGCAAGAGTATATTCCGACATCTGTTTTGTATCGTGGGAAATTTTATAACCAAGCCAGAGTTTACCACCGAGAAATAACGGTTGATTTATCGAGTATCCAATCGAGCGCGTGTTCTTTTCATCATCAGGAATTGGATTCATCATAGTTGGCATTCCGGGTTTCATCTGAATTTGAGAACCTGTTAAACTAGCAGCAGGCAGCAAACCGGAGAGAGAACTGATCTCACTCCATTTTGCAGATTCAAGAGCATATTTTTTTGATAGATATTCGGGATTGTTCTTAAGTGCTATTTCTTTTGCATCATTCAAAGTAAGAATTTCAGCATTCAAAACAAAACAAGATGCAACAATAATTATAGTTAAAATTATTTTTCTCAAAGTTCCTCCTTTTTAATTTACCTTCCGAAGCTTTCTTCCGGTTTTCCTTATTATAAGATTCGGAAGGTTACGAATCTAAAACTTTCCGAATCTTAAATGTAAGTATTCCTTTGCGGGAAGCCGTGCCTTCGGCAGACAAGCTTCGGAAAGACAGTATACAGTTTTTTTTTCATATTCTTTTATAAATTATGTTTCACTATCCAGAAATACAAATTCATTTTCAGGTTTGAGAACTGCGTTTTTCAATTTTATCAGGTTTCGTTTCTGAGTTTTAGCCATCTCTTCTCCCATTTCCATTAATATTTGAATATAAAAAGGAATGTTCTTCAATACATCTTCAGGAATATTACAATGTTCTTTATGATGTTTAATGTGAATCAATGTTTTATCTATTTGTTTATCTAAAAGATTAAGAAATAATTCTTTACTTATCCCGTTTCCCATAAAAGAGATAGCCATCCAGAAATCAGCATTCTGTTCACCTTTAGATTCCAGAAAATGTATCAGAATCTTCCGAAAATGTTTTGTTCCAATTTTTGAGATAGTAAATACTTTTCGCGGCGGATTATTCCCTTCCATAACTTGTTTGCCGAAAATATATTTATTTGTTTCCAATCGCTGCAATGCTTTATATATAGAAGGCATTTTAATTCCAGCCCACACATCGAGCCCTTTCATTTTTGTAAATTGGATAATTTCATAACCGTACATTGGTTTCCAATTCAGGAATCCGAGTACAACCAAATCGGATTTATTCATTGAAACATCCTTCTATATTCATATTTTTTCATCTCTACAATTTAGACAGATAAATATCTGGAATCCTGCGTTTAAAATATTTTCTTTTCTACTATTATACTTTCGAGTACAGAATAAAATTATGGAAATATTACTGTCAAGTAGATTATTATAAAGTAGAATAGGTAGGATAATCAATTTTGAAATTATTATGCTAATAAGGTTGATATTAATGATGTTTAATATTATTAAATACCATAAGTTACGAATTATCAAAAGTAGTATGTAAAGTTTAATACTCATAAAACATATGAAATCATACAAGAATATTCCCCTCAATTAAATGCACACAGACTTTCATATGGATTAAAAATATAATTAATAAAAACAAAATGAATTTAATTCACAAAATAATTGACACTATTAACTATTATCCAATCTTTGTACAAGATTATAACATGAATTATTCAAAGAGGGAATGTAATGATAAAAAAGGCAAAAAAGTTATCCGATGTTGCAGAGAGCATTATTTATTTGTATCTTAATAAAGGAGAAAAAAATGGCTATTCCATTAAATAAAAGTGAAAAAGATTTTATGCGTAAAATGTTGAGATGGGACCAAAAAAAGGCTTCATTAGAAGTTATTTTAAATAATCTATTTTTAATTTCCGGTATGTTCGTAACACTATATGTTGCTTATAAAACAATAATAACTTTAAATAATCTTCACTCATTATGGTTACTTCTGCCTGGATATGTTATTGGAATACTACTTTTGAGTATTTTTATTGTTGGGGATTTTAGAATCAAAGAGCGCAGGCAATATGCTTCCGTTATGCGAAAGATCCTTATTAACAGCCAAAAAGAAAGAATAAAATAATTTATGAATGATGAAGACAAATCTCAATTATTAGATTTGGCTAGAAAAAGTATTAAATATTATTTAGATCATAAAAAGCATTTTATTTCAAAAACCCCTGACAATATTGTCTTTATGGAAGAGCGAGCAGTTTTTGTAACTCTTCATAAAGATGGAAATCTTCGGGGTTGTATCGGACACATGCACGCACAAATGCCGCTTTATAAAACCGTAATACAAATGGCTGTTGCGGCAGCATTTGAAGATCCTCGTTTCCCATCTGTTCAAAAAGACGAATTAGAAAAAATTGAAATTGAAATTTCCGTATTGTCACCAATGGAAAGAATATTCGATTATACAAAAATTCGTATGGGTATTGATGGTGTTTGGATTAAGCAAGGATTTTATAGTGGAGTTTATCTGCCGCAGGTGGCTATCGATACAGGTTGGGATCGTGAAACCTTCCTCCGAAGCTTATGTTCATCTAAAGCAGGATTGCCCGCAGATGCTTATAAAGATGCAGATGTTGAAATCTATATTTATCAAGTTGAAAAATTTAGTGAATAAATAGATTTTTGTTTTACTCGTTCCTAAGTGAAACATAAGAAGCCGCTGGAAGAATTGATTTCAGAATTTCGATATACGATTTGAGATTTGAGAAATAAAGGAGTTATAAATGAGACGAACAATAGTATTAATAATGATTATTATTCCAATTTTAATTTTTGCAGAGGAATATACTCTTGATGAACTGATAAATATTGGTTTAGAAAATTCGTATTCCATTAAACTGGAAAACGTTAACAACTTAAATGCACAAAGTGATCTACGAAGCAGTTGGATTCGGCTGCTTCCTTCCGCAAACATTTCTGCAGGAGGTTCAAAAAATTATGATACCAATGATAATTGGGATAATACTGCTACTTTTAGTTTAAGTAAAAATATAAGTTTGAACGAACCTTCCTATTATGATGTAAGAACTTCTATCTTTAATAAGAAAAATGCAGATCTTTCTTTGGGAAATAAAAGAAAACTGATCGCCTATACGGTCTTCATCAAATATCTGTCTGTGTTAGAAGCGCAGAAAAACCTGGAAATTCAAAAAGAAAATTTAACTCTTCAGCAAAAGATCAACGATCAAGTGCAAGTACAATTTGAAACAGGAGATAAATCTGCTTTGGAATTACAGCAGAGTAAGATATCTTTGATCGATTATAAAATAGCTGTGAATGAAGCAGTAAACAGTTTTAGCAAACAAAGAAAATCTCTTTTCAGTTACCTGAATATCAATGATGAAGGATTTGATCTTTCGATTCCAAAAATTGATATTACAATAGATAATGCTGAATTTAAAACAAATCTTGCGTTCCAACAAAAAGAGAATTCCCTAAAAACCAGTAAGATAATATTGTTACAGCAGAAGATGAATTTTCTGCCTTCTATTTCATTGTCATATTCATTAACGCACAACGATCCAAATGATATTTATGATTTTGGAAATTATGATAGAGCCGGTAATACACTCTCGTTAAACGCAAGTTATAATATCTTCAATTTATTGGAAACAAGAGAGATGTATCTTCAATCCAAAAGAAATCACAAACTCATAAAAATGGATCTCGATATTACAAAAGAGAACAATAAAATAGAATTACAAAATCTGCTCTCTGATCTTGAAACGATAAAACAATCACAAAAATTGTATGCAGAAAAGCTCGAACTTGCCGAAAAAAACTTGCAGATGGCTCAGGAACAATATAAGCATGGAATGATAAGTTTGCTCGATCTTGACCGTTCAAAAATTGAATTCCAGAATTCCAAAATATCAAATATGAATAAGGAATTTGAACTGCTGAGAAAACAGGAAGAAATAAACCTGCTGCTTTCAAATAAGATTTTAGGTAAATGGTAAAAATCCAAATTCATAATCCCTAATTAGAAAAACAGATATGCATTTTGCTCGTTCCTAAATGTGTCTTGGAAACGAAGAAACCTCACCCCGACCCTCTTGAGATCGTTTGCTTCGCAAGCCGACTCATACCTGCAAGGAGAGGAAGAAAATAGAATAAAGATCACTGTCATTCTAAACTGTTTACTCCGGCTACTGACTGACCGATTAGGAATCTATCTTCTAATTGCTAGTTTACTCGTTCCTAAGTTCTTTTTGGGGATGGTTTATTTGAATTAAATATAAAATTGGTGGAGAAAACTCCACCATTTCATTTACTTTTCCATATTTCCAATTTTTTTCTGTTCAGATTTATCTTCAGTAATTGTTCTGCAATTTTGTGCATTAAGCTCTTTTCTCTGAGTGTCCAATTTAAAGCCCTCCATACCATATTCAAATGTTATCGTAAAAGTAGATTCAGGAATCAATATTAATATATCATAGATTTCATAATAATAACCATCTGTAGCATAAAACATAACATCCCAATATCCTGGTGTAACTAGCCATTCAGCATATTCCCAGTATCCAATTGTTCCATAAAGATCATTGCTCCCCCAATATTGGTCATCACTTGGTGCTAAATATACTTCTGTTATATCGTAAAAGGTTTCATTTTCTATACGGATAATACCGGCATCAGAATTAATATTCATTTTTGCTGTTGAGCCGGGTTTGATTGTTTTACTAACAGAATTGCTGAAAACAAAATCACCACCATAGTTTACTGTTACTCTTTTATCTTCATCACCAAATATGGAAGTACTCAAGGTGTAATCTTTTTCATAGACTTGACCAAAGAAAGTAAGTGTAGTCTGTGAACCGCCACCTAAATCAAACCAAACATCAAAGTTGGTAAAATTAGTGATCTTTAATATACCTTCATCTGTACATCCAGTAATGAACAATGTTAGAATGAAAATTAAACCCAAAATTTTTTTCATAATATCCTCCTAATTTTATTATCCTTTTAATAACTATTGTTATTTTCTTGTTTCAGATGTTATATTTTCTATCACATTGTTGTTTGGCAAGTTAAAATATATTAGTTACTAATTAATGATAGATAATTTGTAATTCCTAATTTCTCATTCCTAACTAAAACATGGCGGAGAGTCAGGGGTTCGAACCCTGGGTACCCGTAAGAGCACAACGGTTTTCGAGACCGCCCCGTTCAACCGCTCCGGCAACTCTCCGCAAATAATTATTCATTAATCTATATCAGGGCGAGACCACCCCACATGTCCCGCCAGCCATAGTGCATACTGTGTGGGATTCAACCGCTCCGGCACCGTGTTATGTAACACAGCAGGACTCTCCGTTAATAATGTAATTATATCGTAAGTAATAAATCTCTGATTTGTTTTTTTAGCAATTTTTTCCCTTCCGATGTTTTCAGAAATTTCTCTCTTCTACGGGCATCACTTTCTAATATATAAGCTTCATAATGTATCAGCTTCAGAGGACGTCTTAACTTTGTAGACTTTACCTTTCCATACTCGTGATCTTTCATTCTACGCTTTAGATCAGAAGTAAATCCTGTATAAAGTTGACCATTTTTCATTCTTAAAATATATACATAATACATTTTTGTTTTCGCCTTGCCATTCGGCATGGCGCCCTGATGCATATCAGGGCGAGACCACCCCGTTCAACCGCTCCGGCAACTCTCCGCAAATAATTATTCATTAATCTATATCAGGACGAGACCACCCCACATGTCCCGTCAGCCATAGTGCATACTGTGTGGGATTCAACCGCTCCGGCACCGTGTTATGCAACACGGCAGGACTCTCCGTAAATAATTAATAACTTAACATATTGATTTTCGCTTTACCATTATTCTGGTTGATAAGTTAAACTTATCAATCCAATTGTGTCCGCAATCCGGCAACTGCCGGATGCGAACAAGAAATGTTCTTTAGTGTCAGTCTGCCTGCCCCATTGACTAACTGGGGTGGCTACTTTACTTTCTTTTGTTTCTAAAAAAGTCTTTCATTAATTTGGAACATTCTGCTTCACAAATACCAGATACTAATTCCGGATTGTGATTAAAATTTTTATCTAATAAAGCATTATAAATGGAACCGGCAGCTCCAGCTTTTTCATCATAACAACCAAAAACAACCTTTCCAACTCGTGACCAGATAATAATGCCGGCACACATCAGACAAGGCTCAACCGTTACATACAAAGTATAATCATATAAAAACTTCTCACCGCTTGCAATCACTTCTTCAATAACAAGTTTTTCAGCATGAGCCAATCCGTTATTTGCAGCGTTTGTTCGGTTATGTGCAGAGGCAATTAGTTTGTTATTTTTAACTAATATAGCACCGATCGGCACCTCATTTTCTTGAAGTGCCGATCTTGCTTCATCTATTGCGAACTTCATCCAGTATTCATCTGGATATTTACTGTTCATTTACTTCATTTTCTTCAGGAACTTATAGTAATCACTGTCGGTAGTCATAATGAGAGTATTTTTATTATCAATTGTTTTCTCATAAGTTTCTAAAGTTTTCAGGAATTCATAGAATTCAGGATCTCTGTTATAGGCATTTGCATATATATTGATAGCCAATGCATCTGCTTTACCTTTGATCTCTTGAGCTTTTTGATATGCCTCAGATTGAATTTGATCCAACTCTCTCTGCATTTTACCCAATATTTCGGAAGAATTTCCCTTTCCTTCTGACAAGTATTTTTCAGCGATCTTGTTTCTTTCTGAAATCATTCTTTCAAATACTTTTGACTGA
Source organism: Candidatus Cloacimonadota bacterium (assembly GCA_030600585.1). GTDB lineage: Bacteria > Cloacimonadota > Cloacimonadia > Cloacimonadales > TCS61 > Tenebribacter. Next base: position 27,506 of record JAUVLU010000008.1, on the reverse strand, counting down.
ACTTCCTGATTATAATTCAATCTTTTTATACGAACATCGATCAAATTAATACCATATTCGGCAACTTTTACCTTTGTTAGTACAAAGATAGAATCAGAAATTGCCTGACGACCATTAGTGATCTTTTCTTTGATCTCATCTGCCAATTTACTATCTGTATATTCGGAAGTAAAGGCCATTTCTCTATTGGAACTTCTTACAATTTCCAGTAATTTATAGGAACTTATAACGTCACGTGTTATACCACTGGTAATGTCATCTAGTCTGCTGTGTGCATTACTTTCGTAACGAGTAGTTTCATAAAACTTCAAAGGATCAATTATCTGCCAGCGTGAGAATGTATCGACCCAGATATATCGCTTATCTGAAGTAGGTATCTGTTTTGCTTCACCATCCCATTCTAGTATTCTTTCATCAAAATAATGTACTTTCTGAATAAATGGGATCTTGATGCGCAATCCGGCATCTGTAATCGCATCACCTACCGGTTTACCGAACTGTGTGATGATAACTTGCTGTCTTTCATCTATTATATAAAAAGCATTGAATAGTACGATAAGCGCAAACAGGATTAGGATGAATTTTAATTTGATTTTCATTTTATTTACCTCCTTGTCCAAGATTTAACAGAGGCAGTACATTCTTCGCCTTATCATCAATAATGTATTTCTTTTCAACTTTTGGAAGAACTTTTTCCATCATCTCCAGATAGAGTCTTTTTCTGGTTACAGATTTAGAGTAACGATATTTATTGTACATTTGGATAAAACGATTTGCATCACCATTAGCCCTGTTAACTCTATTAACAGCGTATCCTTCAGCTTCTTCAACAGTTCTCTTCGCCTTTCCTTCTGCTTCAGGGATCACCTGATTGTATTTTTGCCATGCTTCATTAATGATCCTTTCTTTCTCCTGTTTTGCTGAGTTCACATTATTAAAAGCTGGTTGAACTGCTTCCGGCGGATTAACATTCTGCAGGTTTATTGTAACAATTTCCAGACCTACTTCATAAATATCAAGCTGTTCTTGAAGCATGATTACTGACTTATCAGCAATCTCTTTTCTATTAAGCACGATAACTTCATCCACGCTTCGGTCTCCAACAACTTCCCTGATCACAGATTCAGAAACATCACGCAAGGTCTCTTTCACATTCCTAACTTTAAACAAATATTTCATAGGATCTTTTATCCTGTATTGAATGATCCATTCTACATCTGCAATATTCAGGTCTCCAGTTAACATAATTGCTTCATTGTTGTAACTTCGTGCAGAATATTTTGTACGTACACCAGCTTGCAGAGTTCTGAATCCGAACTCTTCCTTAAATACATGTTTAACTTTAACTTTCGTAAGTTTATCTACACCAAATGGGATTTTGAAATGCAGCCCCGGTTGTGTAGTTGAAAGGTATTTCCCAAATCTCTGGATAACACCTACTTCTTCGGGGTTTACAGTATATAAACCCGTAGCAAAGAAAATTACCGCTGCCAGAATGATTACTCCAGTAATTATCTTTTTCTTTGGTAATTTCATCTGTGCAATGTTGATCTCCTCGATTTTCGGCATACTATCTCCTTATTTTTTCTTCATGAAAAAATCTATTGTTTCCTTCACACCATCACGCAAAGTATATTTTGGTCCCCAGCCAAATTCATTCCTTGCCTTTTCAATATTCAAACAACTTTTCCTTATATCCCCGGGTCTTGCTCCCTTTCGCACAGGTTCAATTTGCGTATTCATCTGTAAAGCAATTTCTCGATAAAGTTGTCCGGTTGTTGTCTCTAATCCGGTACCGATATTAAACGCTTCAAGTTCTCCCCTATCTAATGCTATCACATTAGCATTAACGATATCTTTCACATAAGCATAATCACGGATCATTCCGTCAGGTTCTTCATCAAAAGCATAGAGATATGTTTTTTTGTTATCTCTGAAATTCGTAATAAAAATGGAAACTACTCCGGCTTCTCCATGAGGAATCTGACGCGGTCCAAATACATTTGCATATCTTAGAACTGTATATTTCAAACCATATTGATGATGGTAAAAATACAAATATTTTTCCGAAACATATTTATGAATTGCATAAGGTGAAAGCGGCTTGGGATCATAATTTTCAGTTGTAGGATATTCTTCTGCTTCACCATATATTGCACCACCGGAAGAAATGAAGATCACTTTTTTCACTTTGTATTTCACGCAATTTTGCAGAATGTTAAGAAAACCAATTGCATTAACTTCAGCATCGAGTTCCGGCTCTTTTACTGATACAGGAACACTGATCTGAGCAGCATGATGATTCACGATCTCCGGTTTTTCATCTTTAAATATCTGCTCCAGTTCTTTTGAGCGAATATCGATTTCATAAAATTTTGCTTTTGGGTTCACGTTATGCTTAAAACCGGTTGATAAATTATCAACTACCACAACTTCATGACCTAGTTCAACATATTTATCTACAATATGTGAAGCTATAAATCCTGCTCCACCTGTTACTAAAACTTTCATTTAACCTTCCTATCGTATCACTTTTATTTGATCTGCTCTGGCAGAAACTGAAACTGCCTGATGCAGCAGAGTTACCTGCAAAATAACTTCTTTCACATCTTTCTGATTTTCCACATATCCAATAAGCCCTGTAAACGGTCCTTTTTGGATCTCAACTTTCGTACCTTTTTCCAAAAATTCTGCTCGTGTAAATTCAACACCTAATTCACGTCCGGAATGGATCTGTTGTAAATCGCTAACCAGTTCCATCTGATCATGTACCGGAAGCCAATAGGCAACATAACCCGTAATAGTAAGCTGTCTTTTCTTCTCTTGAGTACATTTGGTAAAAACATATCCGGGAAACATCGGTTTTGTAAATTTCACCTTCCTATTTTTATATACTCGAATACTATCTATCAAGGGAAGATAATAATTGATCTCATATTGTAAGGAAAATTCTGCAAGTTTCTTTTCACATCTTGGCTTTGTATGAACAACAAACCATTTTTTGTCTGCTGTAGCAATTTCGAGATCTCCAAATAATTCAACAATTTCTATAGGTTTATTGGTAGCCACTTTTCTTACATTCTTATCAGGTTTTCTGCTTTAATATTTTTACATGCATTTCTTGTATCCAACACCAAACAGGCTTTGCTGACGATATTTTCATAATCATAGATCGTGTGATCTGTAGCTATGATCACAGCATCATAATCTGCTATATTATCCAATGAAACAGAATGATATTTTTTTCCATTAAGCTCATTATGGAAGATCGGAACGTGAGGATCATTGTAATCAAAAGTTGTATCGCTTTTTTCTAATTCCACCATCAGTTGTTGAACAGGAGATTCACGGAAATCTTCGATGTCTTTTTTGTAAGCAGCACCAAGAATAAGAATTTTAGATTTAGATAAAGACAGTCCTTTTTTATTCAGCAGTCTGGATAATTTATTCACTACAAATTCCGGCATATGATTGTTTATCTCTCCAGCCAACTCTATAAGACGTGTATGATAACCATATTCACGGGCTTTCCAAGTAAGATAGAACGGATCGAGCGGAATACAGTGTCCGCCGATTCCCGGTCCGGGATAAAAAGCCATAAAACCGTAAGGTTTGGTTTTTGCCGCTTCGATAACTTCCCAAATATCGAGTCCCATTTTGTTACATAATATCGTCATTTCATTTGCCAAAGCTATATTTATGTTCCGGAAAGTGTTTTCATAAATTTTTTCCATTTCCGCAATTGCGGGAGATGAAACTGTATGGATTTCTGCTTCCAATATCTGTTCATAAAATATCTTTGAAATTTTATTACATTTATCGGTGACTCCACCTACTACTTTCGGAGTATTTCTTGTTTTGTACTCTTTGTTTCCGGGATCAACTCTTTCCGGAGAGAAAGCTACAAAGAAATTTTTTCCAATCTCAAAACCTTTTTCTTCGAAAGCGGGAACAACTATCTCTGCCGTAGTTCCGGGATATGTGGTACTTTCCAGAATTACGAGTGTATTCGCAGAAACATTTTCTGCGAGTGAATTTACGGAAGCCCGAACATAACTCGAATCCGGCTGTTGAAATTTATCGAGCGGTGTGGGAACGGCTATCATTATCACATCTGCTGCTTTTGCATTTGCATAATCGAAAGTAGCTTTCAATTTCCCCGAGCTAACTAATTGCTTCAACTCATCGTCATCCACATCACCGATATAATTTTCTCCGGCGTTTACGTGAGTAACCGCATAATCACTTACATCGATCCCGATAACATTGTATCCTTTTCTCGCTACAGCTACAGCCATAGGAAGACCAACATAACCTAAACCCACAATACCAACAACTGCGGTTTTGTTTTTGATCTTCTTGATGATCTTTTCCATTTTAAAGATTCTCCTCTATTCTACTTTATTAGTTCCTTATATTTTATATTGAATTAATATACTAACTATCAAAATCTGAATATTTAATACCTATAATAATCAGGTTTGTATGGTCCATCTTTTGGAACATTAATATACTCAGCTTGCTTTTCTGTCAGCTTTGTGAGTTTCACTCCCAATTTTTCAAGATGGAATACGGCAATATCTTCATCCAGTTTTTTGGGAAGAATATAAACTTTGTTCTCGTGTTCATTCTGCCAGAGTTCGATCTGAGCTAACACTTGATTTGAAAAAGAATTACTCATTACAAAAGATGGATGTCCCGTAGCATTACCAAGATTCACAAGTCTTCCTTCCGAAAGGAGAATAATAGAGTTTCCATTTGGGAAGAATATTTGGTGAACTTGAGGTTTTATCTCTACTTTTCTAATTCCGGGAAGAGCATAAAGGTCATTCACTTGAATTTCATTATCAAAATGACCAATATTACAAACGATTGCCTGATCTTTCATATTCTGCATGTGTTCGGTTGTAATTACATCACAGTTTCCGGTAGCAGTAACAAAGATGTCACCTTCTTCTAAAACATCTTCCAGGGTTGTAACTTCAAATCCTTCCATCGCTGCCTGTAACGCACAGATCGGATCGATTTCAGTTACGATAACACGAGCACCTAATCCTTTCATTGATTGCGCGCATCCTTTCCCAACATCACCAAATCCACAAACAATTACAACCTTGCCTGCAATCATAACATCCGTACCACGTTTTATTCCATCTGCAAGTGATTCTCTACAGCCGTAAAGATTATCAAATTTAGATTTTGTAACAGAATCATTCACATTAATAGCCGGGAAAAGAAGTTCCCCTTTTTCTACCATTTGATATAAACGGTGAACACCTGTTGTGGTCTCTTCAGAAACACCTTTGATGTTATCAGCTATTGTTTTCCAATCATTATCACTTTCATTTTTTAAAATGAAAAAAATAGATCTCAGATCTTCGTTCTCGAAGTCTTTATCCGCAATTGAAGGATTTTTTTGATATTCCACAGCTTTGTGAATAAACAAAGTTGCATCTCCCCCATCATCAACAATGAGATCGGGTCCTTCTCCATTTGGAAAAGAAAGTGCCTGCAGAGCACACCACCAATATTCCTCTATTGTTTCACCCTTCCATGCAAAAACGGGAATACCGGATTCTGCAATTGCAGCCGCTGCATGATCCTGAGTTGAAAATATATTGCAACTCGCCCATCTGATATCAGCACCCAGTTCTGCGAGGGTTTCAATTAAAACGGCAGTCTGCACAGTCATGTGCAAACTACCGGTTATTTTTACATTATTTAGTGGTTTATCTTTGGAATATTTATCTCTCAAAGCCATTAAGCCCGGCATTTCTTTTTCGGCGATCAGCATCTCTTTTCTGCCAAATTGCGCCAGTGAAATATCTTTGATCTTATAATCCATAATTAATTCCTATTTCTATCTTTTATTGTCTCTTCGACCGTCCCGTCTGTTATCTCTACGATTATCGTTTCTTCCATAGCTACTTCTTGGAGCAGGAGGTGGTGTTGGAGAACTTCCGGGTTTATGTTCAGGATTTCCTGCTACATTTTTCATGCTAAGTTTAACTTTACCCCTGTCAAAACCAATAAATTTTACCTTAACCTTATCACCAAGCTTTAGCATATCCCCTACATTTGCAACACGATCAGTATGCAATTGAGAAACATGAACTAAACCTTCTTTTGTGTTACTCATAAATTTTACGAATGCGCCGTAAACTTCAACACGAGTAACTTCTCCTTCATAAATTTTATTCATTTCAGGATCGGAAACTATATCTGTAATTATTGCTATTGCATTTGCAATTGAATCTTTATCAGATGATGAAATGCTAACAGTTCCATCATCATCGATATTCACATCAGCACCTGTAGTTTCAATGATCTGTTTGATCATTTTTCCACCTGAACCTATTACAGCACCAATTTTATCAGGATCGATTTTGATAGACTCGATACGAGGAGCAGTTTCAGCTAATTCTGCACGTGGTTCTGGAATTGTCTCAATGATTTTATCTAAAATATAGAAACGGGCAGTTTGCGCTTTTTCCAAAGCTATTCCCATTATTTCTTTTGTGATGCCTTCTATCTTAATATCCATTTGCATGGCCGTTATACCGTCTCTTGTTCCAGTTACTTTGAAATCCATATCTCCCAGGTGATCTTCCAAACCTTGAATATCAGTAAGAACAACAAAGTTTTCACCTTCCATAATAAGTCCGTTTGCAATTCCTGCAACAGGCTTTTTAAGTGGAACACCTGCAGCCATCAGAGCTAAAGTTCCGCTGCATACCGTTGCCATTGAAGATGATCCATTTGATTCTAATATTTCTGACACAACACGAAGTGTGTATGGAAAATCATCTTTGGATGGTATCATCGGAAACAGGGCACGTTCAGCCAAGGCTCCATGACCATATTCTCTACGTCCAGGACCTCTCATAAATCCGGCTTCTCCAACACTGAATGGTGGAAAATTGTAGTGAAGGTAATATGATTTTTTGTATTCTTCTGCCAGACCATCAATGATCTGTTCGTCACGGCTATTTCCTAAAGTTACAGTTCCCAATGATTGTGTTTCTCCACGAGTGAAAAGTGCTGAACCGTGTACACGAGGAAGTATATCCAATTCACAGGTTATTGGTCTGATATCGTCCATTCCTCTGCCATCGGCTCTATGATTATCATGCAAAATAGCATTACGAACAGATTTTGCAAAAACTTCGTCAAAAGCATTCTTGAAGTTTCTTTCCTGCTCATCAAATTCTTTACCGAGTTCTTCAGCATTTTTTTCCATCATCTCTTTTTTAATTGCATCTATAGCTTCATAACGTTCCAATTTGCCATGGATATGGGCAGCTTCATCAATTGCTTTTCCAAAATCTTTTTCAACTTTTTGAATAATTTCTTCTGGTGTAACATCCAATACTATTTCCATTTTTTCTTTACCGGAATCTTTAACAAATTCTTCTTGGAAAGCAACCAACTCTTTAATAACTTCATGACCTGTATAGATAGAGTTCATTATAATCTCTTCCGAAACTTCTTTTGCTCCGGCTTCTATCATTACAACTGCAGATGATGTTCCTGCTACATCCAGATCGAGGACAGATTCTTCAAATTGCTGTACTGTGGGATTGATTACAATCTCATCATTTACGACACCTACTTTCACACTGGCGCAAGGTCCGTGGAATGGAATATCAGAAATTGAAAGAGCAGCAGATGCCCCCAGAATTCCCAACATGCCGGGGTCGTTTTCTCCATCGTAAGAAAGTACAGTTACAACAACGTGAACTGCATTTCTAAATCCTTTTGGAAAGAGCGGTCGGATTGGTCTGTCAATAAGACGTGCATTTAATGTAGCCTGAGTAGTAGGTCTGGCTTCTCTTTTAAAGAAACCACCGGGAATTTTACCGGAAGCATACATTTTTTCTATAAAATCTACTGTTAATGGGAAAAAATCTGTTCCCTCTCTTGCCTCTTTAGATACAGTTGCAGTAACCAATACGCATGTTTCACCGTAGGTTATAAAAACTGATCCATTAGCTTGTTTTGCCATTCTACCGGTTTCCATTGTTAATGTTTTGCCGGCAATTTCGATTGTTTTCTTTGTAATTTTAAAATTGTGCATTTTTTCTCCTTTTTAATTCGGGCGAAGTTCCAATTAATCGAAACGAAGCCCAATTTGTTTTGACTTTGTTTTCAAAGCCGGATTAACTCGCGGAGATTAAAGCAATAGACTAAAATCAGGATTGCTGAACTTAGCTTATTGCTCCATTCCTCCGCATTTTTTCATTTTCTCATTTATACTTTATAATTAGCTGTTGGTATAAATATTTATTCTACTTTTTTTGTTAAGGTATTTCTTCTAAAAAGTCAAGAAAGGGGTTTTATCCCCTTTCTGTTAACTCCAAAAAATATATTATTTCCTGAGTCCAAGTGCTTTGATCAATTTACGATAACGTACAATATCCTTTTTCATGATATAATCAAGTAATCTACGTCTTTGACCAATAAGTTTGAGCAGACCGCGGCGAGTATGATAATCCTTTTTATGAATTTTCAAATGTTCCGTGATCTCTATGATGCGAGTTGTCAGTAAAGCAACCTGAACCTCAGGTGACCCTGTATCTGAATCATGGAGTTTAAACTCTGCCATGATCGCCTTTTTGGCTTCTGTATTTAATGCCATGCATTCCCTCCTTTTATTTTTTTGCATTTTTCAAGCATGAACAACAGAAAAAACGAAGGTTTCTTTGTAAAGGATTTTCTTAAAGTCTATTATATAGCAATTTCTCACTAATTACAATTTCATTTTCAAGATCAAATTGGTTCAAATTTATATGATTAACATCACTGAATAATATATTGACACAATCTTGCTCCAAAGAAATTTAAATGAAATTAATTAAGTAATAGGATAATTATGATGAAAAACGTAAAAAGGATTTATAAAATAATGCTCCGATATTGGGGTTACCTGCTTGCCGGACTCTTTTTTATGTTGGGCTACGCTGTGTTCAGCAGTGTAAGCATTATGATGGCAATCCCGCTTTTAGATTATGTATTTAAACCGGAAAAAGTAACGATATTATACACTAACTTCCCTTCGTTCCGAATAGCTTTTCAAAAGATCATCACGCACTTTGTTTCCCAACACGGAAATCTATTTGCTCTATCTCAGAAACAAAATTATGAACCATTCATGGAAGAATTAAAAACACTACTTCTTCATACAGATCCCATATTTTTACTTTGGTTAATAAGTGTAATACTCATTCTGTTGATTCTACTAAAGAATTTATTCTTTTACTGTAACAAAATAGTGTTTGCCAATCTGCGTGGAAAAACGATCAGAACTATTCGTAACCAGATGTTTAAAAAATACCTGTATCAATCACTTGCATTCTTCAATATAAATAAAGTTGGAGATTCACTTGTACGAATGGTTTCCGATGTAAAGATAGTAAGTAATTTTTTCATTCGGGCTATTTTCGATGCTTTGCAAAATATTATACTTATCCTGTTTTTTGCCCGGATCGCTATTTTTTTGAATACAAAATTATTTCTTATCAGTCTGATATTACTTCCTGTTTTCAGCATTGTAATAAATTTCATCGGGAATAAGATAAAAAAATATTCAAAAAGAATACAAATTCAATCATCCAACCTTTTTTCTAATGTAGAAGAAATATTGAACAGTATGAGGATAGTAAAAGCATTCTCACGGGAAGATTATGAACTTGGAAAATTTAAAGCCATAAACCAGAAGCATTTCAAGTTTTGGCGAAAATCCAGAATTTATCATTTTTTCAATGTTCCTCTTTCCGAGATGAATGGCACAATTACAGGTATTGTAGTTCTTCTTATAGGGGGAAATCAGGTTCTGTCGGGTTCCAATAACTTTTCATTGGGAAGTTTTTTCACTTTCCTGTTTGCAATTTTTTCTATGCTTCATCCTATGAAAGTAATTAGTAAGGCTTATGCTCAGATACGAAAAGCATTAGTTTCTCTGGATAGGATTTCTGTAATTTTGGATATAAAATCTGAAATTGAAGAGTCGCCAGATGCTGTTGAAAAAGATACTTTTGAAAGTAAGATCGAGTTCAGAGATGTCTCTTTTTCATACGAAAAATCAAATGAAGTGTTGGAAAATATTTCCATAAAAATCAACAAGGGAGAAAAAATTGCCATTGTCGGCGGAAGTGGTTCCGGTAAAACAACAATGGTAAATCTACTGGAACGAATGTATGACACTACCTCCGGTGAAATTCTTATTGATAATAATAATATCAGGGATATTAAACTACGAGATTTACGTAATCTGATGGGAACCGTAACCCAGGAATCCATTCTGTTCGGTGATACGATAACAAACAATATCAGTTATGGAACTCTGGAAGATGTCTCTGATAAGGAAATAACCAATGCAGCAACAATTGCGTATGCAGATGAATTTATTGAAACTCTTCCCGAGAAATACGAAACACTTCTTCATACTCGAGCATCCAACCTTTCCGGTGGACAGAAACAGAGAATTTGCATTGCACGTGCGATCGTAGGAAATCCGCCAATTCTTATCTTTGATGAAGCAACCAGTGCCCTCGATACCGAAGCGGAAAGAAAAGTGCAACAGGCAATCGAGCAAGCTACAAAGAATAGAACAGTTATTGTGATCGCTCATCGGCTTTCAACAATTCTTTCTTCCGATAAAATTGTTGTTCTTGATAATGGGAAAATCGTCGGAATAGGAAAACATGATGACTTGCTGCAATCTTGCGATAAATATAAAACACTTTATGAATTGCAGTTTAACGATTCCGTTTAAACAATGAAATTTCTTTTTTACATTTCCAAAAACTATTCAATTCCGATCATAGAACCGATCGTGAAATATTTAGAGAATACGAATCACAAATTTGCTTTTTTTCTATCAAAAAAAGTAAGGAATAAATTTTCGCAAGATCTATCGGAATATGAAATTATTGATAACATTGATAGTACAAAAAAATTCTCACCTGATCTTGTGATCGTTCCGGGTAATTTTGTGGATTTTAGAATTCAGGGAATCAAAGTACAAATTTTTCACGGCTTGGGTGTAGAAAAATTTTCGCATTATGAAATCCGCCATTTTTTTGATGTTTACTGCACTTCCGGTCCTTTTGTAACGAAACGATTTTTAAAACTGCAAAAGAAACATAAATATTTTTTAGTTAAAGAAACCGGTTGGCCAAAAATAGATCATATTATCAATTACCCTACCGAAGATTTAAAAGATAAATATAATATCCCGAAAGATAAGAAAGTAATTCTTTTTGCTCCCACTCACAGCAGAAAAATGCAATCAGCCGAAGAATTGCTTCCGATAATTCCAAAAATAATTAACGAAGATGAGATCTGGTTATTTAAATTTCATGAATTGATGAATAAAGAAATTATTGAAAAAATTACAAATTCTAAGAATATCAGAATTATTGATGATTACGACATCACACCCTATCTGCATCTTGCCGATGTGCTGATCACAGATACATCGTCGGTTGCTTACGAATTCATGATCCTCGATAAACCGGTGATAACCTATAAAACACAGAGCAGAAAAGATAAGGGGATCGATATTACTAAACCGGAAAAGCTGCGTGATGCTATCGATAGAAGTCTGCAAAATCCGCAGGAATTTCACCAGAAAAGAATTGAACATATTGAAGAGATCAATCCCAGAATAGATGGGAAAATTAGTGAAAACCTGATACAAACTTTACAAAATATCATAGAAAATAATGAATTGAAAAATATGAAGAAACCCTTGAATTTATTTAGAAAACTTCAAGTTCTCTACCATGAAAAATACAAAAAAGGATATTTGAGATAATGATAAAAGTGTTATTCGATTTAAAAAAAGAATATTATTTTAATTCGTTGCAGCCTGTTTATGAGGAATTGAAAAAAGATCCTGAATATGATATTCAATTTTATGTAGGAAAAGATGAAAAAAGGTTTTTAGGAATTTTTCTGATCCCTCAAAAAAAGCAGATCGAAGAAAAATTATTGAAATTGGGATTGAAATTAACAGATAAAACGGAAGGTTTTGATCTGGTCGTTTGCGGTGATGTTTTAAAATATCCTCAGCATTATGGAGATGTTGTCCGTGTTCACCTTGATCATGGAGTCGGCACAAAAACGTTACGCATCAGAAATATCAAAAAACAAAAAGATTACCATTATCACGTTTTTCTGGAAGGTCAATGTTGGTACGATTATATAAAAAGTCTTGGCTGGGAAAATGTTGCTGATTTTTATCTGACTGGTATTCCAAAACTTGATCCGTTATTTTGGGATGGTTATTATGATAACAAAAAACTAATTAAAAATCTTGGAATAGATCCGAATAAAAAAACCGTGCTTTTTGCGCCTTCCTACAAACCAAGTTGTATAAGTTATGTGCAATCACGCATCACCAATCTTCTGCCGAAATACAATCTGATCATTAAGCTTCATCCTTACAGTTGGGGTGGAAAATATGCTTCTCATTCCCAGCACAAATTCTATGAAAAACTGGCAAAGAAACACAAAGATGTATTCCTAATTGAAAAAGAAGATTACGATATTTATCCATATCTATTTCTATCCGATACGCTCATCAGTGATACTTCGAGTGTTATCAATGAATTTCTGGCTTTGGGAAAATTTGGAATTATATACGTTCTTCCAAATTCCAAATTGAAGCATTCGGATGGGATGGAATCCGTTTCTATCGATCCGAAAGATTGGTTGGAAGGGGCTTTTCCAAAAATGTATAAACCGGAAGACCTGCTTCCTGCTGTGAAATCTGCTTTGAATCCCACACCGGAAATGAAGAGAAAGCTGGAAGAATATCGCAACTATTTTTTTATAGGATTAGATGGTAAATCTTCACAGAGAGTGAAAGCTAAGATCGATGAAATAATGAAGGAGAAATAAGTGTCGGGGAAAACCAGATTAGAAGGAAAGAATATTGAGATTGCACTGAAATTGTTACATACTGTGACATCAGAACTGGAAAAATCCGGAGTAAATTATTGGTTAGAAGGTGGCACACTTTTGGGTGTTATCCGTGAAAATAGATTATTACCTTGGGATAACGATATGGATATTTCAATGTACATAACTGATCGCTGGAAACTGTTAAGGATAGCCATAAAACTTTTTTTTAAGGGATATCGCATCAGCACCAGATTTTATAATCGGAATATGGAACCTTTTAAAAAGGGTGAACTACGTATGATAAAGGTGCGTAACTACGAAAAATTCCTGAAAAAGGGAGAAGTGATGCTGGACATTTTTCTGAAACGGAAAGTAGATAATGAATATTTTTGGACGGTAGGCATCAAATCACCGGTACTCAAATCATCTCCTGCTAAGTATTACGATGAACTTTCTAAAATCAAATTTGATAGAAAAGATTATCTCATTCCCAAAGATTATGAAGACTACCTCACCTATCGTTACGGTGACTGGAAAATACCGGTAAAAGTGTGGAACTTCAAAAAAGACGACAATGCCATTGTGCAGACTGAGGAGTAAATAATGAATATTTATTATTATGCATTTCAGATGTATCAATTTTCCTATTCCAAACCTATTTATGAAAATATTGGGGGTATTTATGTTGTGAAGAAATTTGATCGTTTACTCCAATTTAAACGTTATTTCAGGGGAATGAATAAGGAATCACAGTATCATACATTTTTGAATTCTCCGAGGGTAATAAAAAGAAATATTACACAAAAATTTGATGGTAAAGGAATTATCTTTTCTCATTCAAATATCAATATTAAGAGTGAACCGGGCAAATGTATCCGCATTTTTGTTGGTCATGGTACCGGAGATAAACCTTATGGCGGCAATCGGGTTGGACCTGAAAATCTATTAAATTACGAATATATTTTTATCTCCGGTCCAAAGCACTTAGCCAGATTGAATGATTCTGGTGTAGATATTCCTTCAGAACGATTAATAAAGATCGGTAATATGCGATTTGATGAATATTTAAATGGTAATATAGACAAAGATGCTGTATTTAAAAGACTTGGGATAAAAGATCGTAGTAGGAAAACAGTTCTTTATGCACCTACTTGGCGATTCGGAAATGGTACATTTGACAAATACGTAAAAAAATTCTGCCAGGAAATTTCGCCAAAATATAACCTGATTATCCGTCCGCATTCTCATGATGCAAAGCATATTCCCGAGATTAAAATATGGGCAAAATTTAAAGGTCTGAAGAATATCTATTTCTCTAATCCTTCCAACTTGCGATTTAATGATACAATGTATGATTTCGCAGTTTCCGATATGATGATAAGTGATACATCTTCTGTGAATTATGAATATTTAATTACCGGAAAACCACTGATCATAATCGACAACCAATATAAGAAATTACACAAAATGCCGGACGAGATGAATATTCTGAATAACGTGGATATTTATGATGAATCAATTCCACTTGTGGATATGATTTCATATAATCTGGCAAAAAATAAGTATAAAGAGATACATCAAAAAATGCTTTTTGACTGTTTCTATTTTAACGATGGAAAATCAACACAACGTGCTATAGATTTTATTGAAAAAATTAAGAAAGAACACGAATAACCAAATAAAAATGCCACTTTTAATTGTAACTTAAAATTTTATCTATACTTGATTTCTTCTCAATCTCTGTTTTATTTTCACCTGTATTATCCATAGAATCAGCATATAAATATTAGCAAGTCCAATAGTAAAAACAAAGTAGATGATCGGTCTGTAAAAAAAAGCCGATATAATCAGTACAAATACATGAGCAGTTGGGCCAATCCAGAACCAAAGAAATATAATAAATTTATTTGATTTGTAGTAGGCTCTTCGGTTATAATGCTGTTGTTCATTCAGATGAAATATTTGAAGATGAGAATATCCTAGATAAACCGATATTAATATTTTATCCAACCATTTGCCGGGTATATGTTTAATTTTATTCATTTCTTCTGTAAAAATACGTTTTTCTTCCCATACGGAAGTAACTTTCCCCAGTCCGTGACTCATAAATTCCACACGATAATAATCTACGATCATAGCATGAAAGATATGACTGGCAGCTGCAAAAAATAATAATATCAATGGAGAATAAGGCCAAAAATCAATATTCACCATGCCTTTGGAAAATCCGATTCCCAAACCGATATAAACGGAAATTCCCACGATATAATCTGCAAATCCATCAACGATCCGTCCGACAGGCGTTCCATTCTTTTTTAAACGAGCGATCATGCCATCCACACAATCCAAAATTAGACAGATAAAATAAAAAAACCCTGCAATAAAATAGCTTGTTACATCTCCACGAGAAAAGAAATAACCACTCATCATTCCCATAATTATCGACATCAGTGAAACCTGATTCGGGGTTATGTTTGTGGGATAGAGCAATTTAACAAAAATGAAAGCAATCGGTCTTAATATATATAGGGTTAATGTTTCATCAAATACCATATGTTTCAAAGTTTTTCTATACTCTTTAAATATCTGCTTGTTATATTCCTTAAATTTTTTGTTCTTATTTTTCATATATTACAAATCCCTTTCATAGTAACTGATCAGCAAATTATCCTTAATCTCCAGCTATCAAATGTATCATCTTAATATCATCATCGTCGTTAATTATTTGGACATTATAGAATTTCTTATTGATGAACTTACCATTAATTATAGCAATATAGAGATGAATCAAGAAATGATTTTCCCTAAGAAATTCATCTACTGTTAATCCATTATTCCACAGTAATTCGTCATTATTAACTTTTTCATGAGTTATCCTTTCATCTTATTTTTAATTACTCTCATCAAATCATTTTGGAGGAAATTTTAGTACGAAATATTGTCAAGTTTAGAATTCAAGCCAATAAAATTATGGACACTTATTATTACAACCTTTTTGTGGTTATAAGAAAATAATGAGAGAAGGAATAATTATGAGAGCTATTTTAATTTCAGCCGGAAAGGGAACCAGGCTTTACCCTCTAACCAAAAATACACCTAAAAGTCTTTTGGAAGTAGGAGAAGGGCTATCTTTATTGGAAGCACAATTACATAGCCTGCAAGAGGCAGGGATTTCTGACGTGACTATTATTGTTGGCTACCGGGCAGAACAGATCGAGGCAAAACTACATAAATATAAGAAAGATTTTAACATTAACACAATATATAATCCTTTCTATGATATTTCAAATAATCTGATCTCTGTGTGGATGGCACGCCATTTTATGCAGGATGAATTTATTACAATAAATGGTGATGATATGTTTACTGCATCCGTAATTACTAATCTATTGAAAAGCAAACACAATATTACAATGGTGATGGATGAAAAAAATGAATATGATGAAGACGATATGAAGATAATTCATAAAGATGGTTTAGTGATGGAAGTAAGCAAAAAGATAGAACCAGCTATTGCTAATGGCGAATCGGTAGGAATCATTAAGTTCAGTGGACACGGACCGCAGATATATGTGAATATTCTGGAAGAGATGGTTCGTCATCCTGAAAATAAGAATGTCTTTTATCTAAAAGCTATTCAGGAAATCATTAACAAAGGCTATCCTGTACATTTTTCAAAATGCACTCCTGCTGACTGGGGTGAACTGGATTTCCATCCGGATTTGATGATGATCCGCGAATATGTGACCCAGACTAATCTGGTTGATAAAATTTTTAGTAAGAATTAATTAAAATGATCCATGAAATTTTAAAAAATAAAAAGGTGATTCTTGCATCTGCTTCACCACGCAGACAAAATATATTCGAGATGATCGGTATAACAGCACTGCAAATGCCGGCTCATATCGATGAGAGCAATTTCTGCAATAACCCACGAAAACTTGTAACAACACATGCAGAGAATAAAGCTCTTGCTATAAGAAAAATTGTAGATAACGATTATTTGATCGTTGGCAGTGATACAATTGTCTATCAGGATTCAGACATTTTAGAAAAACCTGAAAATAAATATCAAGCCGCAGAATTTCTTACCCGTCTTTCCGGCACATATCACTACGTTTATACAGGTGTTGCAATTTCTTATAAGAATCAAATATATTCCGGTTATGAAAAGACAAAAGTGTTTTTTAGGAACCTTACTGCAAAAGAGATCGAAGAATATATTAATACAAAAGAGCCAATGGACAAAGCCGGCGCATACGGGATACAAGGTATGGGAAGTCAATTCGTTAAAAGAATTTCAGGTTGTTATTTTAATGTAATGGGATTTCCGGTATATCGCTTTTACAAATTATTAGAGGAAATATTATGAGAAAGATCTTAATAAAAAATCCAAGCTTCATCGCTACGATGAATGATGATATGGATGAATGGAGTGGCGGGCATATACTTATCGAAGGTGATAAAATTGTTTCTATTGGCAAACAACAATATAAAGGAAATTTTGATGAAGAGATAGACGCATCGGGAATGATTGTTCTGCCCGGATTCATCAATACACATCACCATTTATTTCAATCATTAACCAGGAACATCCCGCGAATGCAGGATGAAGAGCTGTTCCCATGGTTAGTAAACCATTATGAAGTATGGCGCGAAGTTGATGATGAAGTTATTTTTACAAGTGCTCAAACAGGACTTCTCGAGATGATGTTAAGCGGCGTTTCAACCAGTTCCGATCATCTTTACCTCTTCCCAACAAAATGCAATAATGAACTTATAGATATTGAAATTAATGCAGCTCAGAAATTGGGAATTCGTTTCCAACCAACCCGCGGCTCGATGTCATTAAGTAAAAAAGATGGAGGACTTCCGCCGGATGATGTAGTTCAAACTGAAGAAGAGATCATGAAGGATTCTCTTCGCTTAATAGAAAAATATCACGATCCTGAAGACGGTGCAATGATACGAATTTCGCTGGCTCCCTGTTCCCCATTTTCCGTAACATCAGAGTTGATGAAACAAACAGCTAAGTTAGCAAAAGAAAAAAATCTGATGTTTCACACTCACCTGGCAGAAACAATTGATGAAGAAAATTTCTGCATTGAAAAATTTGGGATGCGACCTGCAGAATATTTGGAATCGCTGGGTTGGATCAGCGGAAATGCTTGGGTAGCTCATGCAGTTCATCTTTCTGATGAAGAGATAAAAAAAATGGGAGCATGCGGAATGGGAATTTCTCACTGTCCATCTTCCAATATGCGTCTTGGTTCAGGAATTGCCAAAATAAAAGAGATGCTGAAAGCAGGAGTGGCTGTAAGTTTGGGTGTGGATGGTTCTGCTTCTAACGATTCCAGCAACATGCTTTCGGAAATACGACAGGCAATGCTGCTCAGTCGTTTGCGAAAACCTGAATTTTGGTTAACGGCACGAGACGTTCTTCGCATTGCAACTCGCGGAGGCGCAGCAGCTCTCGGAAGAGATGATATTGGAGAGTTATCGGTTGGGAAGCAGGCAGATATAGCTTTATTCTCACTCAAGTCTTTGGAATACGCCGGTTCACTTTCAGATCCGCCGGCAGCACTCGTTTTCACTCAAAGAATGCGACCCATAGATTACCTGATCATCAACGGAAATATCCGCATCAAAAACGGGAAAGCAGACATTGATCTGAAAAAACTCATTAATGATCATAACAGAATTAGTGAAGAACTGATAAAACGAGCACAACAAAATACCGGCATTGATTTTTTGAAAATGAAACATAAAAAAACAGCTAACAAAAGCTAACAAAAAATGAAGATTATTGTTAAATTGTTGAATATTGAAAGTTTGGAAATATTTAAAAGAAATACATAAAAATATTTTTGGTTTTTGTTCGTTCTTGTTAGTTGTTAATTAAATTCTTTAACCTTAAGGAATAATTATGAAATTATTTTATAATGCGCAATTTCATACAATAAAGGAAAAAAATGATACTGTTTCTGCTGTATTGGTTGATGATAGTGGATATATTAAAGAGACTTTCATTCATACTCCGCAAATTGAAAATGTTGAGAAGATCGATCTTCATAACAATTTCATTTATCCCGGATTCATCGATACTCATACTCATTCATTCGAAGGTGGATTATACAGTTTAAGTGCAAATCTGGAAAATGCAGAAAATCTCGATCAAGTATTTGAAATTCTTGCGGAAACAAAACCGGTTAGCGGAAAGATCTTTGCTTTTCACTTTGATGAGAATAATATTAAAGAAAAAAGATTTCCGACCATTTCCGAACTCGATAAGATATTTCCCGAAATTCCTCTTATTTTAAGACGAGTTGATGGACATGCCTGCGTAATTAATTCCAAAGCTGCCAAAATGATAGATTGGGAAAAGCCGCTTCCTTCAGATTTCAACGGTTATTTATTTAAACGTGCAAACGGAAAAGCATCAAACTGGTTTCATAAAGATTTAACCGATGATGCAATAATTAAGGCGTATCAGCAAGCTGCAAATATTGCTCTTCAAAACGGTCATACTGTCGTTCACACAATGATCGGTGATGCCTATTCCGATATTAAGCATTACAAACTGATCAAAGAAAATTCACATCTATTTCCAATAGAATTTATTATTTATCCGCAGATCACAAACGTGGATATTGCTTTGGAAATTGGCTCTCGTAGAATTGGCGGTTGTATTCTCGCAGATGGTTCTCTCGGTTCATATACCGCAGCTTTATTAGAACCATATTCCGATAAACCTGAAACATCCGGAATTTTATATCGATCTGATGATTTCTGGAAAAATTTTATTCGGAAGGCTCATAAAAATGATTTGCAGGTTGCCGTTCATTGTATTGGTGATGCTGCGATCTCTCAAATACTAAATTGTTACGAAACTGTTCAAAGTGAAGATCCAAAAGATTTGAAACATATAATAATTCATAATGAATTAACTTCCGATGAAATGCTGGATAGAATGGATAGAGCGAACGTGAGTGCTGCGATGCAGCCGATGTTTGATAGATTATGGGCTGGTAAAAATGGACTTTACGAAAAACGATTGGGAAAAGATAGAACTTCCCGCACCAATAGACTTGCTTCAATTTATAATAGGAATATCTTGCTTACCGGCGGTTCTGACTGGTATATTACAGATTTAAACGCTTTAATGGGAATCGATGCTGCGACCAGAATCCATAACGAAAAAGAACAACTCACACCTTATCAGGCTATTGAAATTTACACAAAAAATGCAGCAATACTCTCCGGTGATGAAAAACGATTCGGAACAATTGAAAAAGGGAAATTAGCAAATTTTGTCTGTTTGAAAGATAATATTCTGGAAAGCAGATCAATAAAAGATATTCCGATTCATTCTGTGATAGTTTGATATTCTGGTTTCCAAGTTTGATATTCTGGTTTCCAAGTTTGATATTCTGGTTTCCAAGTTTGATATTCTGGTTTCCAAGCCCCAGCTTGGAAACCTCATTCTTCTTGATTGATAAATCTTATCCTACCCGTGAACGGGCAGGCTATTGGGAATACCTTCCGAAGCCTTCTCTCAAATTAACTGATATATGAGGATTCGGAAGGTTCAAAAAAAATATAAAACTAACCTTGAAAGTGTTTCAAAGTCGGGTTAACCTTGAAAGTGTTAAACAAGAAGAAAAATCGAAAGAAACATTTTCAAGGTAAAAGGTAATATTTTTTTCAGTCAATCATTTGTCCATCCTTGTAAGTTATCTCAAACGACTTTAGACCATTCTTGTACCAAATTACCCATTTCCCATCTTTTTTCCCTTCTTTGTAAGCTCCTTCTTCCTGTTTCTGCCCATTTTCGAGCCAAAAAGTTGATAATCCATCTTGTTTACCATCCTTGTAAGTTTGTACTAACCGTTTCTGTCCATTTTTGTACCAAAAAGTTGATAATCCTTCTTGCTTCCCATCTTTGTAAGTTTTTACTGACAATTTCTGTCCATTTTCGTGCCAAGAAGTAGATAATCCATTATTTTCCCCATCTTTGAAAGTTCCTTCTGCTGACTTCTGCCCATTCTTATACCAAGAAGTTTGTAATCCATCTAGTTTCCCATCCTTGAAAGTTACTTCTTCCTCCTTCTGTCCATTTTCATATAATTCAAGTGCTTTGCCTGAATACGGGTTGGTAGAGTTTACTTCATACATTAATTCATCTCTTTCCTGTAGCTTTTCAAAGCTGATGGGTTCTCTAGCACATCCAATAATCAACATTAAAACTGTAGTAATTAGTAACATTCTCTTCATTTCTTCCTCCATTTACTTTTATTTATACACCACGTCAAAAGGCTCGGTGTCGCCCATTTTCCCTTGAAATTACACTTCTTTAATAATTTGTTTTATAATCATATCATTTTTCACACCTTTTTGTTTATTTGAATTTCTCCAATTTTATTGCCACTAATATTTTAAACCTGACACGTTCTTCCTGCTCTTCTCTCAATATGAATGCACGAGGCTCTTGTTAAGTGCATTTCTATAATATTTACAGACCAAAAACCCAGCCTTCTTTTCAAAAACCACCACCCAATTTAAATATTAGCGAATTTGTGTATAATCTATCTGCATCAGGCATAAAACAACTTTATATTATTATATTCATACACAATTTGAATGGCATAGAATGTTAAGCCAACTTCTAATTATGATAATTCATTGTTTGAATGGTCGAACTGAAATTCTGTAAAAAAATTTTGTTAACTTTTTATTTTTGAACCAAATGAAGATTTTTTTATGAACATTTTCAAAAATCATATCTTAAGCCAACAAAACCTCTATAAATGGTATCTTTATCAAGCACATAAAAATCGTCTGCAGAATCATCAATATAACTTTTCCATCTTCGCCTATTATATTCGCCACCAATGTTCAGCATTAAGGATTTATTGTTTAGCCTTATATTATAGGAAAATTTGGCGTTAACTTCTTCATACACAGGATCATATTGGTCGAATAGATTATCTAAGTTCCCATCAGTATTTTTCATAGACGCATTATTTATTGGAAATAAAAAATCAAATTCAAAAGACATTTTCGTACCCTTATAACCTCCATATCCTTTTGTCTCTATCCCTAAAATGACCCCTTTCACATTATATCTTGTTTCAAAAATGTGTGGGATGTCATCGTCCAAATATTTTCTATATAATTCATAAGGTTTTGACCAAGTTGATTCATAATATCCAATGATAAAACCGTATAAATTTATGTATATAGAATAATTATCTAAATATGTCTTAAATGATATTTCTTGATTTGCAGCAAAATGTTCAAAGTAATCATAAGAATTGGTTTGGTAATTATAAGAAGCATCATATGGAACAAAATATAATTCATCATAAGTTTTTGCAGTTCCCAAATATAATTCTTTTATATATTTAAACTTAACTGATAAGAGAGAGCGTAATATTATGTTTTCAGGAACAATATAATAAATAAAAGGTTCAAGAGAAATACCGTAAGTATACTTTTCAATTCCGAATTCTTCATCAATTTTTGATTCCAGAATTTCTTTTTGATGATTTGAAGAAATAAAAGAACCTATGTAAATAAATTTAAATAATTCAAAACCATTCATATCTAAAATGCTTTCTATTCTATAACTATTTAGACCTTCGGTATTATAACTTATAAGTCTATCATCCATTTTTCTTTCTAATGGTTGCCATTCTGCATAATCATAATTAACATTGATATTCCCATTGAATAACTTTCCCGATAATACTTGCGTAGATATTAATATAAAACAAAAAATAAACAGTAGTTTTTTCATTTCTGGTCTAACCTCCAATTTTTCTGGTCATGATAAAAAACTATTAAGGATATCTTCTCGCCTTAATATAAACATCACCGGTAAATTTATTTTTCTTCATATTTACTTCTATTAATCAAACTTTCAATTTTAGAAATGAAATCTTTTTTTGTATAATTGTCACCATCTACAACTTCATCAGTTAAAGGAAATTCTAAAAAAATCCCATCTCCAACGAATTCTTCAATATTATCATTATCTATTGTATCTCTGATATTTTGCAATAAATCAGAGATATATTTCTTTTTATTACTTATTTCCAATGAGTCTTTTTTTTCATCTTCTTTATTATAACTATAACCAAATGAAGAAGCTAAAAGTTTAGATATACCATTAATTATCAAATAAACTATTCCATAAACAAAGACACCACCAATAATACCCAAGACAATACCAGCACCTTTATCAGGCATATAATTAAACATATAAACAATAAAACAAATCCATGCTGGTACTGCAAAGAATAATCCAACCCTTTTAGCAAATTCTTCAGGATTCTTTTTTTTTATTTCATTCATAAAATTATCATACGATTGTAAGGATGTTTCTAAATATTTTAATGATTTATTTATTGATTTATATCGAATATTTTTCCAAACTTTTTTGTCCACATCAAATTTCCAAGTATAGCGAATTTCAATAAGAAAATCTGCAATTCTATCAATTAGAAAAGCATCATTCGTGATAGGAACAATGAGTCCCTTTTTCCCCAAGTATGAAGCTTGCAGAGATTCGCTTTCGTCTCGATTACGTTTATCTTCTTCATAATAAATTGTTTTGGCAGATTTTTTTGCTTTCGCTGTTATGCTTACGGTCATTTTTTCAACATCAACTAAGCATTTAATATAAATAGTCCAATGATAACTGTAGCTTTCCTTACCATTAATATTATAATATGTGAATCTTGTTGATTTACCTTCTGAATCAAATTTCCCGTTTTCAAGATATTCATCACCATCTGGATCCCTAATATCGCAACCTTCAATACTCTCAAAATGTCCCCATAAACGAGGTGTTTTATCTACCCAATCAATTTCCCATTTCCAACCTTTAAATTTTTCATTATAATGAAGTTTATCAATAGGATCTGGTAGATTTTCAGTTTCAGCTTTTCGTTGTTTTTCAATTGTTTTCTGTAGCAATTGCTCCATAAAAGGATCCACCTTCTTATAGATAGAATCACGCTTCTTCTGTAGTTCTAATTTTTTTCTTTTGGCTATATCCTCTTTGGCTTTCTTCTCTGCATCTTTCTTTTTTTGCTCTTCTTCTATACGAAGCTTTTCTCTCTCAATGAAATCCATTTTGTTTCTCCTATAAATAACATCTTTTCAATTATCCTTATCTCTTCTTAAAGTCCCAGCATGCGTCTTTATCAGGTTCTGCACTCCAATGTTCTTTCAGGCATTTTCCACTCCACGAACTTGTTTCATCCCAAAATATGCATTCTCTACACCTATTAACCCTACCCCAACTTTCTACAATAGCTGTTTCAAAATCATCGCAGCTATAGTCATTCATTGAAACTACTTTATTCCTTTTTGTACACCAGCTTGTACTGCTGAAAAATCCGCTTTTCTCTTTGTAATGTTTACAATCTCTGCAATTTTTAGCCATTTTTAATAACGCTTGTGTTTTCCAAATACTTACTTATTGCTTTTTTTTGAATTAGTAAGTCGTTTTCAAGCTAATCATCTTTTTTTCGAGTTAAGATATAACCGACTATATCAGCCACGAACAGAATTCCAAAGATTATTGATAAAGTTCTGAATAAGGGGCCACCTTTACTAAGTAGCATAATTTCTCCCGCAACTGGGATAAAACTTATTATTAAACAAATTATTGCTATAATAAGAAACAACAGTGTACTTTTACGTCTTTGCATAATAAACTCCTTTTTTTGTTAATTCGAGATTAAAGACAATTTATTCAGTATATTTCTAAATATGTACTACTTCAGTACCCGATATATAACCCGTCTTTGCATCTCGTCCATTTACATATATGGTGCCATTTCCTGTTCCAATATTGAAGTGGACTTCGCCATTATTATTTGTATATTGGCCAGGAACCGAACCACCTGAAATTAATCCTGAAAACATTAAAGATACTTTTGCACCTTTTATTGGGTTTCCACTACCTTTGGAGAACACTTTTACAGTAATCATATTAATCACCCCTTTTCTTTGTTATTTTTTTATTTATATGAACCTGTTTCTTAGTACATTAAAAACTATTATTCATTTCATATATATTAACTCATTCACCTAAATCTGTACCGATTATTCTGTAAATCTTAAATTTATCTCTATCCCCCCAACGTATCCCAAATTGTATAATATTTGATTTTTGGAAATCTGGCTTTTTTATTAAGATAACTTCTTGCCCATTAAGGGATAGTGTAAATTTGTTTCCTTTCTTAATTATAATAAATGTTGTTGAACCTTTGAAACGAGATAATTTTTTACTTGTATTATCTAATGTAACAGAAGAGCACCAAGGTTGTATTATATAAAAAAGGTTTCCAATATTCCCTGTTATTTCATTCCAATATCCTAATTCAGCGAAAAATTCCAATTTCCAATTTTCAGGAAAGTTAACATTGTGAATATTTGTATTATAAAACTCTGATTTTTCAAAAAAGGTTAAATATTTTTTACGCCCGTCACTTTCTACCATGAGTTTTTCTGCACCTAACCAATTATCAGGTATATCACCTTCATCAACTTCTGAAAAATCCTCTTTGAAAAATATTCTTTCTTGCAAGGTGGTTTTCTTTTCTACGGATTTTTTCTCAGGTTTTTCAGTTTCTTCTTTTTTAATTACTTTTCCCACTTTTACTTGGTTAATTAGCTTTTTTACAGTATCATCCTTATTAATCTTTACTGCCGCTACGGCAAATACCGAACCCGTTTCAGTAGCAATTATCCGAGCATTTACTTTTAAACTTGTTCCAAGGTCGGTAATTGTTCCTGAAACTATGGCATCCACACCCAATAATTTTCCAATGCTTATGGCAGATTCTTCATCAATATAACCGGTGAGCCCTAATTTCTGCTCTGACAAAACCTTATATAACAATTGTCTTTCAATAACATCAAATTTACGAGTAAGAAATAATCTTGTTATTAATTCTTCAGATAAGTACATTCCAAATTCTGTAATGTTACCATTTAAATCAGAAAATTCAATAACAGCAATTTTTGATTTACTCTCCTGTGATAAACTTTCAACAATTTGATTTGTAAGATTTCCTAATCGTGAATCTAACGAATTGTCAAGAATGATTTGCTTCGTTTCTTGGAATTTTGCTTCAGTCTGCGATGTTGGTGTTACAGAAATATTTTTTTGTTGTGTTGCACAACTACAAAACATTAATGCAAAAATTATTAATAATAATAATCCTTTTTTCATAAAATTCATCTCCATTTTTTTTAATTCCCTTTCTCATTTCTGAAAAGTTTTTAAAATTGCCAGCAGGTTATATTTTTCTTTTTCAAACATAAATAGTTTCCTGAATAATGTGTTCTTTAATATAAGGTTTTAAGTATTTTTCCCGGCAGAGATCTACATTTCGATCAAACTTGTTTTTCAACAAAATTTTCAATTCGTCTTTTATGTCTGAGATATTTTCTGTATTAGCTTCAAATTCAATTAAAATATCTATATCACTCTCAGAAGAATTCAAATTTTTAGCAAACGAGCCAAACAAACCAATTTTTGCAAGATGAAAGGTATCTTTTAAATTTTGTTTATTGTTTCTTAGATAACTTAATATTTCTTTTTTTTCCATTTTGTTTTCCTTGCTTGTGAAACTTACCAAAACAATATTATTGTCAAATCAAATTTTATTTCTTGCATCTTATAAGCTGGAGTAAACAGTTTAGAATAGCAAATATCAATAGCCTATGCGTTTACGCATAGGTTGAGATAAATAAAAAAACCGTTTAGGACGTTTACGTCCTTCCTGTGAAGAACAACGTGCGAGATTCGTCCAGTCTACGCATAGCTTCGCCACGGCAAGCAGGATGACGCAAATTATGCATGATTGAACCCGAGTCGAGTTCAGAACTGATGAACTTTATTTATTAAACAATATTGGAAAAAGTTGTCTAACATGTTTGATCTTTTTTATATTTACTTTTGTACTTGAATTCTTACTTTTAGCAGAGATAATTATATTTTCATAACCAAGTTTTTTTGCTTCTTTAATTCTTTTATCGGTTTGAGAAACAGGTCTAATCTCTCCGTTGAGTCCAACTTCACCCAGTAAAAGTGTATTTGCAGGAAGAGTCAGCTCTTTGAAGCTGGAAAGTATTGCTGCAATTATAGAAAGATCTAATCCCGGATCGGTAACTTTAATACCTCCGGTAAGATTCAGGAACACATCATTATTGCGAAGATTAACCGATAAGTTCTTCTCAACAACAGCGAGTAATAATGCCAGTTTGCGATGATTGAATCCAAGCGACACCCTTTGTGGAGTTCCATAACTTGCTGGAGATACAAGCGCCTGTACTTCCACCAGGAAAGCTCTCGATCCTTCCAAAAGACAACCAACCGATGATCCAATATTGTTCTCTCTCGTTAGGAATAATTGTGATGGATCTTTTACTTCGGATAATCCTGAAGAGAGCATTTCAAATATTCCAATTTCATTTGTGGAACCAAAACGATTCTTGGTTGCACGGAGTATTTTAAACTGATTCTGTGTTTCCCCTTCAAAATAAAGTACTGTATCGACCATATGCTCTATGATCTT
>JAUVLU010000071.1 GCA_030600585.1 Candidatus Cloacimonadota bacterium | reverse complement strand
TGCGAAAACGGTATTGAAAATACTACTGCTACTTCTGGTTCAATTTACATCAAGAACAACCGTTTCATCGGTGGTAATAATGGTATAGATATTGATCAAGCTTACGTAGAAATCAGTGATAACTATTTTGAGGGGTGTGATTTAGATACAGGATTAAATTGTAATGGACAAATTTATAATAATATAATCAAAGAAGGTAATGTCCGAACACCAGGTTATGTTGAAGTATATAATAATATTGGATTTGCTGGTGAAGACGGCATTATTGTAACTTATAGAAATGAGACATGCTACAATATTTTATCTATACAAAATCAATATGCTTTTGATGGAGCTTTCTCTGGTTTTTTTAATAATTGTATCTTTATTGCAAATGAAGAAATTTCCAATAATGGTGTCTATGGCAACCCCATCTTTCGCAACTGTATACTGGATTTTGAACTACCACCGGAGTGCATCGATGGCAGTGGTAATATATGGGTAGATTCGTTACAGGCACAAACGCTTTTCGAAGATATTCAAAACGGAGATTTTCATCTCATCGAAGGCAGCCTGGCAATAGATGCCGGATTTGATACTCTGAGTTACTATTATCCTTTCGATATGGATTACAACACACGAGTCTGGGATGGAGATAATAATGGAACTGCAATAATAGATATTGGTCCTTACGAATACGGTTCACCTGCATTTGGTGGGATTGAGGGTTATACTTACAATCCATCAACAAATGAGCCTGTAGATTATGTACTGCTAAAGATCAACAATCAACCAGGTGAATTTACTTTCTCTGACAGTGTTGGTAATTTTGAATACAAACTTACAGCAGGGATTTATGATATTTATGCAGAGAGAGTTTTTTACGAGGATGTAATTGAATACCAAATAGAAGTAATCGATGGGCAGTTTACGCAACTCAATATTACGATGTATGAAACTGTTGATATTGATAATAATGAAATCATCCCTTTGAATGATAATTTAAATTTAACAAATCATCCAAATCCGTTCAATCCATCAACAACAATTTCTTTTTCAGTAACACAAAATTCCGATTTTGTGAATCTTGAAATTTATAATATAAAAGGACAGAAAGTAAAAACTTTTGATATTTTGGAGTCGGCGAGTCCCTCGCCGTTTTTTGCCGACGGAGTCGGCTACTCCATATCATGGAACGGAACTGATGACAACAACCAACCCGTCTCTTCAGGAATATATTTCTACAGGTTATCAACAAGAGAAAAAACATTGAATAGAAAAATGCTGCTTCTGAAATAACCATGCCAAAGGCAGGTAAACCTTCGGAACGGTTGTCGGTTTTACTATGATTCTCGATCTTCCGAACGGTTACAAAAGCGGACAAGTTTTGTTTCCAAGCTGGGGCTTGGAAACCAGAGTATTACCCGTATTCAATCGAATACAGGTAGAGACACTTTTTCTTGACCTTCGCAATGGTTAAACTGATGTTTGTCTCATCTCGTAAAAGTCTCTCTCTTGTTTTTAAGAGAGTGGTATGCCTGCCGGGGCGTAGCCTTGGCGGAGACCGGGGGTGAATTCGGGTGAGGTAAGGTAAC
This sequence comes from Candidatus Cloacimonadota bacterium, assembly GCA_030600585.1. Lineage (GTDB taxonomy): Bacteria > Cloacimonadota > Cloacimonadia > Cloacimonadales > TCS61 > Tenebribacter. The sequence goes on along the minus strand of JAUVLU010000071.1, from coordinate 4,261 downwards.
TTGCTATAAATATAGTGCTTTACAAGTAACTTTCAGGAATGAATATTGCATGTAATATTAATGTATTTTCAAAAATAACAGGAGGATAAATTATGAAGTATTTGTTAATTACATTTTTCATTATTCTTACACTTTCACTATTTGCCAATCTTAATCAAGTTGTTGAATACAATGATAGTTGGGGTGAGCATGGATTTGCACTTGAATATCAGAGTACATCCGGTGTTCAAATAAATCACTCGATCCGAAAACTTAATTTTGAAGAACAGGAGATCAATCGTGAAATGCTGCAAACGATCAATATGCCCGGAAATTTCCTGCCGAATGATGAAGGTATGCCCGATCTGCCCGGTGGAGGAAGATACATTGCAATTCCACAGGGTGCGCAAGCAGAATTGAAAATACTGGAATATCGCACAGAAAGATTCATAAATATTGAAATGGCTCCTGCTTTCCGCATTCCGTTAGATACCGAAACAGGTCCGTTAGTTTTCAATAGAAATAATGTGATTTATTCAACTGATGAATATTATCCTCAGGAATTTGCTCAACTTTCCAAACCAACTCAGATTCGCGGAGTAGATGTTGTGATGTTGGGTATAACTCCATTCCAATACAATCCGGTAACCAAAGAATTACTGGTTTATCGTGATTTGAAAGTGGAAGTAAAATTTATTGGAGGTAATGGCCGGATCGGCGTGGAACGATTGCGTAATCGCTGGTGGGATCCGATCCTGCAGGATGCAATTCTGAATCATGGCTCTCTTCCTGTTATCGATTATTCACAACGTGATAATACACGTGATGGTTTTGAATATCTCATTATTTGTCCTGATGATCCTACGTTTATAGCCTGGGCAGATTCGATCAAAGTTTTCCGCCTGCAACAGGGAATTTCTACTACTGTGATGACTACGGATGCAGTTGGCGGCAACACACCTGCAGCAATTGAAAACTATATCGATGATATCATGGATCCGGCTACAGGTTGGGATCCGGCACCGGCAGCAATTTTACTTTTAGGAGATTACGGTACGACGGGGAATACGATTGTCTCTCCCATCTATAATAGTTATTGTGCCTCTGATAATATCTATGCCGATGTGAATGGCAACAGTATGCCGGATGTGATATTAGCCAGAATGACAGCGCAAAATGAAACTCATCTTGAAACAATGATCACAAAATTTTTGAATTATGAACGAAACCCACCTACCAATCCCGATTTTTATGATCATCCTATTACTGCCTTAGGTTGGCAGGATGACAGATGGTTTCAAATATGTTCTGAAACGGTTGGTGGATTCTTTAATAATGAACTTGGGAAAACAAGTGTAAGAATAAATGCACTTGGTTATCCTGCAAATAATTACACTACGGGTCCCTGGTCAACTGCCACGAACACTACTACAGTTCTTAACTATTTTGGTACAGGCGGACTGAATTATATTCCTGATACACCACAAGAATTAGGCGGTTTTACGGGTGGGAATGCAGCGATGGTAAATAATGCGATCAATAGTGGTGCTTTCATTTTGCAGCATCGTGATCATGGTGGTATAACCGGTTGGGGAGAACCGTATTATATGATTTCCAATATTAACGGACTAACTAATACCGACCTTCCATTTGTATTCTCAATTAACTGTCTTACCGGTAAGTATAATATAACAAGTGAATGTTTCGCCGAGAGATTCCACAGATATACTTATAATGGAGAAAATTCCGGTGCTCTTGGAATTATTGCAGCTTCAGAAGTTTCATATTCATTTGTAAATGATACTTTTGTATGGGGAATGTATGATAATATGTGGCCTGAGTTTATGCCGGATTACGGCACTACGCCGGATTCCCGCGGTGTACTTCCAGCCTTTGCAAATGCAGCCGGAAAATATTTCCTGCAACAATCTTCCTGGCCTTATAATATTAGTAATAAGGAAGTTACATACAATCTTTTCCATCATCACGGAGATGCTTTCAGTGTTGTTTATTCGGAAGTTCCTCAATATCTCACTATTTTGCACGATCCGGTACTTTTGGGGGGAATAGATTTCTTTACTGTAACGGCTGATTATGGTTCATTGATCTCGTTAACTGTAGATAATGAAATTATCGGAACTGCTATAGGAACGGGAACACCTTTTTCTATCAGTATCGAATCTCAGTTACCGGGCAGCACAATGCTGGTTACCATTACGAAACAGAATTATTTTAGATATACAGCAGAAGTTCCTGTTATTCCGCCAACCGGACCATACGTTGTTTTCGATGCTGTAACAATTGATGATACAGCCGGTAATGGAAACGGTTTGATCGACTTTGGTGAGACTATTCTTCTCAGCATCGACGTTGAAAATATTGGAACTGTGAATGCAGAAAATGTTATTGTAACGTTAAGCACGGATGATGAATATATTTTAATTACCGATAATACGGAATATTATGGAACTGTGAATGCCGGTGCGGTTGTAACTATAAGCAATGGTTTTGGAATAGTTGTCGATGGACTGGTTCCCGATCAGCATAATGTGATAATAGAACTTAATGCTTCCGATGAAATAGATACATGGACGAGTTATTTTTCATTGAACTTAAATGCGCCGGTTCTGGAAATTGGAGAGATGCAAATCGACGATAGTGTTGGTAATAATAATGGAGTTTTAGATCCCGGTGAAAGTGTAATTATCACAATTCCCGTGAGTAATGATGGACATGCCGAATCGCTCGATGCGCTGGCAACTCTAACTTGTGCGACAACAGGTATTACCATTGGAGCAGAAACGGTAAACCTTGGTTCAATTGGAATATCATCTTCTGAAGATGCTATATATAATGTTTCGGCAGATGCATCAATTCCTTTTGGAACTCCCATCACTCTGAGTTTTATTGTTGTTGCCGGAGAATATGAAGAATTGGAAGATTTTCAAACACAGGTGGGAATTCATCGCGAAGATTTCGAAAGTGGTGGATTTGTTCAATATCCATGGGAATTCCAGGGTTATGAAATTTCCTGGCCCAACGTGAATCCAATTGAAGATTTCACAATTGTAAATCCGATTGATGATGTGGAATGGAGCATCGATACAAACGAATTCTACAGCGGCGCAGCCAGTGCCAAATCTTATCCGATCACACACAATCAGGCTTCTTTTATGAGTATAACTTTAGACGTAACACTGGATGGCGAGATCAGTTTCTGGTATAAAGTTGCCTGTGAGTACAGTCCTTCCCAAACTTATTTTTATGACGGATTATTTTTCATCATCGATGGAGAAACAATAGCCCGCTTCCAACCGGAAGAAGATGGATCTTCACCCTGGACATTTGCCGGTTTCCCAATTGAAACAGGTACTCATACATTCGATTGGGTTTATGTGAAAGACGGAAGTGACGGTACAACTATGATCCCGGATGACTGTGCCTGGGTAGATTTCATCACTTTCCCATCCATCACACCGTTGGCAACCGGAACAATTGCCGGAACAGTTTCCGTGATTCCGTCGGCAAACCTGGAAGATGTTGAAATAAGTATCGGATCAACGATCATAAATCCAGATGAAACCGGATTATTTGATATTGAAGTACCGGTAGGAATTTATGATGTAACAGCATCTTTAGCAGGATATGAAACAATCACTGTCGAGGATGTGGAAGTTTTGGAAAATCAAGTCACTTCGATTTCTTTTGAACTTTATTATTTGCAGGCTCCGGAAAATCTGGAAGCTGTTATAGATGATGATGTTGTCAATCTTTCGTGGGAACACGAGCAGCCAGCAGAAAACAGCGGCAGGAAACAAAAATATTATTCCAGCCGTGAATTCCAGAACTTTAATATCTACAGAAATATAGATGGTGGAAATTTTGAAATTTTGGCTTCTACTATCGAACTAACTTATGAAGATATTCTGGAAGAAGCAGGGGAATACGGATATTATGTAACTGCTGTATATGAGCAGGAAAATGAAAGTTCTGCTTCGAATATTGAGACGGTTAACTGGGATGGAACAGGAACAGGTGATTCATTAATGCCGATAAAAAATGCACTTTATCAGAATTCACCAAATCCGTTCAATCCATCAACAACGATTTCTTTTTCAGTAACACAAAACTCCGATTTTGTTAATCTCGAAATTTATAATATCAAAGGTCAGAAAGTAAAAACTTTTGATATTTTGGAGTCGGCGAGTCCCTCGCCGTTTTTTGCCGACGGAGTCGGCTACTCCATAGTCTGGAACGGCACAGACCAAAACAACCAACCCGT
>JAUVLU010000041.1 GCA_030600585.1 Candidatus Cloacimonadota bacterium | reverse complement strand
ATTTTTTTAGTATGTTTTGAACCACATATAGGACAATATTTATTAGACATTTTTACCCCTTTGCGTAAGAATATGTACTTAAATAACAATAACATAAATATTTAAAGGTGCTTTTAGCAACCTTTTTTTACAATTAAGCCTTATTTTTTAAGTTGTAGTAATGATTTAATGAATTATAAAATCCTGAAAACGAAGTAATTATTACAAATGATATAATAAGTGGATAGATAATTGCTAATAATATTTTTATAAATAATTCTATAACATTATATACGAATGTCATTTTTCTCACTTGGTTAATTACTTTAAAGTCACTTTTAGGATAAACTCCAATTTTCGATTTAAAGATTCTGAACATCATTAATAATATTTGAATAGTTGCTATAATAATTAACAATACAGTAATAATTACAATTGGAAAAATTTGTCTTTCATTTGTGATTAAATTAGGAAGAAAAATAATAAATAATAAAATCAGCATATTATAGAATAGAGTAATAATAGTAGATTTACTATAGAAAGATTTAATAATACCATATATAATTACAGCAAGGATTGCATAAATATTAATAGTGTACTTAATAAATAATAATAATAATATTATTGCAATTAGTATATCGAATTCTCTAGAAAAGAATTTCTTAATTAATCTCTTCATTTCACATTACTCCAATAATTATTCATTCATAACACGGTTCATCATATCCTTTTAATTCAAGTAAAATGATTAAATTTTTATTAAACACCATACAGAAAAATCGAATCATTTTCGATGTCAATATTATTTCTTGTATTTGTTTTAAAATTCATTTGTGAGTTTTATGGATTCCCGCTTTCGCGAGAATGACAGTTTTATTTGCTCTTTTTTCCGTTTTCTTTCACAAATTCTTATGTTCCCTCGCCGGTGACACAGGAGCGGAAGAGGGAAGAGCCAGGGTGAGGTGTCCCTTAATTTTATCTGTGTTATCCGTGCAAATCTGTGAGCCAATTCGTGGATTCCCGCTTTCGCGGGAATGACAATTTTATTTGCTTTTTTACTGTTTTCTTTCAACATTACATTTGTCACACTGAGTTTATCGAAGTGTGATATCTATTTGTAATATAACTCTATCCTTCCTATGGAGAACAACGCCTGCCCCGCTGAATAGCTTGGGGTGAAAGACTCGTCCAGTCTCCTCCAGATAAAACCGGATACGCCCCGGCAGGCAGGATGACGGGAGAGTTTGCAAAAAATTTATCCGTGAATTCCGTGTAAATCCGTGAGCAATTCCTTTTTTAACTCCCAAAATTATTTATTCAATCCTGGTAAGTATCTTTGTATACATACCTGTTTTATCTTTCGGAAATTTGGTAGGATAATTGCCATTTGGTGAAGTACAGATCTCAAGTTTATTATCCGGTAAAATTCTTATAATCCCAAAACTATTTGTCCATTTAGAACCAGGACAACTACCCGGACAAAGTTTGATTGTTACTGGTGATGTTTTACAATTTAGTTCAAATCCGCCTTTTGTGCCCACTCTCGCTCCGTCATGGAACTTTTCATTCATGTCGTATTTACCTTTCTCATCGAACGTAATATCACCGCTCATTGCACGTTTGTTTGGTGCAATTTCCCATTTCCCAATAATTAGTTGAGAGATGTCTTCTTTCACATCAGCATCCTGAGCATAAATTGTGCTTGTAATAGTGAAGAAAATAACGATAAATAAAAAAGCTTTAAAACGATTCATAGATTTTCCTCCTTTTTCATTTTATGAAATTCAACAAATCTGTATCATTTTCGATGTCAATATTATTATATTGTTTTGTTCTGTATTCATAGATTCCCGCTTTTGCGGGAATGACAAATTTCATTTGCGCTTTTACTGTTTTCTTTTAACATTACATTTGTCACACTGAGTTTATCGAAGTGTGATATATATTTGTAATATAACTCTATCCTTCCTATGGAGAGCAGCGTGAGAGATTCGTCAGGATGACGGGAGAGCTTGTTACAGATTTATCTGTAATTCACCAATCCGGAGTTTCATCAAAGTCCTGCGAACTGTTCCATCTTTGCGTTCTTTGCGTCTTTGCGGTAAATATTTATCTTTACTCCCAAAATTTCTTATCCAAACTTCTATACTGCACAGCTTCGCTGATGTGCTCAACCGCAATATTTTCGCTTCCGCCCAGATCGGCAATGGTGCGGGAAACTTTTAAAATTCTATCGTAAGCTCTGGCTGATAATCCCATTTTATCCATTGCCATTTTCAAAATGGATTTACTGTCTTCATCAAGAATACAATGTTTTCTGATCTGTTTGGAACTCATTTGGGAATTACTGAAAATGTTACTTTTTTCAAATCGTTTTAATTGGATTTCCCGCGAGTTATTTACACGTTCTCTAATCACAACCGATTTCTCTCCGGTAGGAATACTGCTGAGTTCATCATATTTTACAGCCGGAACTTCTACATGAATATCGATGCGGTCTAAAAGCGGTCCGGAAATCCGTGAGCGGTATCTTTGAATATTACCAATTGGACAAGAACAGGTATGTCCTTCCACTTCACTTCCAAAATATCCGCACGGGCATGGATTCATCGAAGCTACCATCATAAATTTTGCAGGGAATTCCAGACTTTGCGTAGCGCGGGAAATGGTAACAACTTCATCTTCCAAAGGTTGACGCAAAACTTCCAATACCGATTTTTTAAATTCGGGAAGCTCATCTAAAAACAGAACGCCATTATGAGAAAGTGAAACTTCGCCCGGTTTGGGATAACTCCCTCCGCCTATTAATGCAACATCACTTATCGTATGATGCGGAGAGCGAAATGGGCGACTGGTCACAATCCCTTTTTGAGCTCCAATAAATCCTGCTACCGAATGTATTTTGGTTGTTTCAAGAGCCTCTTCCAATGTAAATCCGGGCAATATTGTAGGGATCCGGCGAGCCATCATGGTTTTGCCAGACCCCGGAGGACCAAGCATTAACACATTATGTCCTCCTGCTGCTGCAACTTCCAACGCACGTTTTACGTGATATTGTCCCTTTACATCGAACATATCAACCGGACTCTCATCCAAGTGTGAAAACATCTCTTTTTTATCAACCTTAAAAGGTTCGATCTTTAGTTTATCTTCCAGAAAATTTACAACCTCATTTAAGGAAGTTGCAGGATAAACATTCAATTCATCGATAATGGCTGCTTCTTTGGCATTTTCATACGGGAGGATGAGTCCATCCATTCCATCTTTCCAGCAGGCAACAGCAACCGGCAAAACACCATTTACAGGACGCAAACTACCATCCAGAGAAAGTTCACCGATGAAGGCGTATTTTTCTAATTTTGCAGTTTTCATTTGATTTAAGGCATAAACCAACGCCAATGAAGTGGGGAGATCAAGCGCAACACCGTCCTTCCTGATATCAGCCGGAGCAAGATTCACGGTATAACTATGAGTAGGAAAACGAAATCCGGAATTCTTGATAGCTGCCGAAACACGATCTCTGCTTTCCTTAACTGAATTTGAAGGCAGCCCGACAATAGAAAATTTTGCCAATCCACCTTTTATATCCGCTTCTACTGTTATCTGCTGCGCATCGATTCCCTGAATTGCATACGATATTGTTTTTCCATACATCTTTTTGCTCCTTATCTATTTAATTTTATCGCCTTAACCCTGCAGAGATAACACACCCCACGGCTAAAGCCGCACCCCTCCCAAGAAGGGATTTCTTTCGCAAGGTTTTACTTTCCAATAACAACTGTTATTTTCTTTGAATATACTTTCTCGCTATCCCGTGCAGTCGCCTGCATTAATACAATATAAACTCCCACAGGCAATTTTTTCCCACTATCATTTCTACCGTCCCAAATGATATTCCCATTAGAAGATTGCAAAATCTGATCAACAAGTATTCTTACCAATCTTCCTTTAAGATCGAAAATACGCAGAGTAACCGTACTCAAAATTTCAGGCAGAGCAAAAGAGAATATTGTTCGTTCATCTCGATATGGTGAGAACGGATTAGGTGCAACGTTCAGTTTCATATTATTCGGAAGCACCTGCACAAAAATGCTGTTTGCTTTTCCCGGAGTGCACCCATTTATAGAAGGTCCCCAGTTCCGCGTATCAGCAGTAATTTCAGGATTTACTCTCTCTATTGAGATACCATCCAGATCATCATTCCACTCCGGCAGATAGAAAAATTCTTCGATCAGATTTCCGCATTCATCCATCAATAATATTTGTTCTCCATCATTGGAAAGCCCCGATAATCCGGTTAAGATCGTTATGTCATCAATATCATATTTGGCTCTGAGAGAATCGGCATCAGTTTCTGAATTGGTAACCAAATAATAGTTCTCTGCACAATATGGAATTTCAAGAGTATCTTCATCAACCACGAGAATGATCTCGGTTAGATCAGGAATAACGATGTTATTAATTATTTCAATCCATTCAGGTTCATCACCATCCGGGTCGTACATAATTTCATTAATTACAAATGGAAGAGAACGATCATTGTAAAAACCGAAGTCAATATTATTGCTGGAATTCATATCGCTTTCCGAAATTACTTCATACAAAAAACTGAAATATCCGTCCTCTACAATATCAGTTGTAAATTCATAAGTTATAGAATCTTCTAAGCTGATTTCATCGATGAATATATTTTCCCCGGGATATTCATCATTCAAGATTAAATAACATGATATAACGGCATCGAAGATATTTTCCAAACCAATATTTTTAATGATAACCGAATGATCGAGAGAATTTTCATTTACCTGCATACCGGCAAATTCCAAACTGAGATCGTACTGCATAGGAAGAACACTATTCGGAAAAGTTGGAGTTCCCAGACTGTCGGTGCAAATACTCCAGCCAATATCCTCGTCATCAAATGGATTTATTCGTTCAATTGAAAAATCTACAGGGCAGTTATTTCCATTATATGAAATTGAATCGAATTTTGTTTCAAATTCATCACTTAAAATTAATGTCTCATCTGTGTTGTTCAGGGATGTCCATTGTGATGCAAATATAACTTTTTCAGGTGCAACTTCCGGATAGACTTGCAGGAACAAAATCGTGTCCTGACATACTACAATAAAATCCATTGGAGGGATATTCCCGTAAAAGCTAATTGTACCGCCCGATGCGTCCATTATTTTAAAGTTATCCACACTATATCCACAATCCGTTCTATTAAATATCTCAACCCACTCCTGATTGGTACTGAGCGGCTTGAACATGATTTCATTCAGCACAAAAGGTGAGACACCATTCAATATTGAGCTTTCGACATAATTGTTTTCTAACTCATTATCATAAAAGTAAATAAGCTCTGCTGCTATTTGATTATATCCGGTTGTTAATTCTCCTATCTGGCATGAGAAAATTATTGTGCTTTCTGCCGGAATCGGTGGAAGCTCATAAGTTCCATAAGGTATGTCATTTACTTCAATATTAATGCTGGCGGCAAGGTTATCCACATTTTCTGTGGATAAGTTTACGACCTCTGTTTGAAGCCAGTATTCACCCTCATTTTCATATATTTCCAGGTTATTTAATGCTAGATCGATCGGGTAAAAATTTGCCTCTCCGGGAGTTGGAACCGTGCATTCAAAAAAATCCATTTCACAGTTATTAGAATCTTCCCCATCGTGTTTTCTGGCAAGGGTATTTCCTCCATCTACATCAGGCGCAAAATATTCACCCGGATTTGAAATATCGTCAGGAAGATTATTTGTATTAGGAGAGTCATATAAAACCGTATCGGTGTATTGCCCATTAAAAGAAACTATCCTGATGCCATCTGTTTCGGAACCGCCATTTTGAAAAGCCAGATCAGTTGTAAGATCAGTATCAGGAACAAACTCTTCACCGATAAGAAGGAAGCTATTGGGTTCGATATTGATGTTAGGAAAAGTGAAGACAAGTCCAAATGAAGTTCCTGCTTTTTCAATTGTCCAATCCTGTAAGTTTACTGTCTGATCAGAGTCATTATACAGTTCGATCCATTCATAACCGGTATCTGAGCCGTCAGGGTCATATAGAACTTCATTAATAACAACATTTTGAGCAAAGAGAGATCCGATCAACATCCAGAATACAATGATCCATAAAGCTTTCATAATAAATTCCTCAGCATAAATTCAACAATTTAAAATAAGACAACGATAGTTTTTTTACGCAGTTTCTCATTCATTTCTGAAAGGGAGTTTAGATTTAGATACATCTTTAAAACTTGGGGTGACCTCTATATTTGCATTATTCCCTCTATTTCCAACTCCAAAATTGAGGATCACTTCATAATAATGCAATTCGTCTTCATAAACAATAAAGCTCTCTATAAATTTCTCAGGACTGCTTTTTGTGCCAGAACAAATATTTTCATCATTCAGATCAATTGTCCATTCTGCAGTAAACATATTTTTTCCTGATACACTTTGTTCTCCCTTTAAAATAATATTGATGTCAACGGTATATAATGTTTCTTTATTATCCATATTAAAAAGAGTATATTCAGTAATTCTGCCGGCAGATATTTCATTTTTAAATTGGTTCTTTTTATTTAATGAAATTGTGCGGTAAATAGAAGGAATACGATATTCCTTAAAATCCGGTTTGATGTTGTTCTTTCCTCTTTTTATAGAAATTGGAGCATAATAACGCACCATCCTGCTTACGTTATAATAGATTAAATAATCACCGGGTTTCACCTCATTCAGGAGCTTTCGGCTTTTCCCAACAGAATTATCATCCAACAGCAATTCTTCGCCGCTTCTATTAAAATAAACATTCTCCGGACGAAATTTCAACAACCAAACTTGAGTTTTTTGGGATTGCATTATTGCAAAAGATAATAGCACTCCGATGAGAATAATGAAAAGTAGTACTCCAATTTTGAAAACCTTACCGGAAAAGATATTTCCTTTCTGTAAAAATAAATATTTTTGTTTAATACCGTTTTTTTCAATCATAGCAAACCTGCGTATTTAAAATTTATTTTTTACGTTAATTAAGTCTGGTTTTAAAAAATGATTAACTGTTTACTCTGTCAATATTTAAATATATTTTCAATAATATCGGATGGAATTATCGATGCCGGTTTGCGAATTTCTGCCAGTTTTTCTGCGGTTTCTCCCATCAGGTAAGAAGCGGAAACCGCTGCATCTTTCAGTGAAAGCTTTTGCCCGACAAATGAGGTGATAATGCCGGCAAGCACATCTCCGCTGCCACCTGTAGAGAGTCCGTCATTTCCGGTTATATCAAATACAAAACCTGTTTTATCACAATAAACAGAAGTTGCGCTTTTAAGCAGAATATTACATTTATATTTTGCTGTAAAATTTTGTAAGTACCGCAGAGGATCTTTAAAAATATCTTCGGTTGTAACATCATAAAGCCGGGCAAACTCACCGATATGCGGAGTAAGAAGTACCTGTTTGCCGGAAATACCTTCAAGAATGTTTTTATTATCAGCCAGTATATTTAGTGCATCAGCATCAAGGATCATTGGCTTATTCCAGAAAGTTGTAATTTGCTTTAATAATTCAACCATCTCCGAGGATGTTCCGATTCCGGGACCAATTAGTAGAACATCCATCGAATTGAGTTTATTGAACCCCTCTGAATCCAATAAATTGGATTCTTCTCCCCTTACCAAGGGAAGCTTATATGTCATTACTTCCAGAAGTTGATTCTCAAAAATTGTTTCCAATCCTGGTGGGTGGAAAAGTGTGATGAGACCTGCACCGGAACGAAGAGCAGCTCTTGATGCTAAAATGGCTGCACCGGTAAATCCGGGAGAACCGGCAATTATTCCAACTCTTCCATAATCTCCTTTATGAGAAAATCTGCTGCGATGCGGGAATACAACATTTTCACAAGTTGCTAATTTACCCTTAATTTGAAATTCTAAAAATACATTTTCAGGAACTCCGATATCAATAACCAAAACTTCACCGCTTTTTTCTCTGCCCTTTCCCAATAATTGCCCATATTTAATTGCAGCCATCGTAAGTGTGAAATCAGCTTCTACAGCAATTTCTGCCTGCCCTGTATTTGCATCTATTCCACTCGCAATATCTATTGCTGCAACTGTTTTCTCAGATTCATTGATCTTATTTATAACATCCGCTTGCCAACCGTGAACTTCACCTTTTAAGCCGATTCCAAAGATCGCATCGACTATCAGATCAAAATCAGATAGATCATCAGACTCATTTTCAATTTTATTTATCGGGATACCGAGTTCTTCGCATTTATTGTAATTGGAAAGAGTTTCGTGACTCATTTTATCGGTACTTCCCATCAAGAATATTTTTGGAGAATATTGCCAATTTTGTAAATAACGAGCAATTACAAATCCGTCTCCGCCGTTATTCCCGCTTCCGCAAAAAAGTGCAATTTTAAACCTTGAAAAGGTCTCTTTCTTAAGATTCTCTCTGCTTGACCCTTTCAAGGTTTCTTTCACATTATCAGAATAATTCAATAATTCATTTTTGATAAATTCCGCACAACCCTTCCCTGCATTTTCCATCAGCTCCTGTCCGGGAATCCCAACATTTTCAATTGTGAATTTATCAATTGCATACATCTCTTCACGTGAAAGTACAAACATTTTTTATTCCTTTTCATCTTTATACTTGGCACATATCCAAAAGATCATGTGTTAAATTTCCTGTCAACTTATCCCAAGATTTATCTGCCGAAGGAAGATTCTTACGTAGTTTTAATGACTTGGCACAAGCCGACCTGTCACGGAGTAATATATGAAGCCGGAAGGTATTGTGCTAAGTCGTTCTTCAACAAACCAACTTATCCCAAGATTCCTACAGAACTTAGGACAAGTTTCATTTCTTACACTTCCGGCAGCACGATCTCGAATGTAGTTCCAACTCCAACTTCACTTTCCATAACCTTAATTTTTCCATTATGGTATTCTTCTACAATGCGGCGTGCTAAACTAAGTCCCAGTCCCCAACCACGTTCTTTACTGGTAACACCCGGGCGGAATATTTTTTTGAACATTTTCTTTTGCATTCCGATCCCTTCATCGGTTACATGAACATAAGTTTTGTTTTTATGTGAAAATGCTTTAACGCTGATATTTCCGTCTCTTTGCTTCATTGCATCGATGCTGTTTTTAAGCAGATTTTCTAAAGTCCATTTTATCAGATCGGGATCGAAATTTGTTTTTTTACTTTTAATTTTACTTTCAAATTTTATTTCAATTTTATTGGAAATTGATGGAAGTCTTCGTTCAAAATGTTCTATTGCTTCCTGAATGATATCATGTAAACTGCAAGACTGAAATTTCATAACAGAACCAACTTTACCAAAACGGGAAGCGATCTTGCTGAGCCTCTCCACATCTATATTCATAAAATCCAGCATCTCCTGAAGATCTTCACTGTTTTTGCAATTTCCCATTTTAGAATGCAGTACATCTATCCAGCCACTCAATGAAGAGAGTGGAGTTCCAAACTGATGCGCTGTCTCTTTTGCCAAGCCGACCCAAAGAATATCACGTTCAGTTTTTTTGATAGTATAAACTCCGTACATTCCAAGTATTACATAAAGAAAGATCAATGCCATTCCAACATACGGCATCATTTTTAGCTGCTTCATCGTTTGGGAATCACCATAAAATACATAGCTGTAGATTTTATCGTCATCTTTACTTATTTTAAGCGGGATCATAGAATGTTTTGATTCCATTCTTCTAACCATATTTCTTAGAATGTCTTGTTGACGTGTTTCTAATTGATCGAAATTATTTTTTGGAATATCAATATTTTCCCATGAAAACGGTGCTTTTAAACTATCGGTAAGAATAATTGGATAATCGATTCTTGGCAGGATCTCCTCCATGAAATATTGGAAAAGAAAGTGTTCCAGATTCACATCGCTTGGCATTCCAACAAATTTTGAGTAAAGATCCGGCACGATCTGCACATCTTTCTTTACATTGTTTACCACGATATTGGTGAAGATAATAAAAAGCACAAGCAGAAGCACGCTTCCCGAAATTAAATAACCTTTGAGAAAAAGGCTTTTGTTACTCGCTTTTTTTTGTAATTTCCCAGATTTCATCTAATTGCTCCAAGTTTGCATCAAGCATATTTTTACCATTATTCTTGAAATGGCTTTCTACTTTTTTAAAACGACTTTCAAATTTCTTTATAGTTCTTCTTAAAGCGGATTCCGTATCGAATCCCGATTTTCTGGCAATATTAACTATCGAGAAGAGCATATCTCCCAATTCATTCTGCATTTCTTCAATATCTTTGTTCGCATAAGCTTCTTGAAATTCTTTAACTTCCTCTTCCAGTTTATCTATTGCCGGAGTTACTTCCTGCCAGTCAAAGCCGACCGATGCAGCTTTTTCCTGCATTCTCTGTGCCACGATAAGAGCCGGCATTTTTTGTGGAATTCCATCGATAGCAGAAGTGCGGGTATGTTTTTTTTCTTCTAACTTTATCCGCTCCCAATTCATCTTCACACCGTCGGCATCTGTGGCATGACCATCTCCAAAAATATGAGGATGCCGGCGAATAAGTTTGTCATTTACTTTTGCAATTACATCTTCCATCTTAAATTTGTCTTCTTCCCGGGCAATTTGTACCTGCATCACAATATGCAGCATAAGGTCGCCCAGCTCTTCCGAAAGATGCGGATAATCTTTATTTTCTATTGCCTCGATAGATTCATATAATTCTTCTATAAAATTGGGAATTAAAGATTCATGAGTCTGCTTTAGATCCCAGGGACATCCATTTTTTTTATTGCGAAGTTTTTCTATGACCTTTATCAGTTTATCAAATTCCTTCATTTTCCCTCGAGTTCTTTTGTTGATTCTTCACCATTTATTTTATCAGGTTCAATATCAATATTGTTTTCCCATCTTTCAACTGTTTTTTTATTTTTTATTTTTTTACGTATCACACCCGCTATCAAAATAAGTGGAAAGACTCCCCAGATAAGTCCGGTAGAAGCCATTAATATTCCCGTTCTAAAATGGGTTTTAGAATAATCTTCAAACTGATCTGAGAAAGTTCTAACAGTCATGAAGAAGCTGTTTAAGAAAGCTCCTTCAAAGTTTCCGGTTGTTCCCGCTTTATCCCAAAGCCGATAGAATGATCTCCTCTTTTTTATGTAGAGATATTTAACTGCCAACCCCGATTTGGCATAAAAAGATTCCCACTCGATCATATTTTCGGGATACATATTTTTCATTTGGTCAAGTCGCCTGGAATTTCCTAAAATGTAATTTTTTGCAAAATTTAATTCACGTTCAATTCCCATATCATCCGAAAAATAAACAGCCATTCCCTCATTGAACCAGAGCGGCGGATCTTTCCAAAAAGAACCTACAAAATGATGAATGTATTCATGAAGCAGTAATTTACGTATATTAGAAACATTTTTTAGATACTTTGGATTTTTCAAAAAGATAGTTTTGTTGCGCCTGTTATAAAAACCGGAACTGAATTCCATAATTGCAGAATGTTTATGAATCCAACTTTCATATACTTTGCTATCCGGTGCTATCACCACATTTACGGGAATATCAAGATAAGAACCCACACTCTTCTGAAATGACTGAATATCTTTTTCTAATTGAATTACAAATATTGAAGCTGCTGTTGTATCTTTTGCTTCTGCAAATAAAATAACATCTTGATATTGGATCTTTTCATATTTGATATTTGCGGCTGATAATGAGGAAATAAGACAAAACATGATGAGAGAAATAAGTGCGTTTTTTAGTTTAAACGTGTTAAGCTCCCAAAATACGTTTTTTTATTTTTTTTGTGAGTTTGTTTATATCGAAT
This sequence comes from Candidatus Cloacimonadota bacterium, assembly GCA_030600585.1. Classification (GTDB taxonomy): domain Bacteria; phylum Cloacimonadota; class Cloacimonadia; order Cloacimonadales; family TCS61; genus Tenebribacter. The sequence continues at coordinate 9,238 of JAUVLU010000041.1, read as the reverse complement.
GGTTTGAAAACCACGTCCTGCAATCCGGCTTTTCGGGATTTCACAACAATATGATCGGGGTCATATCCAAAGCCGGTCATCATGATTATCGGCAGATCTTCATTAAATTCTTTAGCCCGGGAATACAACTCATATCCGTCCATATCCGGCATGGCAATATCCGTGAGCAAAAGATCGATATTCTCCGTCATAATTCTATTTAATGCGAGATAACCTTCATTCTCACAGATCACTTCCAACTCCGGGCAACATTCTTCCAGTTCCAATTTAAGGTAATCTGTTATCGAAATATCATCATCTACAATTAAAATTCTATGACACATTGCTTTCTCTCTGCTCAATTATTCAGATCAAGTCAAATCCGATCTGATCTTAAGCAGGAACTTTTTATTAACAGCATCTATTCTATCAAGAATTATTTTATCATTTTTTTCTATTAAATATTTATACATGATCCAGCGTTCTGCAAGTTGTTCTTTATTGAAAGCCAAAATTTCATTATCCCTGAATTCTACCGTAATTAGCGGAAATTCATCTTTTCCCTCATTCTCGATCGTTCCGCTTAACCTTCCAGACTTAATTATAAAAATTTTACCGTTTTCAGTAAATTCCAAATTTAAATTCTTAGTTACAATAATGAATTTCAAATATTCAAAATATTTTTCTATCAATTGAATTTTATTCTTTAGTTTTTCTGCTTTTTCAAATTGAAGATCATTAAAATATTCATTGTATTTTTCCTGCTTGGAAGAGAGGAATTTCTTGTTTGGACTTATGTATGAAAGAATGGCTTTAGAGTAAGTTTCCTGTTTTTCTTTGATGCACCAGCCGGAACATTTATTGTTTTTATATCTTTTACAGGGATATGGTTTTTCATCCGGGCAAAGTGGGAATTGAAATAATTCTGCCATAGCATCGAGCAGATCGAATAGAAAGAACCTATCTTTGAAAGGTCCGATGTAAAACCGGTTCTCCTGCGTATCTTCTACAACTTTAAAGTATGGAGGTCTTTCAAGATCAATTCCGAGATATACATATTGTTCGTAAGGTTTTATCATAGAATTGAATTCCGGATAAGATTTATTTTCCAACTCCTTTTGATGAACAAGTGCTGCAAAAAGTGAAGCGTGTTCTTCATAAGCGATTTCAGAAGTTTGAGAAACAAGCTGAAAAACATTTTTATCATCTTTTGCAACTTTGAACAATTGCCGGATACTTTTATCAATATTTGATGTCTTGTTAATATACAAAATTTTATCAGCATCCGATAAAATGAAAATCCCCGTACCGGATGGGATCTTTTGTTTATCAATTTCTGTTTTATTAAACTTAATCATAAAGTTCAATGTTGGAAGCCGTTGCCAGGTGTCAATGAAAAAGGGAGAGGGAAACTAAAGGAAAAAGGATCAAGGATCAAGGATCAAAGGCAAAAGCATCCGGCTTCGTTCCGAACATCGGAACTACGCCGGGACAAGAAAAGCAGAAAGGAGAAAGTAACTCAAAGCTTTTAACCTGTGAAATTCAGCTTGATGAATATTTCACCGGGTCCTGCTTTGAGAAAAGAAAATCCGGCTTCGTTTCCAACTTCGCCGTGACAAGAAGATCAAAGACAGAAGCAGAAAGCAGAAAGCAGAACAGCCAACTTGACTGTTGAATTAATGCCGTCATCCTGACGAGTCTTGCACGCTGTTCTTTATAGGAAGGATAAAATATAAATCATCAGTCTTCGCTACGCTTCGTCGTGACAAGACGGCGAGACAAGAAAGAAAGGAGAAAGCAGAAAATTCAATGTTAAAAACAGGTTTTGTGTTTTTCAAATAAATTATGAACCATCGGTGTAATTGAAAAGAATATCATTAATAAAAAGAAATTATTTAACAGTTCATTTATTGTATACAATTTATGAAAACACTTGCAAAAAACAATTTCCAAGATACCTGAATTTACCGAGCTTATTCAACAGAGTTTTCATGCATGAAAAAGTGTAGAAACTCTTATTGTGTTATGCGAAACCCAACTATTTCTGTTCATCAAAATTCTGACCAAGAGTTCTTGTTGATTTTAATAATGACAAAACTTTTTTCGAACCTTTTGAACCGCATATTAAATAAAAAGCAATTACAATTTTTAAAAAATTCTCTACCAAATATCCCAACTCATACATTGAAACTTCAAATCCGATATCTGAAAAATTCTTAAAACCATCACTAATGGTGAATAAATTCCTAGCAAATATTGGAAAAGCCGTAGTTAATATAATCAAACCAATTGTTGAAAAAATCATCGGTTTGATTTTATTGTATTCAAAATTTATAATTTTATCTAAACTTGCTGTATCTTTAACCATTAGACTTGCAATATTTTTAGCAAAACACCATAAAACTATACTCAAGATCAATAACAACACTGGTATAATGGATACCTGAAACAAGCTTGGTTGTACAGTATAAACATCTTTTCGAAAAAAATAGTTTAATAAGCTATGTGAATGAAATATGGACTTAATTAAAACAGTTATTGATAAGATTTTACACGATAATTCAGCAATATCTTTTAGCTTCATTTTATAACTTTCCTCACAATATTTTTTTAAATTTTAATTTAGAATGCATTGTTTTTCTGTAAATTGTTTTAGTTGAACGAAAGCATTAAGAAAACAAGCAAACTTAGTAAGCAAAATCCAACATCGTTTTGACAGAATAAGCCTTTGGATTATTTTACAATCAAAGGCTTATAATCGTATAGCTTTTTTTTAGTCAAAAGCTTTATCTGTTGTCCATACTTTCCAAACTTTTCCTACCAGTTCAGGTCCTGGTTTTAAAGTAATTTTACCTGGTTTCCAGCCTGAAGGAGTAGCCTCAGTTCCTTTGCTGTTTCTTACTAATTGAAAAGCTTGGATCTGTCTTAGAGTTTCATTCACATTTCTTCCCACAGGAGGCGTGAGAACTTCAAAACCTTGTACAATTCCGTCGGGATCTATTATGAAACGACCACGTGTTTCCACGCCACCAATCTCATCGTAGATACCATATATTGTGCCAACTTTTCCTCCCGCATCAGACATCATTGGATACGGAACTCCGCCTTTCACCATTTTGGAAAGTTCATTTTCGTTCCACATTTTATGTACAAATATACTATCCACACTCATTGAGAGAACTTCAACTCCGAGCTTTTGAAATTCAGAATATTTATCGGCAACTGCCGATACTTCGGTAGCTCAAACAAAAGTAAAATCACCTGGATAGAAACAAAGGACTACCCATTTTCCTAGATAATCTGATAATTTTAAATTAATAAAATCTCCTTTCTGATAAGCGGGTGCTGTGAAGTCTGGTGCTTTTTGTCCAACTTTGATCATTTTCTCCTCCTTTTTTTTCTCAATTGACTTTTCATTTACAATTTGGATAGCTTCACCTACAGAACCACCTGTAGGTCGGGCGCATCCAATCTTAATCTTTTCTGCCATAAGCAAACCTCCTTTTACAAAGATAATGATTAAATCTTTCTATTTCGCCTAATGTTTGGCAGCCGCCACGCTTGCCCGCAAACCAATGACTTGTAAACCTCTGGCGTGGCTCTTCCTGCAAACCAAAGGTTCACCAGCCTATGGCTGGCTTGTAAACTTTTCTTCTTGCTCTGCTGTAGAGCTGTGTGTTAAGTGCTTTCATCATTGATAATATAAATTGTTCCACGACCTTTTCCGATCTTATCAATTTGCTTTTCTGAGAGTAAGTATTGAATGTCTTTTTTTAGAGTGTTTATTGAATAATTGTTCATTTTCATAGCAATATCACTTATTTTTAGCGGTTGAGACTTTTGGATTAGTTGCATTAATTCATTTTGACGTGAGTTAAGATAACTTTGTTTGTTACTATATTTCTCGTACTTTATTTCTAACTTTGACATTAATTCCTCTATTGAAGTTAAGAAGAAAAGAATCCATTCGTAGATATTTTCTTTATCGGAATATCTGTTTTTTTGTCCCGACATTAAAGCTTTATAATACTTTTTTTTCTTATTCTCAATAATGTGCTCAAAAGAAACATATTGAACAAAATCATAACCATATTTTATCAATAAAAGTGTAGTCATCAATCTTGATAATCTACCGTTTCCATCTTGGAAAGGATGAATAGAAAGGAATTCATAAATAAATGTAGCTATTATAAACAATGGATGAATGTCGTTTTTACTAAATTGTACGTTAACCCAATTAATAAGTTCAAACATTTCTTTGTCAACGAGATGAGGTTCGGTTGTATTAAAAATCACTTTCTCTATTCCACCAGGATATTTAGCAACGACTTTATTTGTTATTTTTTTATATTCCCCTCGATGTCGTTTATCTTTGCTACTTTCTTTCAATAAAATGCTATGTAATTGTCGGATATAATTTTCTGTTAGGTCTATTGTATCATAATTTTCAAGAATCAATTCTAAGGCTTGATAATATCCAATTACTTCTTGCTCATCTCTGCTTTCGAATTGAGAGATTTTTAAATTTTTTAATAGCTTTTCAATTTCATCATCTGTAAGTATTGCACCTTCTATTCTCGTTGAAGAACCGCTACTTTCAATTGTTGCGATGCGTTTTAATTCTTTCAAATATTTACTTTCTCGCTTTTCGAGAGTATGCCATTTTCTTTTAAATGAATCAATTGCACTTATTTTATTTATAAGCAACTGAGTTTGTAAAAAAGGAAACGTAATTTTTTTTAAATACATAAACTATCCTCTTTTTATCCGTAAAATATCTAAAAGCTTATTTTTGTGTCAATAGATATATTTAAAATGTATCCGTAATATATCTATAAAAAACTAGCACTTAATGTTTGGCAGCTGCCACGTTTACCCGACCTCTGGCGGGCTCTTCTTGCAAGCCAAAGGCTTGTAAACTTTTCTCTCATTCTGAATGTGGAGGCTTTTGTTAGTGGATTAGTCATAATTTAATTTTCACTTCTTTTAATTTTGAATCATCGTTATATGGTCCTTCAAAATAGAGACTTGATTTTTCCGGATTCCACTTAATTGCATCTTCGGTATATGGATTAAAAAGTGAGTCACTTTGCGTATATATGAAAGATTGGATTTCTTGTGATTTCAGACAGTTGTCTTTTATTATTAATTTCAGTTTAAGCATATTTATATAACCATCAATATCGTGAAATTTAGTAATATAACTATGATAATTTGAAACTGTACTTGCAGGAAAAATCGAACTTGCCGGATTAAATATTTTATCCCAAAAGCTAGTTTCTAATTCAGGATAATTTTCCTTTTGTGCTATAAATTCCTTTGCATTAAGTTGAGACAAATGATACAAAAAGTTTTTCGAATTATACGTTTCATTAATTTGCCTGTTTAGTTTAAATATTTTCTTTATATGTATTTTAAACAAAAATGCTGAGATTTTGCCATTTGATTCTGCCTTTATGAAACTTGGATCATTATACATTGAGTAACCACTGATCGATTGATTAAAATTGGACATTGCCACTTCCTTCCAGTTTTTTTCTGAAGGTGTTAAATTAGTTGGCAATAGATTTTTTAGGTCATTACTATTTGCTTCATCAATTAAATTTGAGAATAAATGTAAATCCAATTCAAAAAGCATTTTTGCAACTAATTTGCCGATTAACGTTTGAGTGTCACTCATTAAATAGCGAGACAATTTCATCTCATTTTGAAACACCTCAATTGCCTTTTGCTTGTTACCAATTTTGTATTCTTTACCTATCCAAGCCAATTTTAAACGTTTAATATTTACAATATCTACAAGAATTGGAGCATTTACTTTATAGTGTGAAATAAGTGTATTTTTGTAATATAGATATGAGTTCAATTTCTCATATCTATTAATAAGAAAATTGTATGAAACCATTAATAAATCAATTTGATTTTTTTTCTTCACATAATAGTCCAAAACATCTTCACGATTATTTACAATAAAATTCTCTGAAATAATACTTAAATCGATTTGTTCAAAATTATCTTTTTTGTGTCTTTTCTGGTTCTTTTTTTCTAATTCGTTTTTTTCCTCATCTGTCCAATTTTCAGTGAATACAATTTCTACTGGTTCATATTCTTCATTAACTTTTTTGTTTTGGTTTTTTACCCATTCATATCCGGTTTGAAATGAGTCATCATCTTTTAAACAATCGAATCCTGCAAGATAGTAAAAAGCATTATTTTCAAGATTTTCTTCCACATAATTATCTTCTTGCATCCACTGTTTTGTTCCTGAAAGTAAGGGTTCATCATAAAACATAAAAAATATCGAAGTTGCATAAAACAATGAGAATAAAATAAAGAATCCTGTTTCAATTCGTAAACATATTCTATCGCGTTTTGTGGAGCGTGATTTGTTTTCTGATTTATATTGTTCTATATCTGAATTATTAACAACTACAGTTCTAGAGAATTTATCGTGCCAAGATTGTTTCCGAGAATCAATTCCAATGTGAATATAGCTTAATAAAAATGAAATATTTGAAATAAATTTGCCAAGAAGACGATACAAAAATTGCTTATCTAAAGGATGATAACCTGTTTCAGCATCTACAATTCGAACTTTACATAATAATTTTCCTAATGATGCACCTTTGTATTTCCAAAGTAGATAAATGGCAATAATAGGAACAATTGCGAGTAAAATAAAGTAATAAAGATATTCTAAATCGCTTGCTGGATCAATTTTTAAAATATGATTACCTATAAAATAGATAATTAGTGAATACAGAATAAGAATTATAAAGTCAATGAATGACATTCCGACTCTTTTCCAGAAACCTACAAATCTAAACTCTTTTCCCAATTTTTCTCCTTACTTTAGTTTCCGCTAATGCCGGCGTGCCACGTCAGATTGGATTGAGTTTGGAATTTGAGCTTGCTCATAATTCTAAGTTCAAGCTAATCTGATAAGAGATGAGCAAATCAAAGTCAAGGGTTGCCGATTTGCACATTCCCGTGGACGCGATGTTAACCGACGTTCCGGTTCGATGCGGTTGCTCATCTCTTTTTAGTGGCACGCCGGCATTAAACAACATGGAGCGAAGCGGAATGTTGTTTAATGTTTGGCAGCTGCCACGCTCTTCTTGCTTTTCTTCCTGCTTGGCTGTGGAGCTGTGTGTTAGCGGTTTTCCCTTCATCTTCTTGCTTCAATCCTTCTGCACGGCATCAGTGCATATTTCGATGACCTGCACTAAAATCATTAAAATCAGTGCACGTTTTAAGGTTTTGCACTAAAAAACTAAAAGCCAGTGCAAGTTAATTTTCTTTTAATAAATTAAAGAGAGGAATATTTATGTAAATCATTTCCCGCCCTTCTTTAATACTTTTTAAAATTCCGATAGATTCTAAGTTTTTCAAATATTTTGCAGCAATATTTCTGGAGGCAATTTCAGCATCTACCAAATTAATAGTTTTTGTGTAAACATTTTTGAAGATTGCTTCTATCAACTCTTTTGAGTAAATTTTAGGAAGTTTGGATTTTACTTCATTTGTTACTTTATCAATAAGAGATGATATATCTTTGCACATTTTCAGTGTTTGAAATGAAGTTTCTTCGATTGCTTTCAGCATAAACAAAATCCATTGATGCCAATTCTCATCTGTTGTAACTTCTCGCAACAATCTGTAATAATCACCTTTGTGTTTAATAATATATCTACTAAGATATAGTATTGGTTCATTCAGCAAATCTTGTAAAACAAGATAAAGCACATTAATAATTCTGCCTGTCCTGCCGTTGCCATCATAAAATGGATGAATAGATTCAAACTGATAATGAATAATTGCCAGTTTTATTAATGGATCAATTTCATCGTCTTCATTTATAAAAATTTCAAGATTAGTAAGAAGTTTACGAATTGTAGATTCATTGTCTGGTGGTGTGTAAAGAATTTCACCTGTTTTATCGTTCATCAATTTTGTTCCTGGCAATCGTCTGATTCCTGCATTATTTTGCTCTAATTCTTGTTGAATGGCAATAATACTATTTGTTGTTAGAAGTTTGTTTTTGATAACTTGCTCAAATCCTTTGTAGAGTGCACTTCTGTAAGCCAGAACTTCTTTGATAGCTGGATTAACATTTTTTTTATGAATCGAAAGTTCTCGATAAAGTTCATCGTGAGTTGTAACAATATTTTCAATTTCGGAACTGTCTTTTGCTTCTTGAAGAATTATCGAATTAATGATGATATTTTTCTCTGGGAGCATCTCTGCAAATCCTTTGAGTTCAGCCAGAATTTTATGTGATTTTAGTGCTTGCTTTAAAATTTCTTTTGTTTCCAATTCGATTGCAGGCGGAATCAAGGCTAAATCATTATAGGGCATTTCAGCATTAAATTTCATTGTTACTCCCGTAAACATTTTAATTTATTCGATAGAATTTATTTCCTTAAATTGCGTCAATTAAATTAAACTTTGATAACATAATAGTTCTGTCTTTACTAATAACTTCAAATTCAAACTATTCTTTATTAATATTCTTTAATTTAGTAACTAATGATTCTATGAATAATTCTGTTTCTTTATCGCTGTTATCTGAGTCCTCAGGATAGAAAAAAATTATTTTTATATAATTCTTATTGTAACCTGTTATATACAAAAAACATTCATATTTGTCATTGTTACTATCAGGTGGAGTCACAAAGATTGATTTATAAAATTTGATTCCATTGATTTCTTCAATGCTCGGTTTAAATTCTGGAATTTCTTTTTTTTCGAGAATTTGCTGTTCTGTTTTTAACTCATCTATTGCTTCGCTCGAAATACCATTTAGAATATTGTAATTATCACGTTTGTACAAATAAATATTACCTGAACCTTTTTCATCTTCTTTTTTTAAATCATAAAATATTCCGTATCCATAATCATCAGGCATCAAATATTTTTTAGTAAAATCAATAACTCTAAATAATTCCATATTACCGATTTTAGAACCTAACACTGCAACAATTTTGCTTTTATCTCCACCCTTATTTTTTAATTCATCTAAAGAACTGTTCATATCTGCATTGGGGTCAGTCATTGATAATTGGTAATTAGAACTACATCCTAAATTCAAGAAGATATATGATACCACAAAAAATGCTTTTAAAGATTTTAGAATAAACTTTTTATTAATTAGTAAAATCAAATTACTCATTTTTCCCTCTATAATGTTTAAATAAATTACCGCTAATGCCGGCGTGCCACGTCAGATTGGATTGAGTTTGGAATTTGAGCTTGCTCA
>JAUVLU010000011.1 GCA_030600585.1 Candidatus Cloacimonadota bacterium | reverse complement strand
GCATTTAAGTCTTGCTTATAAAACCCCTACAGAAGTTTATAATGAAAATGATAATAAAAAAGCAGCCTAAAGTCCAACCTGCAGGTTGGACTTTAGGGAGAAAAAACAAAAAAAAGTGACAACCGTATTTAGGACTGGACAGATCTCCCTTTTCTTACTAAAAGGGAGACAGCAGAGGGATTCAAATAATTAAAGCAGGATGAATCAATTCTTCGGAATCAACCGAATTACAATTTGTAAAACAATATTAGCGTAAATTCCCGCCATAATATCATCTGCCATCACGCCCCAGCCTTTGGGTAATTTTTGCAGAACATTAACCGGCTCGGGTTTGAGAATATCGAAAATTCTAAATAGAATAAACGCTGTAATGATAACCGTCAATGTTTTTGGCAGGAACAAGACGGCTATAAAATAACCCCAGAATTCATCTATGACTATCTTGCCGTTATCGTGTCCGAGTTCTTCTTCTGCTTTAGAGATGAAAAATACTGAAATGATACTGCCGATCAAAATTGCAATTAGGGCAAGTGTAGAATTCTGCCAACCATAAAACCAATGATTCGGTAACACAAAATAAACAGTCGCAGCAAAGAGAGTTCCGGCTGTTCCCGGAGCTTTAGGAAAGTAGCCGATCCCAAACAGGGTTGAAAGATATTCAGAAAATTTTCTCATTATCTACCAACTAAAACTTCCAAAATTTGATAATTCTTTATACAAATAATTTCATCCTTTAAATCCGTGTTGATCCGCCTGCCTTGGCGTAATCCCGTTAGTATTTGGGATGAAGACAGGTGAGCTAATTCTTTCTCACTATTCTTCTATCAAAATTTCGACGTATGTTTCCTGCATTAATTCTTTTATCCAGTTTCCATAAAGTTCGATTTCTTTTTGGGAAGTTACCATTTCTTTTAATCTATCAAATATCTCAGTGTATTTAAATTCTCTTTCGGGAATCTTATTTAGAATTGAAAAAATATAGAAGTTTTCCTGCTCTCTAACTAATCCGGTGTTTTCTCCAACATCAAGATTTTCTAAGTGTTTTTTGAACATTTCGGGATATGTATCTTTTGCAAATTCTCCAATTATTCCGCCCATTACTGCCGACTCTTCATCTTCCGAATATGTTTTAGCCAGTTCAGCAAAATCTTCTCCATTTGCGAGTTTTTCTAAAATATTTTCCATTAATTGAATATTAGCCTGTACATCATCTTTGTTCGCTTCTACCTTTTTTAGAATATGACCGGCATTAACTTCATTACCTTTTTTCTCTAAAACTTTTATTATATGGAATCCGAATTGAGTTTCGACAACTTCACTGATCTCACCCGGCATCAAAGCAAAAGCAGCTTCTTCAAATGGTTTAACCATCATTCCTTTTCCAAAAAAACCAAGATTACCACCATTTGCTCCGGAAGGACAGTCGCTGTATTCTTTAGCGAGTTCAGCAAAATCGGCGCCTTCATTTAGTTTATCTCTAATCTTGTTTATTTCCACTAATATTTTATTTTTAGTGTCTCCTCCGGCTTCAATAAAACGCACGATCATTCCTATCTGATACATCTCAGGTCGGAAAGGAATATCAACTTTATTTTCTTTATAATATTCTTCGATTTCGCCTTCGGTTATGTGGATCTTGCTTTTAATATTATGTTGAATGATTTGTGTTTTCAATTGTTCTTCCGTAATCATTTGGATATAATAATCTTTTAGATCGGGCACGGAAAGACCGGCATTTCTGAGTTCTTTTTTAAATTCTATTTCACTTGGAAATTGAGATGCAACCTGTTTGATCTGATTTTCTGCCGTTTCTTTTATCATTTGTTCATCAACTTCATATTCTTCTTCTTTAGCTTTCTGGATGATCAATTTAGATTCGATCATATCATTCAAAACATCAAATTGTGTTATCTCATCCATAGCCATTCCGGAAGCATTCAATTGCTGCATTCTTTTATTAAGGTCACTTATCAGAATTATTTCTCTTCCAACTTTAGCAATTATTTTATCAACTATTTCTGCGGATAATGAAGCCATGATCAGTAGTGTGATAATTATCAATAATATTTTTTTCATTAATTCTCCCATTAAATTGAAATTGTAATTTCAGATTTATTTTTCAGTTCTTTTATCAAATTATTATATACTTCTTCTTTTTTCTTTTTTGTAACTGTTTCTCTGATTTTGTCTTTAACTTCTAAAAAGGTTTTATTCGCATAAACTGTTCTCGTATCATAAAATCTTAATATATAAAAACCTCTATTTGTTTCCACGCTTGTATAGTGGTATTTTTTCAGGGAAGCTAAAGCATTCCAAATATTTTCATGTGCGTTTTTTTGTGAAAGGAATCCAATATATCCTCCATTTTTACCGGCAGTTTCTTCCGAATATTCAATAGCAGCATCCTTAAAAGAGGTGGTTTTAATTGCATCGAATATTCCCTTTAGTTTTGCTTTTTCCTTTGTAAATATTCTTTGCACTTTATACTCTTTAAAACTTATTTGATATTCACTTTTGTGGATCTTGTAGTAATTAAATAGTTCATCTTCCGATACTGTAACATCTGTAAGTTTGGCTGCAATAAGAGCATTAGCTTTTATATTAATTTCAGCAGATTTAATTCGTTGTTTTATTCTATTAGATTGAGAAATCTCTAATAGATCGGCTTCCTGAGCTAATAAGGTAAGTTGCACCCAATCCCTGATAAATTCTTTTTTCTCTTCAACCGTAATATTATTCCATTCATTATCAGAGAAATTTGCTTTAAATTCATCCATTGTAAGTTTAATATCATTTACTCTAGCCACAATATTTTCTTCATCTGTTTGAACGCAGGAAAACAATGCAATTACAAAGATAAGAATTAATAATCTCTTCATATTTTACCTCAGATCATTCTTCAAAATATGGCGGAGTAAAGGTTATTTTTATTTCAGGCTCCAGATCAAATTCGGTGTGTATAAAATTATCATTAACATTTAATGATCTTAAAACAATTCCTTTGTTTTCGTATTCATCTCCATCAGAAATATAATATTGGATAATTTTTGTTATATCGATTGCTATTTGTTCACTCTGTAAAGTATCGGTTGAACTACTTATATATAGATCATCAATATCATCATTTGTTAGTAATGGAAGATTCGGATCGTCTGTGTTTATGGTGTCGGCTATAACAAAATACGGGCTTAAATATATCGAGCCGGTCAGAGGATACGCATTGGTTCCATCATTATTTAAAATTAGTTCGGCTTTATTTATTGTTATTCTCTGCAGGAAAAGTGCTGTATCGGCATTTTCAATTATATATTCAGCAGGAAGTACATCAATAAATGTGGATTCCAGAATATCAAATTTGGTGTATATCTTTATTGGTTGAATATTCGATATTTTCAATTCATTTTCCCATTTTCCAAATTCATTATCTGTTTCGTAGATCATACAATCGTAACAGGTAGAAATAGTTTTTGTAGTTAATGTATCTTCTGCGGTTTCTTTGTATTCAAAAGTTAATATCGGATTTTCATCATTTGAATATTCTGAAGCGTAAATATCCAGGAAACCATCGGTATCGGAATAAATAACCAGACCGGAATTATTATTATCTTCATCATTTATCCAATCTTCAAGAATATTTGTTTCTAAAAAGATAATATTAATTGAATCATCTTCGCATTCAATTTCATATTCATCCGGCAGCAGATCAATATAATCGGTTTCGCTAAAATGTTCACCACTCCATTCTGTAGAATCTGAAGAAACCCACCATGTAGCATTTTCATACCATTCAATATCATTTATTTTAGCAAGCTTTAGAGTTGTATTATCTACAATCTCAAAATTATTACGGTCTTTAATTTTCAAGCTGATATTTACACTCGATATTTCGGAGAATGTATCCGGCAGACTTGTAAAGCATATTAAACCGTAGGCAATTTCTTCTTCATAGTTTCCAATAACCATTGAATTAGAATTATTGTATGCACAGCTATCTTCATAGCTATATATTTTTGTGAAATTAGTATGATCAATAGTTGTATTTATTGGAGTGTGTTCTCCGGATCCTCCTGTTCCAACAAGATTATCCTTTTGGGTACAACTTATCACAATTAATGAAATAAACATGATAATACCGATTGTTTTGATTCCTATATTCATTTAAACTCCTTTTTTATTATAAATATTAGTAGTCCTAGTAGGTGCTGTGTATATGATGATAACCATAAAAAAGACTACTTAACTTTCTATTTTTCAATAGAATAGGTTTTTCTATTTTGTGTGGATAACTTGTGGCTATTCTGTTTATGGAATTTGAGTTATCCACATTTTATTTTTCTAATTTTTTAAAGATCAATTTATAAACTTCTATCAACATACCACCATGTGAATATGTGGATAACTATCTTTTTATATCCTTAATGAGTTTTTCTATCTGGATTCTGAGTTCACGATCTTCCTTAAATTGCTTCTCTATAGTTTTTTTGGCATGAAGCACGGTGGTGTGATCTTTTCTCTGGTAATATTGTGCTATTTCTTTTAGAGATAACTGTGTGATAAGCAGGTTGGAAAGATACATTGCGATCTGTCGTGGGAAAGCAATGTTCTTCTTTCTGGTTTTATCGAATATCTGTGTAGAAGTAATATTATAAGCTTCGCAAACCTTTTGCATGATTGTTTCAAGATTCACATCCTTAATTTTATCAGAGATCATATCGATGAGTATTTCACTGATATCATCAACCGTAATATCTTCAGTATTAAGATTATTGTAGGAAGCAAATGCAAGAATGCGGATGAGTGAACCTTCCAAAGCGCGCACATTGCTGTAAATATGTTCGGCAATAAATTCAATCACTTCATCTTTAAGCCAGATTTCTTCAAATTCAGCTTTTTTCTTCAAGATGGCAACACGAGTTTCAAAATCGGGGCTTTTCAGATCTGCCAAAAGTCCCCATTCAAATCTTGTAACAAGTCTTTTTTCCAGGTCGGGAATATCCTTAGGTGGTCTGTCGCTGGTGAGTACGATCTGTTTTTTCTTTTCATAAAGGGCATTGAATGTATGAAAGAATTCTTCCTGAGTTCCCTCTTTTTTAGAAAGGAAATGAATATCATCTATTAATAAGACATCAAAATTGCGGAATTTATTTCGGAAAGCAGGCATGGAATTATTTCTAATATTATCTATCATTTCGTTCGTGAATTCTTCTGTGGTAATATAAAAAACTTTCTTATCTTCCAGTTCTTCCATTACAAAATTTCCAACAGCTTGCATGAGATGTGTTTTTCCCATCCCCGATTCGCCATAAATAAAAAGTGGATTGTATGTTGTCCCAGGTGATTCGGCAACCGCTAAGGAAGCTGAATGAGCAAATCTGTTATTTGTTCCTATTACGAATTCATTGAAATTGTAATTTTTATTAAGTTTGGTTTGGTAGCTGGCGATATTCTTCGTCGGCTGTTTAACAGCGTGTCTCTTCTCCGGTCTTGCAGGATTAATTCCAGTGAAACGTATATTATATTTATTCTTAAATAAATTAAAACAAATTTCAGATACTAATTCACTATAATTTGAATTTAAATAATCTGCTATAAATTGAGTTGGAACTTTTACCGTAAGTTTGTCATTTTCCATATTAATAACTTCAGTTTCACCAAACCACGTATTAAAACCCTGCTCGCTGATATTTTCCCGAAGTGTATCAAGGACTCCAGACCAAAACTCGTCATAATTATTCATAAAACACCCTTAAACTCTTTCTGTGATTGCCGATCAATGAGAAACACATATTTTTTATACACAACTTATCCACATAATTTTACACTGAAGCTAACACATTATCTTTCAAATGGTTAAGCTCAACAATACCAAGAAAACAGAAACTTATCCACAATTCAAAATTTCATGTAAACTATCTCTATCACTAATTTAACAACGAAAATGAAAACAAAAGTTTATTTGTCAAGTCTGTAAAATAGTTGAACCATTGTGGATAAACTATTATATGCGGCACTTAACTTAATATAATGCAAACAGATACAAGTTAATAATATTATTAAAGTTATCCACAATATGCTGCTTCAACTCTATATTTTGCACATAATTAACACTTTTTTGTGGATAACTAAAAATTGAGACAAAAAAAATAACCGCTAACCGAATGTGAACACGGATAAATACAGGTAATAAGCTTAATAATGAATTTCAATGTGAAGTCTAAATAAAAAAGTGAAAACAATAATTTGAAATGCATTATTGTTTATGTTGTTAAATTTAGGAATGAATTCGAGGATTTCTTAAATTATTTGACAAAGAAATCTACTTTCAAGGTATTGGAAAAGCTTAATAATTTAAGTAGGTAGAGGGTTAAATGAAATTTGATAAAGAAATGAAGCTGATAAAAAAAGGCGTTGAAGAAATTATCTCCGAGAAGGAGTTAGTTGCCAAATTAAAAAAATCTAAAGAAACCGGAAAGCCGCTTCGCATAAAATACGGTATCGATCCCACCGGATACGATGTTCATATCGGGCATTTGGTTCCGATCAGGAAGATGCGTGAATTTCAGGATATGGGGCATATTGGAGTTATTATTATTGGTGATTTTACAGCTCAGATCGGTGATCCATCAGGAAAAGATGAAACACGTCCTCATCTTACCGCTGAGCAGGTTAAAAATAATGCAGAAAAATATATGGAACAACTTTACGCGGTGCTGGATAAAGACAAAACCGAAGTTCGCTGGCAGACCGAATGGTTCGGTGATATGAAGATGTCTGATGTGCTAAAACTGATGGGAAAATTTACACTGGCGCAATTCATGGCACACGATACCTTCCGTAAACGCTATGAGAACGGGCAAAGTTTAGGGATGCACGAACTCATGTATCCAATTCTGCAAAGCTACGATTCCGTAGCAATTGAAGCAGATGTGGAACTGGGCGCAACCGAACAGAAATTCAATATTCTTGCCGGACGCGATATGCAGAAATATTTTGGTAAACCGCAGCAAATTGCAATTCTTTCTCCAATTTTAATGGGAACGGACGGCAATGAAAAGATGAGTAAATCGCTCAATAATTATATTGCTGTATTCGATTCTCCTAAAGAAAAATATGGGAAAACAATGTCGATTCCTGATGAACTGATCATTAATTATTTTAATTATGCCACAAAAGTTGCACCGGAAGAGATAGAAAAAATTGAGAAGCAGCTAAAAAATGACGAGATAAATCCTAAAATAATTAAACAGCGTTTAGCACGTGAAATAGTTGCCTTATATCACGGATATGAAATTGCTGAAACGGCAGAAGAAGAGTTCAATCTTATCTTTAAGAAAAAAGATATTCCCGATGATATACCTGAATTTATGATTTCAGCACCGATGAAGGTAATTGATATTTTAACTAAAAGCAAAACCTGTGTTTCCGGCGGAGAAGGCAGGAGAATGATAAAACAGAATGCTGTGAGTATAGATGGCAAAAAGATCACAGACATATTTTATGAGATAACAGATGAATGCGTAATAAAAGTAGGCAAACGCCGATTTGTGAAAGTAACGCAATCATCTTGATCGTGAAACAAGACCGTTGCGAAAGTAACGCAATCATCTTGATTGCGAAGTAACACGATCACCTTGATCGTGAAATAAACCGTTGCGAAGGTCAAGACCGTGAGACAGGCAAGAGAATTTCAGCATCGTTTGCTACTCAAGCCGATACACCGTTCGCAAGGTAATAATTAAGAGGAAATAATGAATACAATAATTCAGTTATTAATACAGATACCAATTTTACTTATTACACTTACAATACATGAATTCAGTCATGGTTATGTAGCGTATTTACTTGGAGACGATACAGCAAAACGTGCCGGCAGGCTTACTTTAAATCCAATTTCTCACATCGATCCGATTGGTTTATTGATGTTGTTCATTGTTCATATCGGCTGGGCAAAACCTGTTCCTGTAAATCCCTATAATTTCAAAAATCAAAAGAGAGATATGGCTATTACCGCAGCAGCCGGACCTGTTTCCAATTTTGTAATGGCTATCATTCTTTCAGTTGTTTTTAATCTGTTGAAAGCAGCAAATCCCAATATTCTTTATTCGGGTTCAATGCTTGCACAATTTTTTACAAGTATGCTTGTATATGCAATCCTAATAAATCTGGCATTGGGTATTTTCAACTTGATCCCGATCCCGCCGATGGACGGATCGAAAATTCTGGGTGGATTTTTATCTGACGAAGCTTATTACAAATATACCGCACAAGAGAGAAAAGGTGCTCAAATTTTAATGATAATATTTGCAGTATCATTTATTTTTAAACTTAATATAATCGGGGCAATAATTATGCCGCCGTTGAATTTTTTCTTAAAACTTTTAACAGGGATAACCCTATAATGTCTTTGCGAGTTATCTTATTTTCCTTCCGAAGCTTTTCTTCCAAAGTTTTTCTTATGTAAGAAGATTTGGAAGGTTGAAATGGTGTCGAATTGGAAAATACAGTTGTGAGAAAACTTTCCGAATCTTAATTGAGAGAATTCCTTTTTGGGAAGCTTCGGAAAGTGAAAGGAACTTATCGCAATGATAAAAAGTTAAAGATATAATAAATAGATGGAGATAAATTATGAATTTACAAGAAGTAAAAAATCTTATTGATGAAAATCAGATCAGGACATTAGATCTGAAATATTCCGATCTGGCTGGAAACTGGTATCATATATCCTGCCCGGCAAGAAAACTGGAATACGTTCTTAAAAATGGAATTCCGTTTGACGGCTCAAGTATTCCCGGAATGAAATCTGTTGAAGCCGGCGATATGATACTTATTCCCGATATTTCAACTGCTATCGTCGATCCGTTCACATATCATCCAACCCTGCGAATGCTTTCTTATATTTGTGATGCAGACACACGAATCGGTGTGAAGAAAGATCCGCGAAGTCTGGCAAAAAGAGCACAAAAATATTTGGAAGAAACAGAAATTGCCGACGAATCTTATTGGATACCCGAATTTGAATTTTATCTCTTTAATGAGGCGATAATTGATAATGGGAAATTTGCTGCCGGTTATAAATTTACTTCTGCAGAGAATAAAAATGATCTTCCCGGCGGTTATAAAGATGTTGATGGAACTGCTGTCGCAAACAGAAAAGGTTATCACATTGATGTTCCATTCGATAAATACGCGGATGTGCGGGAAGAGATGGTTCAACTTATCGAAGATATTGGCTGTCCTATAAGGTATCACCACCATGAAGTGGGATTATCTTCTCAGCAGGAAATAGAAACCGAACTTCTGGAATTTGGAATGATCACCGATAAGATGATGTACATAAAAGATATTATCCATAACTGCGCTCTGGAAAATGAGCTTACCGCAACCTTCATGCCGAAACCAATTTATGAAGAAGCAGGAAACGGGATGCACTTCCACATCCAACTAAGAAAAAAGGGTGAAAATATATTCTATAAAAAAGGAAATTTCGCTGACCTGAGCGATGAAGCTCTTTATTTTATTGGCGGGATATTGAAACACGGACGCTCTCTAACCGCATTCACAAATCCAAGTACAAACTCATTCAAACGCTTACTTCCCGGATTTGAAGCTCCCGTAAAACTCTTCTTCGGACTTGCCAACCGCAGCGCCGCGATAAGAATTCCAAAATATGCCACAAGTAAGGAAACGAAACGTATTGAATTCCGAACTGGCGATGGAACCTGTAATTATTATCTGGCAATGAGTGCTCTTTTAATGGCAGGATTAGACGGTATTAAGAATAAGATCATGCCGACCAAAGAAAACGGTTACGGTCCTTTTAATGATAATGTGTTTGCATGGAGTGAAGAACAACAAGCTAAACTGCACTCAATTCCAACTAGTCTGGAAGAGGCATTAGAAGCGTTGAAGGGAGATCACGATTATCTACTTGCCGGAGATGTTTTTAATGAAGAACTCATCGATACATGGATTACTGAAAAAATGAAAGAAGTAGTCGCCGTGAATAACAGACCGCATCCATTCGAGATGAATCTTTATTATAGTTTGTAAAATAATTTGCCGCTAAGTACGCAAAGAAAGGCAACTGCTGAAAAAGATATTGTCATCCTGAGCCCCGAAAATCGGGGAAGGATAGCGAAAGTATAAAGAAGCCGCAAGAAAAATTAACTCACCCTGCTATCCCTCTCTTCAAACGCAAGAGAGGGATCATTAGATGCCGCTGAAAGAATTGATATGCAGCGAGCGGAGAGAGTGTGAATCGAGAAGTTCAAAGTTTCTAATTGACACCTAATAATAATATTTACAAATTCGGTTTTGATTTTAAAAAATAATTTGCAACATTAGAATTTTGGAGAGAAGATTTGAAATTTAATCAGAAGATTTGGGGACATAAGAATTTAAAAATACCGATACATTTTTTCAAAACTACGGTGCAGGCAACTGAGAGATATACACATATAAAGAAAATAGGACTCAGTAAAATTAAGAGTCCACTTGATAATTTAGATATTGATATTGAGGATTGATATGGTATACAATAACTTACAAAAAAGTTATTGTATACCTATTTTTATCATATCTATAAGTTGGTTATGTATACCATTTCGGTGGGCGTGGCACGCCGCCGTTATGCCCAAAACTAAATGTTATAAAGTCTTATAAAATAAGGTAAATCTAAGGAGGTAAAATGGCTGAGAAACAATTTAATCAAGAATTTAAAGGTTATAGACTTCAAAGAGGGATTAAATCTATATCTGCAAATTCGGGAGTTTATGGAATTTATCGGTGTGTTTACAACGAAGATAAAGATTCTGTGAACTTAAAACAACTTATTTATATTGGTAAGGCTGATGACTTATATGAAAGGCTCAACAAGCATGAAAAATGGAATGATTTCCTTTCTTACCTAAAAAAAGAAGAACAAATCTGTATTTGTTACACATTTGTTGACAAACAATACAATGAAAGAGTTGAAGCAGCATTAATTAATTCAAATCAACCACCAGAAAATACAGAATTTAAAAATGCGTTTCCATTTGATAAAACAATTGTTAATTGCACGGGGAATCACAAATTTATAAGAACATCAAATATTGTTGAGAGGAATTAGATATGGAATTAGCAAATATTTTAACAATTCTTGCTATAATAATTGGTCCAATTGCAGCTGTTCAAATTGAAAAAATGTTAGCAAGGAACAGAGAAAAGAGCAATAGAAAGTTATCAGTTTTTAAAACATTAATAGCAACTCGTGGTGCTCCACTTTCACATGCTCATGTTGAAGCTTTAAATAGAATTGACTTAGAATTTTCTGATAATAAAAAGCATAATACAGTCATTATAGCTTGGAAGGAATATTTTGATAACTTACTCCAAAAAGTGGAGGATAAAGACTTATCTCTTTGGATTTCGAAAAATGAAGACTTGTTATCAAATTTATTATATGAAATGGGAAAGTCATTAGGATATAATTTTGATAAAGTTCTGATTAAAAGAAACATTTATTCTCCAATTGGTCATGCAACTGTTGAAAGAGAACAAGAAAATTTGAGAAAAGGCCTAATTGAGATTCTATCAGGTGAAAATTCACTTCCAATTACTTTTATTCAAGATGACGCTCAAATAAAGCAACAAGTTGAGTTGCAAACAATAATGATTGAGTATTATAAAAATAGATTAAATCAAGATTAATTGTGTCTATACAAATTATGAATTTAATTGGGAATAACAAGCGTGTCAGCGGGTAGGCTGGGTGGTTTGTTTGGGCTGAATCGTACCGATTCAAACTTTGGTTGGTTCGTTTCCAGGCGTGATCGTACCGATACCGCAGCTGCCAAACATTAATCAACACCTGTACGCCTTGGTGTATTCCACTGTCCCGATAACTCGTGACGAATCAAGTATAAAAAACATATTCTATCATAATTCTTTCTGTCTTGATCATTGTTGCTCCAAAAATAAACTCCCACCTCGAGTTAGATCGAGGTGGGAGTATAAGGCTGTATCTATAAACCTAATTTTTCAAGTTTTTCTTTAGTGGGAATACCTTGTTCGTCCCAGCCTCTTTCTTTGTAATAGGAAGGAAGGAGTTCGCCTAATTTGTGTACCCAGCCCTTAGATGGTCCACTTGGAATTCCCTCTTCTAATAATCTTTTTGGAAGTTTGTCTTCGCCCGGAGCAACACCTGCTGCTAAGTTAAATACTTTTTCCATATTCCAAATTCTCTCACCGGCTTCCAAAATACTATTGGCATCATGATTTGTTCCTGCAACGGCATTAATAAGTTCAGCAAAATCATCGGCACCACAAGCAAAAGATGTGAAAAGGCATAATCCAAGAGAGTCGATCGTTGCTGTAAAATCCTGGAAGATCTTTACCCATGTTGCCTTGCCATCTAAAGAGAATCTGTCAATGGCTTCAGGATGAGCCAATAATTCCGGAGCGATCAAGTAACCGCGCACATGACAACCACCTCTGTTGGAAGTTGCATACTGTAAACCCATACCTTGAATTCCACGTGGATCATAGGCTGGGATTTCTTGTTTTTTAATGCTCATTGAAATCTCAGGATGTCCATAACTCTCACAAAGTTTGTATGAACCCATAGCCAATTTATCTCCAAGACCTTCTCTTTTGCCCATCTTGATCGTCCAATCAACAATCGAATTTGGATTCCCAAATTCTAATGGACTGCCTTCGAGTTCTTGGTCTTTTATAATTCCCTTTTGATACAATTCCATTGCTGCTGCAATAGTACATCCGGCGGAGATGGTATCTAACCCATATTCATTGCACCAGAAATTTGCTTTGATCACAGCTTTCAGATCGTTAACTCCGCAGTCGGCACTGTATGCCCACACTGTTTCATATTCAGGTCCGCCGCCTTCGATCTCATCGGCTTTACAATATCTACCGCAAGCGATAGGGCATCTGTAACAAGGATCTTTTTTGAGCATATAATTATTAGTAAGAGTCTCACCTGAAATTTGTTCAGTATCTTCCAAATATGCATCTTGGAAATTATTGACCGGGAAAACGCCACTTTCGTTAATAACATTAACAAGTACCGCTGTGCCATAAGTGGGTAATCCAGTACCCGTAATGCCATCATCTTTTAGTTTCTGTAACCATTTTTTGTTTACGGTTTTCAGTTCTTCTTCATTGGCAACTTCCACTTTACCGCTGCCTTTTACCACGATAGCTTTGAAATTTTTGCTGCCCATTACAGCTCCGACACCGCTTCTTCCTGCTGCTCTGTAACGATCGTTCATGACGGATGCAATTACTGAAAGTTTTTCACCGGCAGGTCCAATAGCCAGAACTTTTGATTTGGGAGCACTTTCACTCTCTAAAATATCGGTTGTCTCTCCGACAAGTTTTCCCCAGAGATGAGAAGCGTCTTTTAATTCTACTTTATCGTCTTCAATTTGCAAGAAAACAGGTTTTTCTGATTTACCTTCTAAAATGATGAGATCATATCCAGCCGTTTTTAATTCTGCTCCCCAATATCCGCCTGAGTTGGAGCATGCAACGGTTCCCGTCAAAGGAGATTTGGTAACGACCATGAATCTGCCGCTTGTAGGCACAGGAGCAGCCGTTAATGGTCCTGTTACGAAGATGAGTTTGTTTCCTTCAGAAAGAGCATCGATTTTTGGGTCTATCTCTTTCGAGAGGATGTATGTTCCCAATCCTCTTCCACCGATAAATTTTGCCGCTACTTTTGGATCAAGATCTTCCTTCTTAATTTCTCCATTTGTAAGATTAATTCTTAAGATTTTTCCTGCATAAGCTTTCATTTCCCCTCCCTATTTGTTTTTTAATGAATATCCTTTCCAAACGCGGGAGGCAAAGTAGTTTCCAACCAAACCCTATCGATTTACTTTCTTAGCATAAAACCTTAGAAAAATAAATTTCGGACACTTTTAATTTGAAACGAATTTAGGAGCATGGAAGTGTCAAGAATTTCTTTATTTTTCTGAAATATTCCAACAGCTAAATGTGTTGTGGTAAATGAATTTGCATACTTAGTGGAATTATCGGAGGTTTAAATCTGAATGGAACATTTCAGCATGACTAAACCATCATATTACATTTAAGGGTATACACAAAAAATTTGTGAGTAATTAAAAAAGTGCAGTAAATTTGAATTTCTACAGATGAAATAACCGTATTCCGTCTTTGAGTTGATTTTTGAAACGAAATGATCTTTTCTGTCAAAGATATTTTGTTATTGACTCAATAATTTCATTTTTGCAAATTTGGATTTGTTTTCATAAACAGGAGCACTAAATGATAATTTATAAAAGCGATACCGAAGGAATAAAAGCTGAACAACTAAAAGGTTTCTTTGATGGATGGCCCGATCCTCCATCACAAGAAACCCACTTGCAGATCCTGCAAAACAGTGCCTTTATAATTCTGGCAATCGATGATAAAACGAATAAGGTGATTGGTTTTGTTAATGCCATATCAGATAAAATATTAAGTGCATATATTCCACTTTTGGAAGTTTTGCCAAAATACCAAAAACATGGAATTGGAAAAGAACTCATGACAAGAATGTTGAATAAATTGAGTAAACTTTATATGATTGATCTTTGTTGTGATGAACCGCTACAATCTTTTTACCAGAAGTTTGGTCTTTCTCGAATGCCGGCAATGGGGAAAAGAAATTTTACGTTTCAAAAGGGTGATATTTAGTTATTTGAAACGAAACGATCTTCTCTGTCAAAGAATTTTTGTTATTTGGCTTATAAGCTTTACGATGGCATTATAAAAAACTTCCGGTTATTTTTTTTGTAATACTACAATATATTCATTTAACATTGTAGCTGATTTTTTTCCTTTTATATTCGTAGGACAATTTTTTGAAGGCATTCTTTTATTCGGTATATTTCTAATTATCGTTTCGATGTGCTTAAAGCCATTCATTTCAAAGAAACTTTTTGTGATTTCATCAGTTGGTAAAGTTATTCCTTTTACAGTTCGATTACCAACGATATAACAGGCATAACCTTTTTTCTTTATTGTTTTTGCAACATTCTTGATTGATAAATAATAATCATAATAAAATGAATTAATTTCTAATGCTCTTTTATTATCAATTTGTGCTATCTTTTTGATAACATTATTCAATATAGAAAATTCAAACTCATTAAATTCTTTTCTCTTAATTCCGCCCATCAACATATTATCGATTTTTGATGCTTCTGAAATATCAAGCCATTGATTTGCTAAACGAGAAAATTGACCATAAGCAACGGTTGTTCTTGAATCTCCGTATGGTGGTGATGTAAGCACAATATCTACGTTATTAATTAAATTATCAGGAATATCTTTAACTGTATTAAAATCGTATATAATGGATTTTGCATTTCCTTTCAGATTTATAGTATATTCTTTTAATCCATAATAATTTCTATCTAACTTTTTAATCATTAACTCAAACACTTTCGGTTCAAATTTTCTAATTTGTTTCTCGTTCATTCGATATAATTTAAATTCACCATTTCGTGTCCAAGATGATTCTCTGACCGTTTCACTAAAAGCAACATTAAAAAAGTTTCGTAACTTCTGATCTTCTAATGTCTTAATAAAAGATTTAATTATCATTAAATTTTTCATTACTTTTTCATCAAACCAATAATTTATGTTTTTGAAATCAGGTTTTTCAATATTAGTTGTATCAAAAAGTCTATCATTTAGATAAGTAAGAAATTTGGAGATGTTTTCTGATAAATTATTTAAATCAATTAAAGTCGTCTTTGTTTTTGCGATTAATATAGCAAGTGGGTTTAAATCCGTTCCTATTGCATTAATATTTCTTAGGTTCGCTTCAACTAATGATGTTCCAGTACCACAATACGGATCAAATAATAAACTTGCGTGGGTTGCATAATTTTCTAATAATCGATTAGCTATTTGCGGTATCATCATTGCTGGATAATTGTGGAAACAATGCGTGTTACCTTTTGTGTTCTCTTTTCTAAAATCCCAACTGTAATCAGTATATTTATTTGTACTAATACTATTTATCATTTTTATATTTATTTATATTGTTTTTACAAAGATTAAAGTATTCTTTAGAAATCTCATATCCAATATATTTTCTCCCAAGCTTTAAAGCTTCAATTGCAACAGTTCCAGATCCAATAAAAGGATCAAGGATTACATCATTAACAAACGAATACATTCTAATTAATCTGTTAGGAATTTCTGGCGGGAATGGTGCAATGTGACCGTACATATTCTTTCCTTCATTATTGAACTTAATTACAGGGCTGATATTCCAAACATTCGGAGCCCATTTGTACCAGTTTTCCTTACCTATTAATGATTCATCTTTTATTTCAGGATTTCGCTTAATTCTTTTATTGAAGTACTTCTTATCAACCCATTTTCTAAAAACCAAAATATACTCAGTCATAATAAAAAACTGAAAATTATCTGGATAAGGATAAGAGCCATAAACTTTTCTCATTTGCCTATTCGGTTTATGCCAAATAACATAATCAAAATAATCAAATCCAATTTTCTCACAATTTTCAATTATTTTTGAATGTGTTGGATAGATTTTTCTTCGTCCGTAATCACTTGTTCGAGTTGATAAATCAGCAATGTTAATTACTAACTTACCGCCAGGTTTTAATACTCTAAAACATTCTTTCCAAACTTTATCAAGATTTTGAATATATTCATCAAAAGAAGATTTATGATTCCACATTGAAGCACCAAAATATTCGGGGCTTGTAATTACTAAATGAATTGATTCTTCTTCAATATCATTCATAAATTCCGAATCTTTATTATAAACTTTATTTAATTCCATATTTCAAAAAAAAAAAGTTCTATAAATTAGGCAATAAAAAAATATTATTTTTTAACCTATAGGTTGTTTACAACCAGCGGACTTTTTATTTTTTTAATTTTGGAGGTTATTATGGAACTCATTGAAAAGAAGATTATTGAAAATGTAAGAAGAAAAAGATTAGAAATGAATTTTACGATTCAAGAAATTAGTGCAATTATCAATGCTAGTCAGAATTTTATTAACAACATAGAATCTATCAACTCTCACCACAAGTATAATATTGTTCATCTAACTAAATTAGCTTTTTTGTTTGAATGCGAAATAACTGATTTTTTTCCAAGTAAGTCTAAATATTTCGATGAAAAAGAACTACAGGTTTTAGAAACAGTAAAAAAACAAATCCAAAACCAAAAAAAACAAAGAATGTTAAAAAGGAGATAATAATGAGTAAGCATTTAAATGAATTTATAGAAATTTTTAATAATGTAAAAGATAAAGGTTTTATTGAAACACATCGAAGTGGGAATACTGGAATAGGTAAAACTTTTGAAGATTGCTGTAATATTGTAGAAAACAATTTAGATATTGCGGATTATAAAGACATCGAAATCAAAAGCCAAAGAAATTATACAGGTTCCTATATAACACTTTTCACAAAAGCACCAACATATCCAAAAAAAGCGAATACAACTTTACGCAAAAAGTATGGCTCACCTGATAAGCAGATTCCTGATATGAAAGTGTTACACACTAGTATTTTTTCAACTTCCTTTAATAATCATAAAAGTGGATATGGTTTTAAAATAGAAATTGATTATACAAATGAGAAAATTAAACTGCTAATTAAGGATTTGTCTTCAGGAATAATTATTGATGATACAATATATTGGAGTTTTAATAATATTAAAGAAATCATTGATACAAAATTACAGTATATTGCATTTATTCAAGCTGAAACAAAGAAAAATGATGGCAAAGAATTATTTCATTTCAATCAAATGATTCTATTGTCTGATTTTACTTTTCAAAAATTTCTTAAACTATTAGAAGAAGGTTTGATTATGTTTGATATAAGAATTGGGATATACCGAAAAGGAAAAAGCATTGGAAAAACGCACGATCACGGAAGCGGATTCAGAATTTCAAAACGAAGTTTAAGTAAAGCTTTTAATATGCAGATTATTGAATAAGATACTTGTAACAAACACATATATAGTAAACATAAAAAAAAGGAGCAGATCACTCTGCTCCTTAAGTTTTATCTGTGAATTTCCGTGGAAATCCGTGAGCTTATTAATCTTCTATTACTTCCACATTAGCACGCGGGATTGTAACTTTTTCTCCGTTTTCAAGTTCGGCTTCCAAGATACGAACCATTGTTTCGCTTTCTACTTTAGTAAGTTTTTCCGGTAGAGCTGTAACTTTTCCAATCAATCCGAAATTCGGCTGACGGATCACACGGATAGTTGTGCCAATTTCCAGTGTAGCCATTTTAGCTTCTTCAACTATAAGTTCTTCTTCCTTGAACTTAATGGGAATAATGATCTCAGGACGCATAACGCCCGCTCTGATCTGAGTTATCCCGTGAATCGATGCTTTATGTCCCTCAAAGCTTTTAAGTAGTTCAAAACTGCTTTTTGCCATCTTGATAATTCCAAATCCTTCTGTGATCACGATAGTAAGTCCGAGCTTTTCATGACCGGTAATTGCTACGCCGATATTGTAGCCGAGAAGTTTTTTAAGATCCTGGTCATCGATACCACCTGAGATAATGCCGCTTACTCCTACTTTCTGAGCTTTCTTAACTGCATCATAAGTAACAAGCGCACCGCAGACTATTATCTTGCCCTTGCAAGAATCGTCTATCTTGGCAGGATCGATAATTTCTTCAGGTGAAGAAGCAAGCATCTTAATTTCGCCGGAGCGTTCTCCGCTAAGTCCAAAGATTCCTTGAATATAAGCGGATTTGTTTTCAATAATAACGCCTTCTTCTTCGATCACTTCAACAACCACTCCATCGATAAAAGCTTTTACTTGAATTGGAATTCTCGGTTCACGCAGAAGCATCTGTCCGGTTAATTTGGAAATATTTTCAATTTCACCTTCGAGAGGAGATTTTACGGAAGTTTTAAACAAACCGAAGAATCCTTTCGTTTCTGCCATAACCTGCCCTTTCTTGATATTATTACCGGCTTTAACTTTGAGATACTGTTCTAACATTTCAGCAGGTACACCGAGCTTATTTGCGAGATTGAAGGGAACCACCTTTCCGGGAAGAAGAGTTTCTGCAACTATATCTTCCGCTTTTACTTTATCACCTTTTTTTGCCAGAACTTTTCCTTTTAGAGGAAGAATTCTATCTTTTTTTAGAACTATACTATTTGTTACTGTTAATCCTGGAGAATATGCTTGTGCCATTCTTACCTCCTATAAAATTTCTTCGGGATAAACGTCGAATTCTCTCATCCACTTTTTGAGAAGCGGAACACGCTGAGAAGCATCGACCGGCAATACGAAAGGTCGTCTTCCACGAGTATCCAAAACTATTCCAACAACACCACCATGCAGTTCACAGGCTATCTCCTGATTTTTTCCTGCACCAATATCCAATCCTCTACCCGGTTTTAAAGCAGCTTTTGCTGTCTCGCCAACTCCGCAAGGTATAAGCCTTACTTCACCGAATGGGATATTTTCTTCAAATACTTCTCCAGAAGGAAGCTCAAATTTTGCAATGAGAGCAGTTTTACCCGGTTTCATCGCACCTACCGGAGCTACACAGCTTCCAAGATAAATTAGACAGTCTTTTTCAAATACTTCTGTTGCTGCCTTTTCACTGATCTCTGCCAGAACACCAAGTTGAGGCATCATAAATATGCTGTCAACTGCGAGTCTGGTAATTCCTTCCGGCAGAAATGCGTCGATCAGCATCATTACAGATTGGTTTCTGCGGGGAGCATGTGACATAACGCCGCCAGAACCAACAAGAAGATCGAGACTCATCATATTTACAACACTTGAACCGGATGTTGTCTGAGCAAATGCATCTGCAATTTCACGTTTTTTCTGTCCGCCTTTTAAGCCGACTGCAAATTCTTTATGCTGGATAAAAGCGTATCTCAGGGCTTCTTTGGCAATTGCCTGTTCCAGCACAAGTTCTTCTAATTTTTGTGGAATTGTGGTTGGACGGATCATTTTGTTCTTTATCATATTAAGAAGTTCAGATTCATCTATATCAAACGGAACCCAACGCAGGATATTTTTTAATCCGGCAGTTGCCAGCACATTGGAAATACTGTAACTCATTCCCAGATTCGCGCTCACCGTTCTGTTGAAAACTTTATCTTCGGTGAATACGGAGAATATATCTGTTGTTGCGCCGCCAATATCAACTCCCAGAACTTCTATATCCTCTACTTTTGCAATTGTCTGCATAATATTTCCCACTGCTGCCGGAGTAGGCATAATTGGAATATTAACAAGTTTACCATCGATCGGTCCTTTCGTCCAGCTCATCAGTTTATTATATCCCGGAGCTTGAGCCATAACGTGTTCCATAAAAAGATCGTGAATTTTATCTCTCGCAGGTCCCAGATTTTCTCTTTCCAAAACCGGACGGAGATTTTCGGTAATGATCAGGTCTGTTTTATCTTCGAGTGTTTCTCTGATAATGTCTTGTGCTTTTGTGTTTCCAGCATAAATTACCGGAAGTTTATAGCTGGAACCGAGACGCGGTTTAGGATCGGCAGCACCCACGAGTTCCGCCATTTCCGCAACGTGTTTTGTGGTTCCGCCATCTATACCGCCAGCCATCAAGATCATATCGGGTCGTAACTGGCGAACCCTTTCGATCTTTTCATGATTAGCGCGTTTATCGTTACTGGCAATAAGGTCCATAACTATTGCACCTGCTCCCAAAGCTGCGCGTTCCGCACTTTCACCGGTCATCTTGGCAACCACGCCGGTAACCATCATTTGCAGTCCGCCGCCGGCACTACTGGTAGAAACATAAGCGTCCACACCTTCGTCTTCTTTTTCCGAAAGCCAAATATTATCATCTTTAATAAATTTGATGGTGTCATCGTTATATTTCAAACGTGCAAGTTCTTCTAATTCCGTAACTGCATTAACAACACCTTTGGTTACATCGTTTAATGGCTTTTCCACAGTTGTGGGAGCTTCACCACGCACCGTTTGCCGGTATTCACCATCGACATACTCAATAAGGATCGATTTTGTTGTGGTGCTTCCGCAGTCGGTAGCAATGATCCTCTTAAGCTTTTGAGTATTGCCCATATTTCCCTCCATTTTACAATTTATTATTCTTATCTTTTTTCTTAATTTTAAAGAACTGCTTTATTTTATTTCTACTTCGTTTATTTTTTAGTTTTCTTTCTTTTCGTTCCTCACGATACATTTCGACATCAATTTCGTCAATGCGTTTTATTAGAAGTCGAACGTATTCTTCATTTTCTAATAATACGGCTAATTCCTGGTATTCTTTCGGATTGAAAATGATCTCTGCAAATGGAGCGAGAAAATGCATAAGCTGGCTGCCTATTCTGGCAAGTGGACGCATTGACTCAATAGTCATTATTGCTGGTGCTGCCATCCTTTTTTTAGCAATGAACTGCGATATTTTTTCTATTAGTTCTACTGCTCTTTCTTCGCTTATTTCCAAAATCATTTTATTTCCTAAATACTCATTTTTTAATATTCAGTAGAAAATCTTTTAGTGCTTTCTGTTGTCAAGACATAGATTATGCTAAGGTTATTATTTATGAGAAGGTTAGTGAACTGCACCGAATCTATATATTTAACGTGAATATAGCGAGATCAGTTCTTTTTGAATATTTGGTGGAACTAAAGCAGAAATATCCTTACCGTTTATTATCATTTCTCGTATCATCGTAGAAGAAATATTAACCGGCTTCATCTCCATGAAATGAAATTTATCGATATATCCCAGATTCTTCCAGGCGGATATATCAATATCGGGGCGGTGAGCAATTATGAATTCAATATTATCCAAAAGCCATTTATGATCGTGCCATTTTTGCAGTTCAGAAACAATATCGCTGCCGGCAATAAAATAGAATTTATCATGCGGGAATTCCTTTTGCAGCCGCATTACAAGAAGCTTTGTATAGCTTGGTTCCGCTGTATTCATATCCAGTTGTGAAATTTCAAAATCGGGGTGGGAAACTATTGCTTTTCTGGTGAGATCGTATCTTATCTCTTTTGGAGTGATGCTGCTGTCTTTCTTTAACGGATGGGTTCCCGAAGGAAGGAAGAGTATTTTATCCAGTTTAAAAGAATCGAGGGCGGTCTGCGCTAATTCGATGTGTCCATTATGCACCGGATTGAACGAGCCGCCCAATAATCCAACTTTCATTATTTTATCTTTTCTAATTCAGATGCTATTTTTTCCGCTTCGTCTGTTTGAGGATAACGATTGATGAGTTTCTGTCCGGTAAGTTTTGCATTCTCAATATCTTCTCTTTCAAGATATATTTTGGCAGCATAATAAAGAGACATTCTGTCCGGCTCATTATTGTTTCCCAGTTCGATGATCTCATCAAAATACATCAATGCAGCACTGTAATCGAACAACTTATAATAAGCATAACCATTATAATATTTTTTCATCAACAGTTTGTATCTGCATTTTTGTATATAATCGATCGCATCTTTTTTAAGTTTATCAAATGGGAATTTTTCTATGAATGTTTCAAAAGCAGCGATGGCTTTATAGGTCTCTTCTTGAGTGTAATGAGGAGACAGCGATTCATTGTAATAGCATATACCAAGTTGGAAATACGCTCTTCCAATATCTTTATAATCAGAAAATAGTCGTATTAATTCTTCATATTCGAATCTCGCTTCGGTAAATTTGTTCTGATTAAAATAGCAATCTGCCAGCTTCATTTGTGCGGTCGGTGTATAAATGGAATTACGTTCAAAAACAACCTCAGAAAAATATGGAATTGCTTTATTATATTTTCCTTTTTCAAAAAAATCATTTGCGATCTCCATCTTCTTTTCCACAGGCATGATTTTCGACATCTTATTGCTGCTGCATCCAAATAGAATTATTAGAACAATGATCAGGCTTAATATTTTTTTCACAATTTACTCCAGTTTATGCATTCTCGAAAAATGCTTTATAAGCTTTGTAAGATGAGTAGATATCAGCTTTACTGGTTAGTTCGTAAAGTGAGTGCATTCCTAAAACGCCGGGTCCGCAATCAATAACTTCCGCACCATGTTCAGCCATGAATTTAGCAATGGTTCCACCGCCGCCTTCATCTACTTTACCCAGTGCACCGACTTGCCAGCACACTTTTTCTTTATTATAAATATTTATTATTTTAGAATTAAATTCAGCATTTGCATCATTTGATCCACTTTTACCACCAACGCCGGTAAATTTGGTTACGCTAACACCATACCCAATATGCACCGCATTTTCCTTTTCATGAACGGTTGGAAAATTCGGGTTAATGCCGGCATTTACATCGGCAGATAAGACCTGACTGTTTATAAGTGCTTTTCTTAAAGTAGAGCTATCGTATGCTTCACCGTTATACTTGAGCAGGTCAGCAATAAAATCGATGATAAAAATAGATTTTGCGCCTGTATTTCCATCACTGCCGATCTCTTCTTTATCAGCGAGATATACTATTGCTGTTTTATCTAAATTTTCTTTTACATCGAATATTGCACAAGCAGAAATGTATGCACATATTCTATCATCCTGTCCGTAACCAAGAACCAAACTTCTATCGAGACCAGCATCGCGGGCTTTTCCGGCTGGAACTATCTCAATTTCTGCGCTTAAGAAATCTTCTTCGGTTATTCCGTACTTTTCATTTAGAAGAACCAGTGCGTTCAATTTAACAGCTTCTTTGGTATCTTTATCTTTTGGATATGGAATCGAATTGAAAACGATGTTCATTTTTTCTGCATCGACAGCTTCTCCGATCTTTTTTGTATATTGAATTTTTCTTGCTAAATGGGGAAGAAGGTCGGGCATAACAAAAACCGGATCTTTCTCATCTTCGCCGATACAGATTTTAATGGTTTCGCCGTTATTTTTAATGATCGTTCCGTGAAGAGCAAGCGGAGTGGACATCCATTGATATTTTTTAATTCCGCCATAATAATGAGTTTTCATCATTCCAAGATTTGTGGTTCCATCTTCATAAAGCGGGTTTTGTTTAAGGTCAACTCTGGGAGCGTCAATATGCGATACAATAAGGTTCACACCCTCTGAGACAGGTCTCTTCCCGATAAAAGCAATACCGGCATTTTTATTTCTTGAGACACGAAATACCTTTTTTGATTTTTTCCCGTTTTCAATTTCTTTATAACCTTGTTTTTCTAATTCCTTCACATAGAATTCGATAGATTCACGTTCAGTTTTGCATTTATCAAGGAAGTTCTTATAACCTTCTGAAAGTTTAAGAGCATCTTTCTGCTCTTTAGCAGAGGCTTCATTCCAAAAGTTTTTTCTTTCATAAGTAAGTTTTTTTCTTAATTCGTCGGTCTTTTTCATTCTTTCCTCTTTTATTCTATTTTATTTCTAATATTTCAAATTCTCTTTTACCGATGGGAGCGTTAACTGTAAAATGCATACCAACTTTTTTCCCGATCATCGGCTTGCCAACAGGTGAAAGAATTGAAATTCTTTCATATTCATCTTTCACATCAAATATCTCGTCGGCACCAACCAGCCGCACTTTTCTCAGAGTATTCTCTTTTAGCTCTTTTAATAAAACTCTGGCACCAAATCTTACAGCATCTTTGGGAATATTTGTATCGTCAATAACCTGTAAATGATCAATTCTTTTTTTCAAGTGGTTGAATTCATTCTCCAGATATTTCTGTCTTTCTCTTGCTGCATGATATTCGGCATTTTCGCTCAGGTCTCCCATTTCACGGGCAGTAACAACTTGCTTAATAACAGTCGGTCTTTCCTTTATCAGTTCTTGTATGCGCTTTCTAAGACGCTGCATCCCTTCTTTTGTAATGTAGTTTGCCATTATTTTTTGCCTTTTCTGGTTTTTAGTAATTTCTGTCCGTGCAGACCGATCTTTTTAACTTTAATGTTTCCGCTATGCGCCCAAGTATCACAAATTTTCTGAATATTATCATTATAACAGCAGATAGCTTCACAAAGAATTTCAGCAAAGATCGGGTTTCTGGTTAATTGATAATTTTGATATACGGATAAATAAAACTTTTTATCTTTTTTATAGATCGCCTTTAAGAATCTTGAGTTAAGTTTTACAATATTCGGAGTTGCATAAAGCCATGAAGTTTCCAGTTTTTTAAAGATCGGCTCGATAAGTTTTTTATCCTGTCCGATGAGTTTACTCAATAATTTAATAATGCTCTCTTCTAGCAGCTTGTTATCTTTTTTTATCCAATTTAAGATCAAGTCGATATGTTCTAAGGTATTTTTCTTGAGAAGTGGATATATGGCTTTATCCATAACCAGGTTACATGTTTTTTGATCTCTTGTATTAAAGAAGAAATCTTCAATATAATTCAAGAATAATACGGGCTGCTTTTTTATTGCCCGAGCCATAATATAGGCAAATATCATTCCGCCGTGTTCACCCTTTTTCTTTAAAAGATAATCATAAAAATCAAAGTATTTATCCGCTTCTTTATAAAGTTTGGCAGCTAATGTTTTTCCAACCAGCGTTATAACCGCATTTGGGATATTGCCGTCAATTCTTTGTGGATATGCATTATATACTATATCAATATCATAATTACTTTCAGGTAGTTTTCGTTCGACAAAATCCTGGGTATCCATTTTTAATCTTTTTTGCCAATCTAATGAAATCATGTTCGTCTCCTTTATAAAACCTAATTTATTATTATGATCTTTCCTTTCCGTGAATCCTTGCCCATTCTAAGAAGATAAAAATATATCCCGGATGAAATTCTATTACCGGAATTATTCTCACATTCCCAACTGAAATAGGACTTCAGATAATTTGCATTATAAGGACCCACTACGCTCTCAAAGATCAATTCCCCATCTAAA
Source organism: Candidatus Cloacimonadota bacterium (assembly GCA_030600585.1). Lineage (GTDB taxonomy): Bacteria > Cloacimonadota > Cloacimonadia > Cloacimonadales > TCS61 > Tenebribacter. Next base: position 34,667 of record JAUVLU010000011.1, on the reverse strand, counting down.
TTATATATCCAGATCCTGCCGGAAACATCCAGCGGCAGATTGATAAAATTAACTCTATCAATCAGGCTTTCGCCGATATCAAGCGGATTCGGATAAACTATCATTTGTTTTAAATTTCTTAGACCCAACATAGATGTCAAGCTGAAATGACATTTATTGCCGCTATTGGAAATTACATTGCCGGCAAGATCTTTAATATTGTTCACCTTTAGAAAATACGGCTGATTTGTATATTTAAGCTCATTTTTCATCTGCATTGCCACATAACACGAATCAGCTTCAAAATATTCTAATCTCTCAATCTCATTATCCTTATCTATTGCCGGAAGAAGAAGTGTGTAGTTGGTTATATCCTCGGCTAAAGATTCGTCCAATGCTTCGCTGAAAACTATATTAACAATATTTGCATTAGAAGCACTAACAGTGATTATTTCAGGTGGTGTGGTATCTTCTTCATATTGGAACTGGTAGGGACCCGGAGCTACAGGAACACCTGTTTTCCCTATTAGTCCCGAAATATTCAAAATATAATCATAATATTCACCGAAGTTATCATTGAATCTTAAGATTAAAGCAGTATTTTGCTCTACTACATTAACTGAGATCGGGTAGATTTTCTCTCTTCCAAATTCCACAGAGAAAATTGCAGAAAAAATATTATCAACTTCAAGATCAAATTTAAGTTTGATCTCATAAGGTGATATCATCCTGATATTATCGAGTTCAGGAGCATAATAAGGAACAGCTGTCTTCCATGAAGTGGGAAGACTCTCCACAGGATCGTATAAATAATCTACAGCCGTAACCTGGTAGTAGAGAGTATCTCCGGCGGTAAGACCAATATTTATAAAATTATTCTCCAACACATTTTCAGCTATTAATATTACATCATTTTCAAATTTGCGATAAACATTGAAATGATCTGCACCCTGATGTTGCCATGATAAATACACAGATACCGAATCGAGAGGAGCGGCAGTGAAAAATTGTGGGGATGCGGGACCTGTAAAATTTTCCATTTTTGTAATTAAGGCACTTCTTGTAATTCCACAATCTTCCATATTTGTGATAATAAATGCATTCTGAGAAGTTGTTTTGCCTGAGAAAGCGATCACGTTCGAACTTGTTTTTGCAGAAAATCCCTGCCATATTGGTTGGAATTGTCCGTCAATATAATCGATAATGTAAATATTGGGTGGTACGGCAATTACAATTTCATCATCTCCATCGCCATCCATATCTGCTGAAGCTATAGAATTTTTTGTATCGATTTCTGAAAAAGCAAGATATCCAAGAGAATGGTATTCATTGTTTACGCCTGTGTTTTTAAAGAACTCATAATATGAAAATGATTTTGCAGGATCGGATGTATCTAAGCTATAACCACCAACACAGAATTCTGATTCACCGTCTCCGGTGAAATCTCCCGAGCAAAGATTATAAGCATTACTAACCGGTAATCTGTAATTCCACACCATTTCAAATTCGTCAGATTCCCGTTCAAATATCATAATGTCGCCGTCTTTATCGGCTGTTAATATATCAGGATTTTCGTCATTGTCCAATTTATCACAAACCACTTTTGTAGAGAAGAAATTCTTCAGAGATGTAGATGTCGTATTAAGTATCAATTCCTCTCTTTCAAACATATTTCCGTTTCTTTTATTAAGAGTAAGAACACGATGCGAAATTTCATTAATATCTTCATTTTTTATCAGGATAACTTCATCGATCCCGTCATTGTCATAATCTGCAAAATTAGCACCGAGAGCGTTATCATCAACGAATATCGGTTCACTGGGATATGTTCCGCCGGAAGTTTCTAAAATAAGCGGGCGGTCAAATTGAATGCCGAGAACTTCCATTCCAGATTCATTAGAATTTCCCATATCATTCGGCCAGAAAACTGCAGAGAATTCATGTTTGGTAATAAGTTCCTCACCGCTTAATTCAAGTATTTTTAATGTTTGTAGTTCACCTTCGGTTTCAAGAGCAAGGATCTCATTTTTCCCATTACCGTCAAAATCACAGGTTTTTTGAATTGAGACGAGTTCATTACCGATTGCTGTCTGATTGAAACCGTGAATATCAACAGCCTGACCATCTGTTTCAAATATATAAGCATCATTAACAACTGTTTCTAAACCGCACAGGTTTTCTCCCTTTATATCGATGAGAACGTTTTGCGGAAGACCATCTATCTTAATTATTTGAAGTGAATCCGCATCTCCAAAATGAGGAAGAAATTCAGTTGATGGATGTTGCCGGAGAAAAATATTCACATCTTCATCAAATAGAGCTTGAATATAATATTCCGGAATTTCTGCTGAATATCGTTTCATATATGCAGCATAGTCTGCGTTGAATTCAGGATCTGTTTGATCAATATGAATGGTTCTGAAATAAGTATAATGCTGCTGAGCAGATGTTACTATTTCGATTTTTATTTTATAGGTATCATCCGATACATCATAATCAACTACAAATTGTGCGATTAGATCATTTTCTACCGAGTCATAATAGTAATCAATTTGAGGATCAACATCGTACCAATCTGTTGATATCGGCATTTCTTCGGAAGTGTATTTAACTGAATAACGCCAAAAATTGGAGCATTGTACAGTTCCAATAATATCAAAAGTAGAATTTAATCCTGCATTATCTTGAGGTGTTGTTATCTCTATTACCGGGCAGGAAGCATCAGTAAGAAGTGAATAAACATCCAGAAGTCCATTCCCAAAAATATGATCAAAACCTTCTTCTCCGAGATCGTGAGCAGAAGAGATAAGACGCCCTCGTACTTCAGGAAAATCCAATCCCGGCTCTACCGATAAAAGAAGAGCAATTGCGCCACACACAAAAGGAGCAGCCATAGAAGTTCCGGATTGCTCTTTATAAAGATCTTCCGGAGAAGTATCGAATGTACTTAAAACAAGTTGCCCCGGAGCGACAAGGTCGAGTTGCGGACCATAACTGGAGAAGAAAGCAAGTCTCTTATCCCTATCTACAGCGCCAATGGCAAGAGTTGTGGAGAGTTGAGCAGGATAGACTACCTGATGAGAAGCGGTAGCTCCTTCATTTCCAGCAGCTGCTACAATAATGCTTCCCATATTATATGCATAATAACAAGCATCGGCAATTATCTGGGAAAAATTTGTATCTCCCCAGCTCAGGTTTATCACGTCTGCGCCCATATCGGCAGCATAGATTATACCTGCGGCTGCATCGTCATCTTGAAGATAACCACCATCCAGGGTCTTGAAACCGGAACGAATGATCAGCAGTTTAGAATTCCATGAAATGCCGCTCACACCCTCTTCATTATTTGTGTCTGCGGAGATTATACCGGCAATATGAGTTCCATGATTCAGTTCGTCATCCGGCTGATTATCCTGCTGTAAATAATCACCCAGTGCGATACTGCTAAGCTCAGGAGCATCTACAAAATCCCAGCCGTGAACATCATCGATATAACCATTATTATCGTTATCGATACCGTCATCCGGTATTTCATTCTGGTTAATAAAAATGTTATTCTGCAGATCCGGGTGATCGAAATGAAGACCGGAATCAACTATGGCAACTATGATCTGTTCGTTCCCAACCGTGAAATCCCAGCTTTGAGGAATATTGCAATTATCAAGATGCGTTTGTTGATTTGGAAATTCAGGATCATTGGGATGCAGGTATAATTCATTTAGATAGTTAGGCTGGAAATATTCAATTCCTTCGAACCGGTAATTCTTAATATTTTCCCAGTTAATATCATTTGGAAAAGTTGCTACAAAATATTTATTATCCGATTTTGGAAGGATGGATTTTATGTTTTTTATGTTTCTTTCAGTTAGAAAATTATCAAAATTTTCTAAGCCGATCGTTTTATTATTTACCTGTTTTGCAGAAGTAGTTTTAAATATAAGCTGATTTGGGACATACTCCATTCCAAAAAGAGAAATGGAAAACATTAAAATAAGAATTATATTCCGGCTCAGCTTCATAAAACCACCTCATTAGAATTTATATGATAATCCTATTACATGCACATCGTTAATGTTGTATTCGAATGGTACGTATGCATAATCTATTGATATTTTCTTTAAATTTATACCAAACCCGGCTGTAAAACTTTCTGCATCGAAATTTAGTTTATAACCCAATTTAAGATCCAATATTTTATTTAGTTCAATTTTTGTTCCAAATACTGCTTTTAGCTCGTCATCATCGATATGTTTGATAATTTTAATTTCACTGAATAGCTTAATTGTATTAATATCAAATTCTTGAATAGCTCCAAGTTCAAAGGAAATTGGAAGATCAATTGTTTCATTTTCCATCGCGGAAGTTTGCCCCATGTTTTTTATAGCAGCACTAAATTTCTGTCCTTTAATAAAGGAAAGGTAAGTATAGCCAAGATCGAATGTGTATCCGTAACTGGAAGCAGTATCTATCTTTTCATAAAGCGCATTTGCATTAATTCCTGCATATTGGTTTGGTGTAATTCGGTAGCCAAAATTAAGAGAGAATATAAGATCCATCGGGTGAAATTCACCGATAAGCTCACCTGTATCTTTTCTGTTTTCAAGCATTCCATAATCCAGATAGCGGTAAGCAACACCAAATGATGTTTTACCATTTGTATTAGCGTATCCGGCACTGTTTAATTTTGTATTGAAAATCCAGTAATTCTGCGCTATCGAGATAACTCTTTGCTCTGCAAATAATCCTGCTGTAGGATTGATCATAAAAGCATAAGCTTCGTCTGAATAAAATGCTCCTGTTCCTGCTTGTGCTGCACTTTCCGGTCCTGAAGCAATCTTAAGTAATTGGAAGCCGCACTCTCCACTTGTTTCAGCAGAAATCATTACAGTCAGACTGAATATGATCAGGATCAATAATATCTTATTTATTTTTAACAATTTTCCCTCCGTTAAGTATTTTTAAAAAATTAAACTTACTGTCTTTCTGAGGTTTCTTTTAGCTTTACCAACGAAGAATCCGTCTAAGCCGGACAAGTCTCTTGGAAGAACTTTCAGCTTTGCTCCTTGCGAAAAGAATGAGATCCTTCCAGAGAGCAATCCCGAAAGTTTTCGGGATCAGGATGACAGAAAACACTTTATTTTTAATAAAATATAAATTTAAAGAACTATACTATTTTTCTATAGCAAATTTTAATTTTAGAACCTTCCCTTTTGCGCTCAATATCGCAAAATATACACCGGAAGAAAAATTCGATGCATCGATATTGATCTTGTTATCAAATCCTGTTTCACAAGAACTGATGTTTTCATAGATTTTGTTGGCTGCGATGTCAAATATTTTTATTTTTACATTAACATCCTGGTATGTTTCTATCCGTAAAATTATTGTTTCAGCAGAAATTTGTGAGTGATAATTTATAGCTTTATTGAAAGTTGTGCTCAAAGGATTTGGGTAAAAATATGTTTGAGCTTTATTAAAAACTTTGTCCTCATTTTCCTCCGGCTCTTCCGATGAGATGAGCAGCGATGCTGTTCTTTGGAGATTAGCATATTCCACCTGCCATACTTCAGCGTCAATATCTGCTTGAGTAGCGGTTATTCCTGTTTTGTAAATCGTTCCATTATTAGAAGGAATAAATGCATTAATCCCTGTATTTGAATAATCTGAGATCAATGGGTAATTCAGACTGCGGCTGCCAAACGAGAAGTCGTAATTTCTGTTTAATTCAAAATCATTGAAATTAACATTATCCCACACGCAGAATCTATTGCGGGACATATTTCCCAATATCTCTTTCTCGTCGTCATCATCGATGTTCAAAGCGATAATACCCGAAGCAATAAAGGATGAATCGGGATCGGTAAGTTCATGGCTTGGCTTGAAAACATCACCGTTTTTATTGAATATTGCAAATGTATTTTCGCCGCCTATCAATATTTCAGGGAATCCATTATTATCAATATCACTGATCGATGGAACAGCCGTTGAATTAAGCGGAATATTTTGCGGAAATCCTGTAAGATTATTTCCGGCAACATCAAAAACGTAAAGTGTCGAATCTCCGGCGGTGAGAATAAAATCATCAGAATCATCAAGATCGATATCTGCAAGTAAAGCAGATGAAATATTTGGATAAGGTTCTTCAATGCTTAATGGGAATTCATTACGATCATAGCCAGGAAGAGTGATTTGATGCACGATCCATTCATTATCAATAAAGTATAATTTGTCATTTTTATATATTAAATTAGATGCGATATGTTGAGTAAAAACCAGTGTCTCGATTATTTCATAATCACTGTTTAAAATAATGATCTCACTGCCTGTAGAATTATTATCGTGTAGTGGAATAAAGACTCTGTTCTCGCTTGCTACATCAGGATTTACAACCGGAGAAGCTGCCCAGCTTCGTTCAAGCGGTAATAGAATATGTTCCTGATAATTTTCTAAATTATTATTTATTCGGAATAAAAATGCTGTGCTGTTATTAGCAGATTTAGTTGGAATAAGAATACTTTTTGTTTGTTCGTCAAATGCAAAATAATTACAAACCTGTGAATTAATCAAAACGTAGAGCGGGAAATCGGGATATGGTTCATCATCTTTCCATAAACACATTTTACCATTCGGCATCAGGTAGAACATTTCATTTTCACCATCATCATCAAAATCTATTGTTGCGGCAGAGTAAGGGTTTTCTCCAATAAAAAATGCATTGAGCGACCACTCATATTCTACTGAAAAAGTCATTATTGAATCCGAACTGCTGATATCATATATTTCAAGTGGAATTCCACCATAATAACTTTCTGCTATCGGTGTTGAAAAGAGATCACCGTGATAGTTTTGCCCAAAATAGGTATTATTCCCTTCTCTATAAGAATCATCCTTTGAACCGTAGAAACTACTGTAACCATAAAGCGTGGAATCTAATTGCTGAATGCCGTCGGCTTCTTCCAGATCAACACCTTTATGGGAAGCGTCGCCGTTTACAGAATGAACTTCAAAATCGGGAGTGAAATTTTGATCAATAATATTTTCATCGATATGCCAGATGAGAATTCCTGAACCATCGTTCTGCAGGGCATCACCAAAGCCAAACCCCGGCAGATAAAAATCCCATTCACAACCAGCGTAGGAATTATCCATAAAACTGAATTTTGGCTGTCCGGCATAAGGATGTCCGGGAGGATAAACACTTTGGTTTTCGATTGTATCAAAAGTAAAAGTGGCAAGAGTTTCTCCTTCCGTATTTATGAACACACTTCCATCAGGATTTTGCTGTCTGTTCTCAACTAAGAAGTACTCACTTTCTGAAATATTGATCTTATAAAGTTTGGATGTTTCTTCATCTTCCAACATAGGAAAAGCAAGTGATAGATTCTCGAAAGAAGAATTTATCTCTACAATGTTATCATCTTCCCAACCAAGATAATAACGAGACCAGGCACAAGGCAAGGGAGGAACAAAACCATTTGCATTCCAAACGCCAGTTCCCATAACACCAAAACCGCCAATTCCGTATGAACTCCCGTTGCCGGAATTGTTATCAAAAAGTGTTGGTAATCCGATCTGATGCCCGAATTGATGAGCGATAACACCAAAAATTCCATAGATCGTGTCTTCACCTTGAACACCATTTGGCTGCCACTCTGTTTCCGGTATAATTACAAATTCTGTGAGATAAATTCCATCATTGGTTTCAATTCCGGGGAAATCATCATTTTCCGGATCAAGTCCGGCTTGTAAAGAACGGCGTGAGAGGAATGTGCTACTCAGTTGATCTTCGTTTTCTCCATCTGGAGCTGCTTCTTCACCGGCTCCGGCATGAATAAGGATAATAGCATCATAATCATTAAAATCTAACTGATCATCTATAAGTAGTACAACTTCTTGAGTGAATTCACAAATGCGCTCAATCTGGAGATCATTATCTCCATAATATCCCATTGGTTGAGAAAGAGTAATAATATTATCCCAAACGGTGTAGTTGTCTTCCGTGAGTATATAATTTCCATGAGAGGCATCAGCATAAAAGGAAGTAAGGTGGAAAAAGAGGCGTTCAAAATATTCTTTGTTATGAGCAAGTGAATCGGGATAGTCGGGGATAAGATCGAAAGTAACATCACTGAACTCAACCATAATTGCTAAAATATTCTGAGGAAGTTCCTCTCTGAATGCTGAATTATTCCTGCTGTATTTTTCTGAAGGATATATTTTATAATTTACGTTATCCGTTTTTCCCGGTACGGGCGGCATTGCAAAGAGGAATGAACCGGCAACGCATACAGCAAGAATTATTAGAATCGATCTTTTCATTTTTCCATCCTGTTCCTATACTACACAAACGCCCTCCTATCAGTAAAGACAAGAGGGTCATGTGTTGTTTTATAAACTACGTTTAAGATAATTAACGTCTAAATTTTTCCTGATAAAATATCTTTTTCATTACATTTACACATATCCACAAAATCGTACTTAGGCGCCCATGTATTAGCTTTGGAACTACGGGCACGAATAAGTTTAACCTTTTTTATTTCCTGGTTGCACTTAGGACAGATTGTCTTTCCCTCGGTACTGATCTCGTGAGCAAGTTTTGCGGAAAATGATCTTGTTTTTGGCATCTTACTCTCCTTATAATTCTATTTATTAAATTCTTTCAATATACTCAGCAGTGCGAGTATCAATTTTAATTTTATCGCCAACCTCAATGAAGAATGGAACAGTAATGTTTAATCCTGTCGATGTTGTTGCATTTTTGCCGCTTACGGAAGCTGAATTACCCTTTACATTGGGTTCGCAGTCTGCAATTTCCTGAATTACAGTTGTAGGTAATTCAATTCCTAAAATGTTTTTATCGGGATCAAACCTCATTGCAACTGTCATGTTTTCAATCAGGAATTTATCCAGATCACCAATCATTTCTTTGGAAACTTGCATCTGTTCGTATGTTTCACAATCCATGAAAACATAGAAAGTTCCATCAAAGTAGAGATATTTTTTTTTTTCTTTATCAACTCTTACGTCTTCTAATTTTTCACTGGTTCGGAAGGTGTTATCAATTACTTTGCCGGTTTCTATATTTTTGAGTTTAGTGCGTACAAATGCTGCACCTTTGCCGGGTTTTACATGTTGAAATTCAACGATTTCATACAAGCCGTTTTTAAATCTAATGATCAATCCATTTCTGATATCCGAAGTTCCTACCATGCTCTCTCCCTAACCATATTTACTGCCGATCGCTGTATTATAATCTAACTATATGCAATCGAGAAAGTTAAAAAAAAATATCGGTTGATTATGGCAAGAAATATTTATATAGAATAACTTATAGAATGAATTAAGTAGTTTGTTACAAAAAAATTGAACCGCGAATTTACACGAATCGTCACAAATTGAAATTTATAATCTGATATGAAAAAAGGTGAAAGCTCTTTTTCTGAGCTTGTGTTATGCCTTGTTTTTTATTGGATTAGGAGAAACAAATATATCCAAAAAGGAATGAATGTTGATAATTGAAAAAATGAAAATTACTAAAATTATAATTTACTGCAAAACAATTTTAACCTTTACAGAAAAAAACAACTTAGCATTTTTAGGAAGTGTTTCTAATAATAGAAAATAGAGTTGAGTTCAATTTATCAACAAGAAAGGAAATAATGAAATTTAAAATAATAGTAATATTATTTCTTATGTTAACACAATTATGTGCTGGATTTTCGATTGTTCATCTATGGGGTAAAATTACTGGGGAATACCGTGTCGACACAATCGAACTCCCTTCACCGGAAATTGACAACGGCTGGAAATGGCTCAGCTTCCCGGCATTGGATAATGTGTATAGTATAGCTGATTACAACCCAGATGTAGCAGAATATCTTCTTTTTGACATTATGCAGCTTCCAATTCCGGCTATTCTCGATATAGTTGAAGCACAAACTTATACAATTGAATATTATAGTGGTAGTTGGCTTCACGATTATGAACAGTTTTTCCGCACGGAAGGCTTTAAATTCCACATGAATGATGCAGCCGCTTTGGAAGTACCCGGTTTTAAAGTAACGGATAATACGACAATTGCATTAGCAGGAAATAATGTTGAGAATTGGATCGGTTATTGGTTAGATGATACACAGTTTGTCAGCGATGCATTTAGTGATTATTGGAGTGGTTCAAATATCCATTTTATACAACATCAATATTGGACAGCAACTTATTTTGGTGGGGAATGGTGGTATAGAGTCCAATCCGGTCATGAACCAACTCTTTCTTATGGTGATATGGTAATTGTGAAATGTAATACAACGATCAATGATTTCGGGTGGGAAAGTGGTACACCGGTAGAGAGAACAGTATTTGCAGAAACAGAATATTTCACTTACGAAGAGCAGGCAGATTATACACCACTCTACATCGAACTGGATAGTAGTAATATGCCGCAGGAGATTGGTGCATTTGTAAATGGAGAATGTATTGGTGCTACAGTAGTAGAAGACACTCTCACACAGATCAATGCCTACACAACATCGGCTGCTCCGGGTAATATTGAACTTGAATTGTATTACGGTAATAGAAGTGAAAACAAGCAAATTTCTTCTTACAATTGTCTAACTTCTTCCAATCCAAATGTAATAATGAAACAACTTACTACAAAAGATAAAGATGAAGCCTGGTTTATCAATTTGCGCGAAGGTTCTGAGATAATACCGGAAATTATAGAATTTTCCGCATCTAACTATCCCAATCCTTTCAATCCGGCTACAACAATTTCCTACAGCCTTCCTCAGGAAGGAAAAGTTTCATTGAATATCTACAACATAAAAGGGCAGCTTGTGAAACAGCTTATAGATGGTTCTCAACCGGAAGGATATTATGAAGTGGTTTGGAATGGGAAAGACAATAACGAAAAGAGTGTATCATCAGGAATATACTTCTACAAATTATCAACAAAAGATGAAACAATAATGAAGAAAATGTTAATGTTGAAATAGTGCATACATACCTTGCGAAGGTTTTAGGACTTCTTGCTTTTGTTGACCTTCGCAAGGTTTACCTGCCTTCGGCAAGGATATTGTCTATAAAATATAATCATCCTAAAAGCCCCTCTCTTGGTTTGAAGAGAGGGGTTGGGGTGAGTTTGAGGAAATTATGAAATCTAAAACCAAGTCATTCCACCGAAGATGTCGTTTAGCTCTGCAAAGCCGACATTTATTATTCTTATTCGTGTTTATCAGTGTCTATCAGTGGTTATTCTGCTTTACCTGGCACATCAAACAAGACGGCACAGGCAATTTCACCACCATTCAAGAAGGAATAAATACATCCACTGATTCTGACACTGTTCTCGTATATTCCGGAACATATTATGAAAACCTGGATTTCAATGGTAAAAATATTGTTCTCGCAAGTCTTGAGCTAACAACCGGAAATTCTCAATATATAAATTCAACTATTATTGATGGTCAACGATTATTGAGCTGCATCGAAATTCAGGACATAACTATTGGAGCGACAATACGTGGTTTTACAATTCAAAATGGATATGGAACGGAAATTCAAGGTTCAGTAGGAGGAGGTATTTTTGTTCAATGTGCTGAAAATGTTGATATAACAAATTGTTATTTACATGATAATGTTGCTACATTAGGTGGTGCAATTTTAACAATATTGTCTGACTTAACCCTTTCCGGATTAAGGATAATTCATAATTCTGCCGTATTTGGTGGAGGTATTTATATTTGGTCTAATGACTCTACATTATTTGATTCCAATAACCTATGCAGTATTTACAATAACAATGCAGGCAAAGGAGCAGATCTATTTGTGATGGATACCGGTGTTATTGATGTAGTTGTCGATACTTTTTCAGTATTTAATCCAAGTCGCTATTTTGCGGAATATTTAGAAGAATCTACTTATACCTTCGATATTCAGCATAATTGGATGGAATTAGAGCCGAATAATCTTTATGTAGCTGTAGATGGTGATGACGCAAATACTGGCATTTCACCTGATGTGCCACTCAAGAATGTATCCTGGGCAGTTCGCAAGATACAAGCAGACAGCCTAAATCCCCGCACAGTACATGTTGCAACAGGTACTTATTCTCATGAGATAAATCAGCAGATATTTCCTATTGGTTGTAAAGAATATGTTTCTGTTATTGGAGAAGATATGAATGATACGATTTTATTCAACGATTACATTCCAACAGCAATAATGGGAAAAAACGTAACTGGAACTGTTGAATTCTCGAATTTTTCAATTCGGAATTGTTCTGAAAACTATACATCTTCAGTAATTGGTTTTATTGATATGGATATTGTGAAGCTCTCAAATATTAAAATTCATAATAATTCAAATATCCGTTTTACATTGGTTAATGAATATGTTTATAATATGTATGACGGCTTACTTATTACAGATAATATCACCGATGGCTCTAATTCTGGTTTCTATTTTGCAAATAATGCTGGATATTTAAAAAACTGTATTATCAAAAATAATATTAACATTGCACCTGATCCTTACGGTTGCATAGTTAGCATGGATTTAATGGCTTATGATGATATATCTATCGAGAATTGTGTGTTTTCAGGTAATCATTCCACAAATACAGAAGGTAGAATAATTCGAACTACAAACCACAATGGCGGAGACCCTACCATTAGATTCAATAATTGCCTGATTTCTGATAATTCAATCGGCAGCAGATACGTATTCCAAAATTTCAATTATGACGGTTTAACAGAGTTTAATAATTGTACGTTCAGCAATAATACAGCTTCCAATAACTTTTATCCTACAACCATTTATTCTTACGGTGATATAAATATGACTAATACTATCATGCACGACAACACAGATTATGAAATATTTATGGTCGATGATACTCAATATGGTTATATATATGAACTTAATTTAGATCACTGCAACATCAAAAATGGTGAAGATGGTATTTACAATATGAACAATGCAAACATTATAAACTGGGGAGAAGGCAATATAGAGGAAGATCCGCTTTTCCTTTTATCAGGAGATGATCCTTATCAGTTAACTTCAACTTCTCCCTGCGTAGATACAGGCACAGCGGATACGACAGGTCTTTATCTTCCACCGTGGGATTTGTTGCAAAATCATCGTGTTTGGGATGGAGATGGAGACGGAACAGCAATCATTGATATGGGCTGCTATGAGTTTGACGCACCATCTTATTCGGGAATTAACGATGATCCAATACCGGTTACAGATTATCATTTAATGAATTATCCAAATCCATTTAACCCGAAAACTAAGATAGTATTTGATCTGCCGGAATCCGGTCAGGTGAAATTAGAAATTTACAACATTAAAGGACAGAAGGTAAAAACTTTATTAGATTGCTATATGAGTCCCGGCAGAAGTGAAATGTTATGGAACAGCAAAGATGATAATGGTAAAAGAGTCTCTTCAGGGGTTTATTTTTACAGATTACAAACGGCAACAAAAAATATTATAAAGAAAATGTTACTGTTGAAATAACTTTCGTCTTGTCTCCCTATTATAAGGGAGAATTAAAGAGGGTTTATTAGTTTAATATTGAGATTCTTCCTGAGAACAACGTGAAAGTATCGTCAGAAAGACAAAACTGTCATTCCCAACTCCGATTGGGAATCTCTCTTCTAAATGTTCTGAGTAGAAACAAAGCAACTATCGAAGTATTGAATTTGCATCTTTTGGTCTATCCTTCGATACTTGGCTAAAGCCAAACTCAGAATGACCAAATATATTATTTTACAGACGATTAAGGGTAATCGTTCCTACTACAATGCTCTTCCAATCGTGAAAATATATACTTTATTAACCTGCTTTTCCTTTAAAACAGCGGTTATAGAATTTACCGTAGAACCGGTTGTGAATACATCATCCACCAGCAATATGTTTTTGCCTTTAATATCATATTTTGGATTTATCTTAAAAGCAAAAGACACATTTTTCTTTCTTTGTTCTTTATTCAATTTTGTTTGAGTTTCGGTAAATCTCTTCCTCTTAATAAGCTTGGGAAGGTGTTTCCAATTCATGTTTTTAGAAATTTCCCGCGTTATATATTCCGATTGATTAAATCCACGATCGCGCTTCTTAACTTTATGAAGTGGAACAGGAACGATATAATCGATATGATCAAATGGCTGGAATTTTTCAATATATTCTCGTGAGAGTATTCCAAAGAATTTTGCGATCCGCGTCATCTCATTATATTTGAATTCATGAACCATTTTTTGAACAATAATATTGAACATAAAAACCGAACGAGCTTTATCAAAAAGAAATTCATTTGTATCACAAACTTTACATTTTTCTTCAATTTTTGGTGCGCCGCAAATCGGACAAATTTCTTCCAAAAACGTAAGTGAGTTAAAACAATTTAAGCAGAGAAATTGTTCATTTTCTAAAAGACGTTCATCACAACTCAAGCATATTTTTGGAAAGAAAAGTCCGACAAATGTTTGCAGAATTTTCATATTATTCCAGTTCCTCATCTGTCTCATCATCGACACTGTTTTTCATCTTTGGTTTCACGGCAAATCCAAGTTGAACCAAGTATGCTTCGTCAGGTTCCCAGGTCATCAATGCCCATGAATATAAGGTGCGTAATTTCCTGGAATCTTCCTTGAAAATTTCAACTTGTTTTTCAACCGCTTCCGCAGAAGTTGATCTGCCGTTTGAATGTGCTTTTTCAAAAGTTGCTTCCGATCGGCTTAATAATGATTCAAGTTTTATTATGAAATCTTCAGGGATAAGATCGGGTTCATTCTGCTCTTTTTGTTTGGAAAATGTTTTTAGCATTTTCTTAATTGTATAAATTTTTTCCTGTCTGTTTCTGGGAAATTTTATGTCGATTCCATAACGGTATAATATTTTTTTATCGGTAGAATATTTATTGCAGATCAAACGCTTGCAGCGTAAATAATATTTGAACGTTATTTCATCAATTTCTTTTAATTCTAAAAAAATATCATTGGAACGATTCTTTTTTTCTTCAACTTTTTTCAGTATGTTCAGCCACATATTCGATGCTGTCATTCCCCAATCGAGTAACTCTTTTGGAAGTGACAAATGTCCCGACCAATCGAGAATATAATTTTTTATTATCTTCAATCTTTCTGTACGGAGTGAATAGGTGTCATTTGTAAAATAATTGTCTTTAAATATTGGCATAAAACCTCCTCAAAACACCGCCCTATTCTCATAATACATTTAACTTAATTTACCATTACGTTTACGTGTCTTTTATAAGGATAGACATTTGTATGTCAAGATTAAAATAATAGATGTGGAAATATAGGTGCCGGCAACTTAATTTAATGCAGAGATTTAGGAAATTTTTGTCTGTTGTTACTGTTGAATAAGTTTAACTAATGTGTGTTTTTGGAGATTCCTTTTTTATATGAAAGAAATATTTGCCTGAACACACCATATAAAATATAGATCAGCATCCAGATTATGAAGATAAAATAAGAATATTTTACAGCTAAAATAATACTGATAATTGCTAAAACAATAAAGAATTTTGATTCTTTTGTTAATTTATTTCCCTTCTCAAGCGGGAGATATTCTATCTTACTTATCATTAAAATCGATACTAAAAAGGTAGAAATTAATAGAAGATCAACGATGATTTTTGTATCTTGTGAATAAGAATTAAAGACAATAAATGAAGCGATCATTCCAGCGGCTGCTGGAATTGGTAATCCAATAAACGGTTCTTTTTTTGAAGTTATTTTATTCTTCAAACTAAATCTCACTAATCGATATCCTCCACAAAAAACATAGAAAACAGATACCGCAGCACCAATAAAATGTACCTCATTTAATAGACAGGAATAAGCTAAAAAACCCGGAGTTACTCCAAAGGTTACAAAATCGGAAAGAGTATCAAATTGAGCTCCAAATTTACTCTGGGCATTTAATATTCTGGCAAGTTTACCATCTAAAAAATCACAGACCATTGCAAAACCGATTAGCCAGGCAGCTAAAAAAAAGTTGCCTAAACTTATTAAATGAAGTGCGGATAATCCCAAAATAAGACTGAAAGCTGTGAAAGAATTCGGTATCAAATACTTCAGGTTTTTTGTATTCATTTTATTGCCAAAATTGTTTCGCCGGCTACAACTTTATCGCCAATATTAATTTCAATTTTCCACTCTTCCGGAACCTCACAAATGCAAATTGCCGGGGATGAAATCATACCGATTAATTTTCCAACAAGAGTAGGTCGTTCTTCAAAATAATTTACTTTTTTGGAACCTATTTTTACTTTTATATTTTGTCCGGCATATCGAATATCTGCCGATTGGAAAATACCTTTTTTTATTGTAATTGAATTGCCTTCAATTTTAACAATTCTTCCATATATCGGAGATAGTATTATTTCAGTTTCACTTTCCGGCGGATAGTTATTTCTAATTCTGAATTTGATTATTATAAAGATATACCAGATCAGCCCGATAATTGAGAGATATTTAACCTGATCAAGTTCAAATAAAATATTTAATCCAAAACTGATGATAACGAGCAGGATCGGGAAAATAGCTGCTTTATATTTTAGCTTTTGTATCTTGGTTAAATATTCACTCGGAGTATAATTTGACATTATAATATTCCAATTCTATTAAAGATAAAATCAACGTTTTTATAATATCTATCGAAAGAGAAAATATCATGTAATTCTTCTTCAGAAAAGAATTCATGGATTTCATCATCAGCGAGGATGATCTCTTCAAATGGTTTTTTGGTATTCCAGCATTCCATCGCATTTCTTTGAACCAGAGCGTAAGATCTTTCTCTGGAAATTCCTTTTTTTGCAAGTTCCAATAATACCACCTGAGAAAAAACAAGACCGTTGGTAAGTTTAATATTCTGCATCATTTTTTCAGGATAAACCAGCAAATTTTCTATAAGCGGAATCATTTTATTCAGCATGTAGTTCAGCAAGATAGTTGAATCGGGCAGAATGATCCGTTCAACTGAAGAGTGACTGATATCTCTCTCGTGCCAAAGAGCATTATTTTCTAATGCTGCAATTGCGTTAGAACGCAGAATACGAGCCATTCCACACATACGTTCCGTAATAATGGGATTACGTTTATGCGGCATTGCAGAAGAACCTTTTTGCCCTTTAGAAAAATTTTCTTCCACTTCCAGAACTTCAGTCCGCTGTAAATGGCGGATTTCCATAGAGATCTTTTCTATAGTTGAACCAATAATAGCGAGTGTGTTCATGAACTCGGAAATCCTATCTCTTTGAATAACCTGTGTTGCAATATTTACCGGATTAAGATCAAGATATTTGCAGGCTATTTCTTCGATCTTGGGTGAAAGATGAGCATAATTTCCTACAGCACCGGATATTTGTCCCACCGAAACAATTGCAATTGCATTTTCCATTCTAATAATATTTCTCTGCATTTCATCGTACCAGAGTGCATATTTAAGACCGAATGTTGTAGGTTCTGCATGAATTCCGTGTGATCTTCCGATGCAAAGTGTGTTTTTGTACTCACGAGCTTTCATTTTGAGGATTTCGGAAAATTTTTGTAAATCGCGAAGAATAAGTTCACCAGCTTGCCTAAGCTGGATCGAGGAAGCAGTATCGAGCACATCGGAAGATGTCATTCCAAAATGTATCCAGCGGGATGGCGGACCAACATATTCTGCCACATTTGTAAGAAAGGCAATCACATCATGCTGTGTGATCTCTTCAATTTCAGCGATTCTCTCAACATCAAAATCAGCCTTTTCTATGATCGCATCAAGATCTTCCTTGGGGATTATTCCCATCTCATTCATCGCTCTGCAAGCTGCAATCTCTACATCCAGCATACACTGAAACCGATTCTGCAGATCCCAAATCTTGGTCATTTCCTTCCGTGAATATCTATCTATCATAACATACCTCAGAACTGCTTTTTTATAGTTTGCAGTTCGTTATTTCAATCTATTTATTTCTTCATTCGGATGCGTAATTTTGTCAATTTGAATTTTAATAATTTCTTTTTCTTCTTTTTGGAATGTAATCGAATTCAGGTCTTGCAAATAATTGAAGGTTATCTTTGTAGAACTTGTGTTACTGTGGATATTATTGATTTTCATATCGTCCGAAAAAATAATTGTAACATCATTTAAGTTAAGTTTTTGGTGTTTAATTATTTCATCTTTCATTGCAAACAGATCGGATATTTGAAAGAAAATCGATAGATCAATTTCTTCTTTGCCTTCCGGTTTGATTTGCTGTTTTGTTTGCTGGTCGGGAGTACGTATTGTTAAAACAGAATCGTAATAAGCAGAAATAAATGGTGTCGACTGCATACCGAATATTCCGGAATCATAAATATCGATCCTGAAGGCAGTACTGTTTTTTTTGATGGTTATATTTTTTCGGAAAACAAAATTTTTGTAATTAGCTTCGATAATTCCATCGATCCGTATATTCTCCCAGAATTTTAAATGTGTATAGAGTAATTTTTCTTTATCGGTTTCTGCAGGTTTTATTAGAAAGGCACAACTTGTAATAAAAAGTAATAATAGAAATAAAAGAAAAAACTTACCCGGTTTCATCTTTTTTTTCTCGAATAATTAAGACAATAGCAACAAGACTTGAGATTATCATCACAGAACTCAATATTTGTCCCATTGTCATAAAGCCGATAAGATGACCCAGATTTTCATCGGGTTGACGTACAAATTCAACCAGACTTCTAAAAAGACCATATAATCCAATCCAAGTCCAAAAAACGATTCCCGGCTTTTTTATTTTGCGGAACATAATGTAGGTTATTGCAAATAATAATGCTCCTTCTAACAATGCTTCATAAATTTGTGATGGGTGACGTGGAAGTTTCTGCGGATCCAAAGGGAAAACAATAGCCCATGGTACATTTGTAACTCTGCCCCACAATTCACCATTAATAAAGTTCCCGATCCTTCCCAGAAAAAGTGCGATAGAAACAAATGGCATGACCGGATCTGCCAATTTCAAAAAACTGTAATTATGCTTTTTGCAGAAAATATAACCAAATATTATTACACCAATAGCTCCGCCATGGAATGACATTCCACCTTGCCATACAGCAAAAATTTGTAATGGATGAATTAAATAAAACTGGAGATTGTAAAACAAAATGTATCCAAGCCTGCCGCCGATTATTACACCAAGCATAAGATTAAAAAGAAAAGTTTCATAATCCTCTTTTTTCATTTTGATATTTTTGCGAGCATAACTCTTCTTCACAAAAATAAAGGCAATTATAAATCCGACAATGTAAAATAAGCCGTACCAGCGAATCTCGAACATGCCAAGTTTAACAATTGTTGGATTTATTTCAGGGAATTGTATCATTTATAATATTTATTTCCCAAGTTCTTTTAATTTATTATAAAGTATTTCCACCAGTTCTTCTGCAGGAAGCTCATGTTTTTCCCCATCTTTTTGCAGATCAGGTGAGAATATCTTGATAACCTGAGTGGGAGAACCATTCAATCCGATCTTTTCTTCATCTAATCCCAGATCATCAGCCGACCATATTTTCAATTCGGTTTTCTTGGAATTTCTTTTCCCGCGAAGAGAAGGAAGACGCGGTTCGTTGATCTCTTTTACTACCGTTATAGCAGCCGGAAGCGGCATATCCAACCTGTCATAACCATCTTCCATAAGTCTTTGCAAAATTATCCTGTTATCTTTGATTTTTTCGATCTTTTTTACAAAACCGGTTTGAGGAATTCCAAGATGCGTGGCAACGCCCGGACCAACTTGAGCGGTATCACCATCGATTGCCTGCTGTCCAAATAAAATAATATCGTATTCACCAATTTTTTTAATAGCTTCTGCAAGAGTGAGGCTTGTGGCCCATGTATCGGCACCGGCAAATTTGCGGTCTGTAAGAAGTAATATCTCGTCAACGCCGATTGCCACAGATTCCCGAAGAGCAGATTCTACTTGTGGAGGACCCATACTTATCGCTGTAACTTTACCGCCATATTTTTCTTTCAGTCTTATAGCTTCTTCAATTGCGTAAAGATCGAACGGATTGATAATACTTTCTACACCTTCTCTGATCAGGGTATTTGTTTCAGGATCTATTTTGATTTCAGTTGTATCGGGAACTTGTTTAATGCAAACTATTATATTCATCTTTGCTCCTGTTATCTTTATGCGTAAAATTCTTTAATAGTTTCTATTACATAATCTTGCTGATCTTTTGTGATCTCCGAAAATACCGGAATTGAAATAACCTTTTGTGAAATCTCTTCTGCAATCGGCATATCACCCTTTTTATATCCGAGCTTGGAAAAACACTCTTGAATATGCAGCGGTTTTGGATAATAAACTGCACAACCAATGTTATTTTTTCTCAAATACTCAAGCAAGCCGTCACGATTTTCTGCGATCAAGGTGAATTGATTATATATCGAAGTTGCTTTTTCATGAATGAAGGGTACTTTTATTTGCGAAACATCTTTCAGATTTTTATAATAATATTGTGCATTTTCACGGCGAGCTTCACTCCAATTTTCAAGGTGTGGAAGTTTTACTTTTAAAACTGCTGCTTGTATAGTATCGAGTCGGCTGTTCAATCCCACCCACTTATGGAAGTATTTCGGGTTTTCACCATGAACACGAAGTTGGATTAATCTTGCAGCAAGTTTATCATTATTTGTCAGGCACATTCCGGCATCACCCATTGCTCCTAGATTTTTGCTGGGAAAAAAAGAGAGTGTGCCAATATCTCCAATAGTTCCAGCAAATTTTCCATCAAATTTAGCGCCAATTCCTTGAGCATTATCTTCTATTACTTTCAGGTCATGTTTTTGGGCAATTTCCATGATCTTATCCATTTCGGCAGGTTGACCAAATAGATGAACGACAATTATTGCTTTAGTTTTTGTTGTTATTGCATTTTCAATTTTTTGCGGGTCGATATTAAATGTATCCGGTTTGATATCTACAAATATAGGTTTAGCGCCAACTCGTGATATTGAGCCGGCAGTTGCAAAAAATGTAAACGTTGTTGTAATAACTTGATCATCTTCTTGTATATTTAAAGCTTTTAGTGCAAGAACAAGAGCGTCAGTGCCGGAAGCACAAGCGATAGCGTGATTACATTGGCAATATTCGGCAGTCATTTCTTCAAATTCTTTAACTTGCGGTCCAAGAATATATTTATGCGATTCAAGTACTTTTTCAATTTCTGCTTTGATTTCATCCATTATCGGTTCATATTGTACATTCAGATCTAGTAATGGAACTTTCATATTATTTCCTATCTCTCAAAATAATCTATTGTTCTTTTAAGAATTTGTTCAAGATTGTATTTTGGTTTATAATCTATCAATCCGATTACTTTTGTAAGATCCGGTTTACGATGACGCATATCTTCGAAACCTTCTTCATAAGCATCTTCATATTTTACATATTCAATTTTTGATCTGCTGTTGGTAAGTTTTTTTATCTTATGCGCAAGTTCTTCAATGCTAATGCTCTTGTCGTTCCCAATATTAAAAATTTCACCTACTGCTTTTTTGTTGTTCATTAATTTGATCATACCATCGGTTACATCGTCCACATCACAGAAACATCGGGTCTGTTTACCATCACCGAAGATCGTGATAGGATGGTTTAAAAGAGCATTCCTTACAAATTTTGGAATGACCATCCCATACTGTCCTGTTTGCCGCGGACCTACCGTGTTAAAACAACGCACAATAACAACCGGTAATTTCTTCTCTCTATAATAAGCTAATGCAAAAAATTCATCTACAGCTTTTGCGGTACTATAACTCCATCTGGAAATATGTGTGGAACCCAACAATCTATCATCTTCTTCTTTAAATGGGATATTATCGTTCTTTCCGTAGATCTCGGAAGTAGATGCCATCAATACTTTTTTCTTATATTTATTGGCAAATTCCAGAACATTTTCTGCACCGCCAATATTAGTTTGAAGTGAAAGAAGCGGATTATCGATGATATATTTTACACCAACCGCTGCAGCAAGATGATATATTTGGTCGGATTTTTTTATTAGTTCTTCTAAAACTTCACGATTTAAGATAGAATCGATAACATAATTGAAATTCTTCTTTTTTGTTAAGTGGATAATATTGGAATATTTTCCTGTTGAAAGATTATCTATCACATGAACGGTGTGCTCTTCTTTCAGAAGTTTTTCTGCCAGATGTGATCCAATAAAACCTGCGCCGCCTGTTATTAATATATTCATTATTTCTCCGTTATTAAGGATTTATTATTCCTTTTACAGCTATATAAGTAGTTGCTAAACCAGCAACAAAGGCTACTGTTTCTTTAATATGTGGCCAGTAATATGAAAATCTCTCTTTCTGCGGGACAAAAATAGTATCGCCCGGGTATAGTTTAGTATTCTTATTCGGGTTGATCCACTCACCTGTTTTTGCTCGGATTATTTTTATCTTTCCTTTCCATGCTTTACCTGTAATGCCACCGGCAAGCTCGATATACTCAAGATAATTCAATTCGCTATCATGATTGATAAGTCCCGGGTTTGCAACTTCTCCACTAATATTTATAGCAACTGCTTTTGCCGGGAAATATATCACATCTCCATCTTTCAGGTTAATATCATATTCAATTTCTTTATTGTTCCATAAAGTATCAAAATTTTTAGCGAAGATACCAATTTCTTCAGTAAGTTTATTTCTGAAATATCTATATTCAAGATGAGACATATCGGTAGTTCGTGTTTTTTTTAATTCTTCATATTCCGGTTCACGTAGATCTTCTTCACTAATTCTTTGAAGATAGGCATTGGAAAGATCGGCATCCTCAGTCGGTCCGCCTGATTTTGTAATTATCTGCAGAAGGGTTGTTTTATTGTTTTCAATCGCATAAGTTCCATCGTAAGCAATTTCGCCTATCAAAGTAACAAAACTTTTATTATGATATTCAGGAATTTCGCGAATATATATCCTGTCATCATTTTGCAATATCATATTCTCTTTAGACTCAGGATCTTCCATGATCTTTTCAAGGTCTATACTGATCGATTCAGTTTTAGATGAATTCTCGATAAATCTCACGATTTCAGCATTCCGGTTATCTGTACTTGGCATTATACCCATTACAAGTTCAATAATATCAAACACCCTGTCTTCATCTCTTAACTCGATAGAGTTGTTAAGCTCCTCATCATTTCTATTACCGACAGCACCATAAACATGTACTTGTTTTTTAATAGCCGGTACTATAATAATATCTCCATCTTTTAGATATGGATTAGAATCGTCTTCACCGAGAACGAGGAATCTTAACAAGTCGAGTTTTATGATCTCTTCATTTCTCTTTAGGGTAATATTTCTTTTTGAGGCATTATCTGCAGCATGCACGGGAACATTGATCGTATCGAGAAGTGTATTGGCAAATTTAATAGCTTCTGAAACACGGCTGGTTGGTGGAAGCATATAAACTCCCGGATTCTTAACAGCACCAACAACAGAGACATTATACATGATATTGCTACCATATTGCATACCGCCAATTCCCTCAGCAAAAAGACAAATAGAAGAAAGAAGCACGACTATTACTAACATAAATATGTTTATATTTTTCATTGAACCTCCTGAATTTCTAAACTATTAAACAATACTCTTTTCAAGATGATGAAAAATTCTAAAGTTAGGCTTTTTTGTCAAATGTTTTCATATACTCGTAAATATGCTGTTTTAAGAATTTTCAGCGATAAATTGCAATATCTTGAGAGCTATTTTCAGGTGATTGTTTTTTACGGTTTCAGTTGCTTCGGAGATATTGAAAATAATTTTTAGATTTTTTGTTGTGTCAAAATTGACCGGATATTTGAATTCGCCTATAATTTCTGAGATCAAAGAACGGGGTGGAAGGCACTTGGAATCAAATTCAATTATGAATCGATCTTTCTTAATATCGAGGGAACGAAGATTAGCTTGCAGAGCCAGCATACGCAATTTATAATACAGAATTGCATTCCCCGATTTCTCCGGTATTTCACCAAATCTATCGGTTAATTCTTTCTCAATATCATCAAATTCATTTAATGAATTAAAATGTAAAAGTTTGCGGTAAATTTCCAATCTTTCTTTTTCATTGGAAATATAAGTTTCAGGAAAATAATGATCTATATCTAATTTAAGATGCAGCAGCTTTTCTTTTTGCAATTCCGCTGTAAATTCTTCATCCTGTAATTCTTTAATAGCACTTTCCAAAAGACGATTATAATAATTAAATCCAATAGAATTAATTATACCGCTTTGTTTGGTTCCCAAAAGTGATCCGGCTCCACGCAGTTCCATATCCCGCATCGCGATCTGGTATCCGCTTCCCAATGATTCATATTCGATGAGTGATTCCAGTCTGTTTCGCGCATCATCATTCAATTTAGGCGGAATTATGAGATAAGCGTAAGCGCGGCGGTTACTTCTTCCAACTCTGCCTCGCATCTGATATAATTGGGCAAGTCCGAACATATCGGCACGATTTACTATCATTGTATTTGCATTTGGAATATCGATGCCGGATTCTATAATTGTGGTTGCGATGAGCACATCGAATTTATGATGCGCAAAATCGAGTGTTATTCTTTCTAATTGTTTCTCCGGTAATTGTCCATGACCGATCTCAAAACTCACGTGAGGGAGAAGTTCCTGCAGTTCGGCAGCTATGCTTTCAATTGTCTGCACTCTGTTATGAACAAAGAAAACCTGTCCGCCACGATCAACTTCGCGATTGATAGCATCTTTGATAATATTAATATCGTAAGGAACGATAATAGTTCTTATCGGCAATCTTGCTTTAGGTGGAGTGCGAATGAGAGATAATTCCTTCAATTTGGAAAGTGCCATATACATTGTGCGGGGAATTGGTGTTGCGCTCATATAAAGCGTATCTACATTTGTTTTAATCTGCCGCAGTTTATCTTTATGCCGAACACCGAATCTATGTTCTTCATCAATTATAAGCAGTCCGAGTTTCCTATATTTTATATCTTGTGAAAACAGACGGTGAGTACCGATGGCAATATCGATTTCACCTGTTGCCAATCTTGCCACATCATTTTTTATATTAGCTTTAGAACGGAATCGGCTGAACATGGCAATTCTTACCGGATATTGAGCCAGCCTTTCCCTGAAAACAAGATAATGCTGTTCTGCCAGCAGAGTTGTTGGAACCAATATGGCAACCTGATATCCGCTGTTCACAGCTTTGAACGCTGCGCGGATTGCAACTTCGGTTTTTCCAAATCCCACATCTCCGCACAACAGGCGTTCCATTGGCGTATTGTCTTCCATGTCTGTCTTTATCTCTTCGGCAGCTCTCTTCTGATCTGGTGTATCTTCGTAGATGAAGGATTCTTCCATCTCGGTCTGCCATGCGGAATCAGGTTCAAAGACAATACCTTTTTTAACCTTTCGCTCGGCATACAATTTTATCAGATCCTCGGCAATAAGCTCGATCTGTTTTTGTGCCCGAGATTTCATATTTTCCCATTTTTTACTGCCGAGTTTGTGAATTGCAGGGGCGATTCCCTCTTCCGAAACAAATTTGGAAACTAATGAAAGCTGGAAGGTTGGAACATAAACCACGTCATTGCCGGCATAACGCAAAGTAAGAGTTTCTATTGTATTACCTTCAATGTTCAATCGTTTTAATCCTGCATAAATGCCGATGCCATGATCGATATGAACAATGTAATCCCCGGGTTTCAGCGCATCGTAATCTACCAGAGCTTCTTCTTTGGAAAACCTGTTCTGATGCCGTTTACGCTTATATCTGCTGAATATTTCATGGTCGGTATAAACCGCAATCTTAGCATCGGTAAGATCAAAACCGGATTGCAAAACACCGATCGTGAAATCTATCTGTTCATCAAATTCCGGCAATAGATCACGCATCCGTTTACTTTGACTGCTATTATCAGATTGAATGATTATTCTGTAACCGGCTTCCAATTTATCTCTGAGTTCTTTCTCAAAGATTTCAAGGTTTCCCTGCAGATTTATTTGGGATGCTATCGGTGCTTTGAATTTGGCAGTGATCTCTTTAAATTCCTGAAATGAAGCAGAAAGAAAATAATTGGAATATTTCTTTAAAATTTTATTCACAAACCGTTTATCAGCGAAAAGCGCATCCGGTTGTGGAATTATACGTTTCTTATATTTGGAACGAATTTTCTGATAAAGATCGGTCGTTTCTTCAAAAATTTCTTTTACATAAGATGGAATATATTGAAATTCATCCCAAAAAATAATGCAATTATCCGACTGGAAATATTCCAAGAAAGTTCCAACTTTGGGGATAAGCATAGAAACATCGAGTTCGATTCCTTCATAGAATCCGTTATCATGGATCTTCTGCCACATCTTCTCATCCGTATCGATATCATGCAGCGAAAATTCACGGGAAGAAATTAAGGTAATTTTGGTTAGTTCCTCACCGGTAGAACGTTGAGAATTTACAGAAAATACTCGTATCGATTCTATTATATCACCAAAAAACTCGATTCTAACCGGACGGTGCGAATTGGGGCTGAATACATCGATAATGCCGCCACGACGGGCGATCTCTCCAACTTTGGAAACCTGAAACTGGTTCTCGTATCCCATTCCAACGAGATTGGAAATAAGAAGGTCGGGATCGTATTCATCGTTAACAGAAAACCTGATTATATTCTCTTTGAAAATTGCAGCAGCAGTTATTTTACGCAGAAGAGAGCGAACGGAAACACTAAAAATTCCCGGCTCAGAAGATACGGCGGCAGTAAGAGTTTCGATCCTCTGCCCTCGCAGCATATAATGCGGTGAACGCTGTTCATAAGGCAGAACTTCATAATCCGGCAGGAAATGCGCTCGGTCTTTTCCAATTAGAAGATCAAGATCATCGAGATAATCTTCTGCAACTTTATCATCCGCAGTTATAAAAATTATGTTCTTCCCTGTTTGTTCAAATACCCGTGCCAGCAGCAGTGATTTTGCAGAACGATTGAGATTATGAAATAAACTCCTCGATCTTTTTTCGGCAATTTCCGCATCGAATTTTTTGATAAACTCCGATTTATCTATCAACGACCTTATTTTATTGTAAAAGATACTCATAAATTGCAATTTGAAAATGACGTGGATAGCGTCAAGAATAATGATAACTCACCGCAAAGACGCTAAGTACGCAAAGAAAGGTGAACGCAGTAGCCCGACACTCCGTGGCGGGAAAGTAAACCTGACTCATAATAACATAAGATGCCGCTGAAAGAATTAACTCACCCTGCTTTCCCTCTCTTCAAAAACAAAAGAGGGAGCCACGCCAGAGGCGGGCAGGCATTAGAAGCCGCAGAAAGAATTGATTTGAGATTTTCGATATACGATTTGAGAATGAAAAATAAATCTGTCTTTCCGTCAAAAGCCGGACACAGTCTGAGGATGAACATACATAGACATTCGACGACTTGTCGCGGCGTAGTCCCGAAAATCGGGACGAAGACGGAAGAATCTCAGATTTTATTTTTACTCGTTCCTCCGGCATTTGACGGATTGTCTTGAACCTAACAATGGCTAATTGCACCGCTTCGACTCGACGTTTCTCTTTCGAGTCGAAACTCAGAATTATTTTCTAATTGACACCTAACTATCATTTTATCAAATTCGGTTTTGATTTTAATAATTAACTTGAAACATTAGAATTTAGGAGAGGAAACTTGAGATATATTCAGAAAATTCTTGGACATAACAGTTCTAAAACCCCGATACATTTTTTCAAAACTACGGGGCAGACAACAGAGATTTATACACATATAACGAAAAGAGGACTCAGTAAAATTAAGAATCCACTTGATAATTTGGATATCGAGATTGATGATTGAATGGTATACAATAACTTACAAAAAAGTTATTGTATACCTATTTTTATCATATCTATAAGTTGGTTATGTATACCATTTCGGTGGACGTGGCGTGCAGATGTTAGTGGCAAAGGAGTGAAAATTGTTGATAAAAAAATCTGGTCATCCATATTCAATACTGAATAGATTTGATTTACTTGGTAACGATGAAGCAGCACTTTCTAAAGCTTTTGCATATATTATTGGTAATAACTCTAAAGCTCTTTTCCAATTTTTGCAAAGCATTGGTTTACCATATAAAAATACGATGAATAATTTCAAAGAAATTGATATTTTAACAGAGAAAAGTAGAAAAGAAGGACGAACAGATATTGAAATAAAATATTCAACTTATTTTCACATAATTATTGAATCTAAAGTTAGAAATAATAAAATAAAAGAACAAAGGACTCAATATTTAACAGCATTCGATTCTAATTGCACAAAAAATATCTTATGTTTTATAACTCAAAAAAGAGACACAAATAAGCTTGTAACAGATAACATTCAAATTTTACATTTAAGCTGGTTTGATATAATTACTTTATTTGATAATCGTGAGTTTTATGATGATGAAATTATAAATGAATTTTTAAAATATATTATAAGGAGTTTTAAAATGACTGAGCAAAAAGAAATTTTAGTACAAGATGTTTCGGATTCTAACGAAATAGAAAGATTTAAAAAGTATCGAATTTATAGAAGAAATCAAACCTTTGGTAGTCCTCTATATTTTGCTCCATACTTTACAAATAATGCTAAACAAGAAGAAGGTCTTGGGATTAGTTATCTATCAAAAATTCTGGGTATTTTAACTTTAAGCCCAAAAGACATAAGAAATTTCGAAAGTGACCTTCTAAGTTTTTGTAAAGATAAACAAATTGTAAATAATTGGATTTCTGGAGTAGAATCTAATGATCAAGATTCAAATGAAGTTTTCACATATTATTTTCTCGATAAACCTTTGAGGTTAAATAAAAATTTATTAAAAGATGGAACAATAAAAAAAGGAAGAGGAAAAGGATGGATTTCTGCAATGATTCCTCCCAATAGATGTGTCACATTTAAAGAATTTACAAAAAGATTAATGGAGTAGATTTGCCACTAACAAAAGCACCTGCAGTTGGGTTGGCAGTCCGCTTTCGTCTGAATCGTTCCGATTCAGGTTTGGTCGGTTTGTTTGGTCGTGATCCGGCAGCTGCCGGATTCCCGCCGCACACGCCACACATTATGTAGCATAAAAATAAAGGAGGTTTTGAAATGAATTTTTCGGTTTTAGTTGAAGCGATAAGAAAAAGCATAATTCCAAAAATTGAAAAACACAGAGGTATAGAATCATATACCAATCAAAGGTCTCGGTTTGAAGGTTGGTTACAAGTTGAAATTGTAGGTTTATTGAAAACGATTATGAATAATGAAAATGTAATTCCTGAAAAACATAATGATGTCGATATTGTTGTTGGTGATTGGGCAATTGAATTGAAAGTATTAACTTCTGAAACAAATAATCAGGTACCTACAAATATTTGTGATCTAAAACGTTCAATTGAAAAAAGGGAACTAATAAAAAACTCAAAATTAAATAATAATGTCATCATATTAATAGTATATCCAAAAATTATAAACAATTCTACATATGACAATCATATAAATGAAATTAAAATGTATTTTGAAAAATTTGAACAAATCGAGATACACTTTAATGAGTTATTAAAGGGTGTTCTTTATATTGGTAAATTCTCTAAAATTAGGAGGAATTATGAATTCTAATATTGCTCAATATTTATTTAAGAAAGATTTACTACAAATAGGTGAAAGAGATGAAATCAATTCTATATGTGATTTAATATCTGTTGAACTAGAAAATGACAATTTTGAAAAAACTTTAGCTCTTTCAGAAGAGACAATAAAGTTAAATTCTAAAGCTCCTGTTGGTTGGTTAATTAAAGCTATTTCTGAATTACAATTAATGGACAAAAAAGAAGACTTCTTAGGAAATTCAATTAAATCAATGAAAAAATGTTTATCCTTATCTTCCGACCTGATTGAAACAAATATAGAGATAAAATCAATTTTTGAATCAATTGCAATCATTAAATTTTCACAAAATATTGGAACAGACAACCTTCTATCAACTTTTATTTCAATAGGCAAATGGCTTACAGAAGATGCAATAATTCCAATTGCTGAAAATCGTTTCAAACATTATGACGAAAATGTTAAAAACAAAATCTTTGATAAAAATTACAAAATCATAGAACAAACATTACCATTAGCTAAATCATTAATAGAAATGAAAAAAAGTGTCTCTCCGGACATTATTGCTTTTATTGATAATGCTGTAAAAACATGGTTAGAGTCGATACATAATATTATTTTAATTGAATATAATAATTTACTTCTCTCTTTTGAAAAAAAAATTAATACTATCGTTCTAGATAATAACAAACTGATAAACTTCATAAACAATCAATGTATTATTCCAGAATTTGAAAAAATATTGATATTTAGCGAACTAATTGGTTTATCTAATTCGAAGTTTTATAATGAATTTTCATCATTATATTCAGAAATTAAATCCTATTTTGGCAAAATTACAAATGAACTTATCGAGAAAGCATTTAAGACCTCAAAAGATTTAGGTGGGTTTGGATGTGGTTTAATGATTGTTTCAGTTATTGTTTTAATTATTGCTTCTTCAATTCTTGGTGAAGGAGAATTCCCAATATATAATGTAACTGCTGTTGGCTTTTTTATTGGTTTTATACTTCTAATGATAAAACGTAATCTTAAATCTCAGGAATTAGAAACTTGGTTAACAGAAACTAAAAATATAGAAGCCAATTTATTTAAAATTGGAAAACCAACTATAAATGATGTCAATGAATCCAAAATTGGTTTAAATAATTAGTTTTTATTTCTTTTGCAATAGTTTTATGCTACATAAAAAAAGCACCTGCGATTCAGTCTCGTTATTTTTTCCGTCTGAATCTGGCATCCGTCAAAAGCCGGAGTAAACACGCCGGATTCAAACTTTGGTCGGTCTGTCAGGGCGTCCCGAAAGCTTTCGTGAGAAGTTGGGAAAACATCGGATTGTCCAAAGGTCATCCGATTGTTTTTTGAAATCAGAAGCTGAAGATTCAAGAAGTCAACATTCCGAAGATTCGACAAAGTTAAGATGAATGAGTGGAGATCGTTTGCTTCGCAAGCCGACTCTTTGTTGAAGCATTCGGAAGTTGGGAGCCACATTCGAAAGTTGAACTTGATGAATATTCAGTATGTGCAAATTTTGCACATACTGCAAAAGACAGCCATTTAGCATAACAGCCCTGTTTTAATTATTTGACAAAAAAATCCATTCATTTTTTGTATTCCAGTCGAAGGAGTTAGATTAGAATGAAAATTATAAAATTAGTTTGTATAATATTTCTTATTTCCGTTGCTTTGGTTTCCGATGAATTTGGAGAATACAAACTTGGAGAGAAACAGCAATTTGAGGGCAGCAAAATATTTGATGAGATAGTGCGAAGTATCGGCAATGTAGATCAAATAAAGACCATACGCACGAATGGTACGGCAAATCAACCTATTGAATTTGGTACAATATCATTTCCTGTACAGGTGGAAGTGCAGTTACCCGGCAAACTCCGTATCAAGTTCAAAGATAAAGAATTTATTATTGATAACGATAATGGCTGGCTCAAATATCCGCAAGGGTTTTACGAGAATTTACCGGAAGAATATATCAACGCGATAAGTGGTAATTTGAATAGGAATTTTATCCTAATTGCGCAAAGCAAAACCGATTATGAGATCAAACTTTTGGGTGAAAAGACAATTCTGGAAAGAGAATGTTATGAACTTGAACTTGTAAAGAACGATTCTAAACTTACATTATTTGTAGATATTGAAAAAAAACTTCCCGTTCAAATGATCTATCTGATAGATGCGAAACAAATTATACGTACTTACATTGATTATAAAACTGTAGATGGAATTCAATATCCAATTCATACTATTTCAACCGATAGTGATAATAATTTGATAAGTGAAATAGAAATTGAAAAAGTAGAATTTAATGTTAAAATAGAAGGGTTTTAATTTATTTAACCTGAGCTTGTGTCATCCTGCCTGCCAATCCGAAGCATAAAAAGCATCGTTTTGCTTTGCAAAGCCGATTTATAGAAGACTGGACGAGTATTGCACGTTGTTATTTTCAGGAAGGATTTTTAGGAAATTCACAAAAAAATAAACCATCTGAAATTTCAGATGGCTTATTACTGATAAATAATTACAAAAGTTTCGGATTATTAATGTTACTTATTATTTATAACTTCATCCCTGGTTTCTTTTTCAATTTTTGTTATATCTTCCGGAGTTAGATCAAGTTTATTAGCAATTTCTTTTATTGCGTTATGCTCTTTTTTGTCATAGTCAGAATCAGCAAAAGCTACGTAAAAACAGAGTCTTATGAGATAGAAGCGTTTTTCAAGATTATTCTGATAGATCATTTTTATAATGCGAATTATTTCATCCAGATCAATTAAATCCTTTTCGTAATCCATTAATAACTTATCAAACATATTACTAATTATTTCACGTTCATATTTACCAAACTTTTCAGAAAGTTCATCGTATTCATAAGGACGTTGTTCAAGTTGGAAGATCAAATCTTCAATTATTCTTTCATGCTCTTCGCCTTTTAATACACCATCAGCTTTAGCAATATGGATTAAAATAGCCATACTACTGGTTACCAGTGAAAATTCATCAAATTCTTTCTTCTCTTGATCGTTTACAGGAAGGTGATTTCGAATTCTGTTAAACGATTCTATAAATTTCTCATCAGATTTATTCGTTGATGATAATTTTAAAACATTATCAATCTGTTTTGACCATCTAGCCATTCTTGTCTCCTTAATTTTTTTTTTACCAAACAATTCATATTCCCATAAGTGTCAAATATTTTTATTTAGATATTTCATCCATATTTTACTTTATTTCAATATGTTGGTGTTTTTATTTAGTGAATAGTTATTCTAAATCCAGTATGTAATCAATTTTCTCTTAACTGCTAATTTACTCTAATAAAGTAGATTCTACAAATTGAATAAATTAATTCTGCTACTAAATAATAAGAACTTAATTTTCTTTTAATACCTTTTCAATTCTCTTCATAATAGAATCCACATCCAATTTGCAATGTTTGAACACATCTTCACTATTACCCGAAAGCGCATAATCCTCAACACCAAATTTTATGAATTTGCACTGCAAACCGATCTGCATCATTTTATCTGCAATGCTATTCCCGATACCGGTATTTACATTATGATCTTCATAAGTGAAAACTGTTCCGGTTTTTGCAGCTTGTTTTAACGCATCTTCATCCAGATCATTCGGGCATGAAATATTCCACACTTGAAGTGAGATTCCCAGCTCTTTTAATTTATCCGCAATTAATATAGCTCTTCCCGTAAGTGTTCCCATAACAAAAAGTGCAGCCGTTTTTCCATCTCTCAGCAGGTCTGCTTTGCCGTATTCAAATTTGTAATCAGTTCCAAAATATATGTCGCCGTTATCATTTCTTATCAATTCCAGTTTGGAACGTCCCATTGGAATGAGGAAGTTTCCGTATTTTCCTGTAATGTAACGGATGATCCTGTCTGTTTGATTTGGATCAGCCGGAATAATGGTTTTAAAATTGTAGAGATTTTTCATTAACCCAAAATAGTCTATGCATTGATGTGTTTTGCCGTCTTCTCCGACATCCAAGCCAACATGCGTAGTAATAATTTTCAAGTTGCTTTTATTAATATCACTCAATCTATGCTGATTAAAAGTTTCATCAACCCCGAAAACGCCAAAATCAGGGAAGAAAACCTGTAATCCCTCTTTAGACATAGCAGCGGCGACAACGGCTGTGTTATGTTCCATTATTCCACCCTGAATGAAGTTCTCCGGTAAGGCAGACTCGAATTCTTTGGTCTTCACACTTCCCTGCAGGTCGCAATCGAAAACAACGATAAGCGCGTTTTTATTTTTGGAAGCAATATCGGCAATTGCATTTCCCCAGGCAGAGCGGTTATCGGTTTTATCTTCATATATTATTGGTTCGCCAACATTTATATCAAAATCTGTATTGGAATAGTTGTCATTCTTTGTGGAATCTAAAGTTTTAAATTCGTTTCTGAGTTTTTTATATTTATCAAGATCATTATCTATACCAAGCTCATTTAGAGCTTTTTCAAGTTGTTCTTCCGGGAGGGGAGACCCGTGATATTTTTCTTTGTTCTCCATAAATGAAACGCCTTTCCCCATTATTGTATGCCCGATTATCACAGTTGGATTTTCATTTTGAACAGAATCCAGAATTGCATCTCGTATCTCAATCAGGTCATGACCATCGATCTCAATTACATCCCAGCCGTCCGAAAGATAATTTTCCATAATATTTTGAGGCATAACATTATTAATGTCACCGCTTATCTGTAATTGATTATAATCGATAAAAGCTGTGATATTC
Organism: Candidatus Cloacimonadota bacterium; assembly: GCA_030600585.1. Classification (GTDB taxonomy): domain Bacteria; phylum Cloacimonadota; class Cloacimonadia; order Cloacimonadales; family TCS61; genus Tenebribacter. Next base: position 242 of record JAUVLU010000011.1, on the reverse strand, counting down.
AAATTATATTTTACGGCGAATCTGCGCGCTTCACTTATTTGCCCTTTCTGCTGTTCACCATCTCCCATTAGAACAAAAGTATGATTATCAATGTTTTTTAGTTTACTTGCCAGAGCAAAACCGCATCCGGCAGAAAGTCCCTGACCCAGATTTCCGCTTGCCCATTCAATGCCCGGCACATCCGGTTCTACATGACCTTCAAAAATACTTCCGGCAAGTCTGAATTGAGAAATTGCATCATC